>JAISLW010000264.1 GCA_031277105.1 Planctomycetaceae bacterium | reverse complement strand
TAAAATATATCTATTTTATACGTTATGAATTATTAAAATTTAATAATTATTTTATGCGTATTGCGATGTTTCGGCGAAACATCGCCTACCTTTTTACAAAAAATAAGTTTTTAGAAGTTACCTAATACGTAATTTACTAAAGGGTATCTCTAAAAATTCATTTGTAAGGTAGGCGGTCGTTTCGCCGAAACGCCGCAATGGAGATTAAGACGCTAATAAATGTTAATATTTCACAATGCCTAAAATATATCTATTTTATACGTTATGAATTATTAAAATTTAATAATTATTTCATGCGTATTGCGATGTTTCGGCGAAACATCGCCTACCTTTTTACAAAAAATAAGTTTTTAGAAGTTCCCAACAGTTTACAATGGGGGGTGATTATTATGTTTGGTTCAAAGTGGACGTTTTATTTAGTTAGGTGTTTGATTTTAATTTTGGCGGCTGTGGGAATTTTTACGTTTTACAATTCTGCGGTCTTTTATTTCAATGCAGAGCGGGCAACGGGATTGATTACGCAAATTAAAATTGAAACGAAGGGCAAGGGCAAAAGAATGAAAAATTTCTATTATCCAGTGATTGAATTTGTATCGCAGACCGGCGAGCAAAAAATTTTTAAGTCAAAATTCGGTACCGCAACAAAAAAAATATACAAAGTAGGCGATCAGATCAACGTCTTATTTAACGGCGAAATTGCGGTCGTAAATTCTTTCATAAACATCTGGGCGCCAACAATATATTCAATCATCGCCGCTATACTATTACTATTCTGTTACAAAAAAACATTTATGTAAAAATAATCGTAACCGTTCACGGAAATTTTAAACTGTTCGCACTTGAGTTTTCGTTTACCTTCGCCTGCCTAGCTTTCGGACGGCAGGCTTTGACGCTTTTAAATCAATGAATTTCAAGTACGATCTGTATAAGCGCTAGATTTTAGGGGTTAGAGAATGTGGCGTATGGGCTAGATTTATTGTTACAATAAATATTTGTCCTATCTGTCTCGTTAGGGACAACATGTAAATACAACTTTAACCTTTATTGCGTCCTTAACGAGACGCTAAAAATTTGTATCATTTTTTTCTACCAACATGTCGTCCCTAACGGGACAAATATTTATTGTAACAAAAAATCGTTTGACGGATCGCAGGCGTCTCGTCAGCATGCGGTTGTACTCAATCGCTAATGATGGAGGTTTTGATCTCAACCGTTTTATTGGTTTCATTGCGACAAATTGCAGGCGAGCCTGTTGTGTTTCTTGCGTCAACAGAAAAATTCTGTTGAGATATTACAAAAAATAAAAATTTTTTTCTCTGCGCAACTTTAACGATAAAAATATTATAAATCGGATTGAGGTTTATGATTTTTTAAATCTTGCGGTTATTTGTTCTATACCCGCTTGACGGATTTTTGGAACGTGATTTAATATTCGCCCATGTTTGGTAAAGAAAACTTTTTTGTGTAACGCTTATAGCATTGTTTAACAAAAACCATTTGAACGATATAAAATTTTGTGTTGCGACTCTGATGTTAAAATTGGTTTTTGATTGAGATTTTATTGGACGATGCGATAACGTGCGTTTTGTTTTTTTGCCAAACTTAACAAAAATTTACAACGACTGTCGGGAGCAAGCAGATCGTTATTTTCAAAAAACAGTTTAAAAATTGAAAGGAAAACTTAAATGAGTTCCAAAAAAAATTACCCCCGCAAAAATCGCACAAATGCTGATTTAATGCCAACTTCCATGTTAAAATGGGGGGGGGGGGGCGAGATAGATAATGCTAAAATTGGATTAAAATTTCTAGCATTTACTTTAGTTGAGTTATTGGTTGTCATTGCGATTATCGGGGTATTGATTGCCTTGCTCCTACCCGCAGTACAAGCCGCCCGCGAAGCCGCAAGAAGAATGTCTTGCTCAAGTAACCTCAGACAATGGGGAATATCACTTCACAACTATCACTCGACCCATGAATGTTTACCAGGCATGGGGTCAAAGTCAAAAAACGGTTACTCCGTACAGATACGTTTGACGCCTTACATGGAACAGTCGCATCTTTTTGAGAAATTAGATTTATCTCAAGATATGTTCGGCGGCACGAGCGCTATGACTGGAATGGATTGGTTTATGTCGCACGTAGTCGAAGCGGCAGAAGCAACTTTGCCCGTTTTACATTGCCCAAGCGATTCAGCGCCAAAAACTCGCAGAACAACTTATTCTAAAATTGAAGGAACAAAAATCGCCGATGGCGCTCCGGCGCTTGTTGGCGGAACGTGTAATTACATGGTTTGTACGGGTAGCGATTACGCAAGAATTGCCGCTCCTAGTAGTACAGTTACAAGACCTAATGGTTTATTCTTCCACTCGTCTTGTACAACTTTTGACGCAATTCAAGACGGAACATCAAACACGATGGCATTGTCTGAAGCATGCGTTGGTATTGACCAAACCGTTACGGGTTTAACTTACGATGATTGTGTTAGTTCAAAACAATATCGTATTTTAATGTACGGAGAACCGCCAATGGGCGCCGTGCCTAATCTTGATACAACTTCGCAAAACGGTTTAGCAGCCGGCGATTTGGGTGGGCTTGATACCTATTTTGCATCACACCAAAATCCATCGGCAGGTTGGCAAACTAATCGCGGTTTGTCGTGGGTTCTTATTCAACCATCCTATACGACGTTTGGCGCATTTTTACCGCCTAATGCAAAAATGCCTTCTTACTGGCAAATGAATCAAGGCTTTTTCATTGCGAATAGTTATCATACAAGCGGCGTTAATGCTGCATTTGCCGATGGTAGCGTTAGGTTTGTTTCAAATTCAGTTGATTTGAGACAATGGCGCTTGGCGGCGTCAATGAGCGATGGAGAAGTTTTTTCGGGATTTTAAATTGTAGCGTTTTTTTGAATTTTTGTACAAAAAATAGGCGTGCGTTATTCTGATTTATTTCGGTTTTTTCGCACGCTTATTTGAAAGTTAATTTATGTTTTTTTTAATCCAGATAATTTTTGTAACGATAATTTTGTTGGCGATACCGGCGTTGTTGTATTTTGCCAGTCGTGCGATGTTTCCCAAGATATGCAGGCGTATTGCGTATGAAGTGCATCTTTGGTTGGGCGTTGTTAGCGGTATAATTTTATTTGTCGTTTGTTTAAGCGGGACGATTTTAACGTTCAAAACTGAAATCATACAACTTGTAGAACGTGAACGTTACTACATCGACGAGTCAATTTACCCGCGACAAAAAAACATCGAAGAGTTAATCGCAATAATTGAAAAAGCAGAAAAATGTAAGGTTATCCGAATCACAATTCCAGATAAAATAAATAAAACATGGATATTCAACATCAAAAAAGAATCAGATAAAACAAAAAAATTACCCGCCGGAATGCCCGCTACACACGCGGCGCTCGGAACAGCGTATATTGTTAATCCGTTTACTGGAGAATCATTGGGACCGCAACGCAGTAAAATTTACATGTTTTTTATGGCGCTGACTTTTTTACACAGGTTTCTTTTACTTGATATCAGAACCGGACAAATAATAGTCGGAAGCGCAACATTGATTTTTCTTGTGATTGTAATTACCGGTTTATTTCTTTGGCTGCCGTCAAGAATCGCCGTAATAAAAAATTGGTCGCAAGGTTTAAAAATACGGTCAAGTAAAAGTCGAGGCGCTTTTTTATTTGATTTACATAATACGCTTGGATTTTATGTTTTGATTCCAGTCGTCGTGATGGCATTAACGGGACCTATTATTTCGTTTAAATGGTATCGCACCGCATGTGAGCAAGCGTTAGGCGCTAAAACTTTTCGTATTGCGTTAGAAAAACCGTTGAAGTCAAAAAACGCCGATCCGCAAAAAAAACGACTCGCATGGGATGACTTTTTTGAAAAAGGGAATAAAATGACAAAACATAAAGGAAATACAAGACTTTCAATTCCGCAAACGCAAGACGGTTGCGTTATTTTTCAAAGAACTGGAACGGGACTGTGTAATATTGCGTCAATAGATAAATTTCAATTTGATCAATACACGGGAGAGATTCTCAAAGCAGATTTATTTGACGAATTACCGTTTAATGAAAAAATTGCTTCGCTTATTTTTCCGTTGCACAATGGAGAAATATTCGGCGTTGCGTCAAAAATAATATATTTTTTGGCTTGTATGATTGCAACGACGCTTCCTGTTACCGGAGTAATTTTATGGATTAGAAAACTTAAAAAACTACACAAAAAACGCAATAATAAAAATTCATATAACATAAAAAAACAAGAGCTATTAAGGCAGACGTAATTATTTATTATTTTTTGTAACAATAATTGTAATTATTCGTTGCCCTGAAAGGGGCGAAATTTAACGGGCATCTCTAAAAATTCATTTGTCAGGTAGGCGGCGTTTCGCCGAAACGCCGCATTGCAGTTTATGCCGTCAATAAATTTTAATACTTCACACGTTGCAAATAGACATATTTTAGATGTGCAAAATATTAAAATTTATTGATATTGTAAACCGTAATGCGGCGTTTCGGCAAAACATCGCCTACCTTAACAAATGAATTTTTATAGATACCCTAGTAATATTTCAGTGGAATATTTATTTTTCCATTCAACCGCGCCAGGGGTGATACTTTATTAACCGTATGTTTTAGCATACGGGTACTATTGAAATATTACATGTTTTCGTTTAATTATATTCGTCCCGATAGGGACGGTACTTTCATAACCGCAGGTCTGCGACCTGCGGTAAAAATCCGCCCATACTTGCTGCCCTGAAAGGGCAGGATTTTATTGAGATTATTTAACGCAAAATGTACTGCCCCTATCGGGACAGAGTTATTTGTGAACATTTAACCGCAGGTCAGAGACCTGTGATTATAACGATCACTATTAATGGTACCGTCCCTATCGGGACGAAGACAAGTCATTAACCAAAAGTAAATAATAAACAAAATATAACACTACGCTGAATAGTTACCAAAACTATTCCTTACCCCCTATCCCCTACCCCCTAAAACCGATTGCTTAAATTTTCGTAAACGGTTACAAATTTTTTTGAAAGGACGATTTACATGACTAAAACAATTATTACAATATCTGCGATATTTTTTGTTGCGCTAATTTTTGCTGGCGGCGTTTTTGCCAATAAACCTAGCGAAGCGGAACGGTTTGAAACTTTTATCAAGACCGAAGGTTTGATCAAAGCATTGGAATTGACGGAGTCGCAGATTGAGCGTTTGAAGATAGCCGTCAATAACTCATACTTCCCGCACGGTCGCAACGGTAAACCTGGAATCGAACCGCCGCCCGAAGAAGGTTTCAAATTAGACGATGATTTTCGTACCGAAATTTACAAAATACTTACGCCAAAACAAAAAGAATTATACTTGACCTACAAATTCCAACTCGACGGCGGATTCAACGCAAACGCCCTCTACGTCACAAAATTAGAAATATTCAACTTGACAACAGAACAACAAAAAAAATTACAAAAAATAGAAATCGAAAGAAGCAAAAAATACCAAGAACTAATAAAAATTCCAAAACAAAATAATAAAAATAATGACAAAAATACATCAGAAAATTACAGAAACCAAATGAAAGAAATCGCAAAAATTTATAACAAAAAAATGATCGACATATTAACAGAAAAACAATTAGAATTAGGAAAAAAATTAACCGAAGAAAGTAAAAACTTGAGAAAAAAAGTCGGTCTCAAAGAAGGACATTAGTAAATTCGGAATGCGGATCAAAAGTAAAATTTAACTTTAAATAATATTTCGATTCCAATTAGAAAAATTCCTTTGCGTTCTCTGTGTTCTCAGTGGTTAATAAAATAAATTTGCGGTTTTTTAGAAATTTCCTTTTGCATATTTTTTGTTACGAAAAATGAATACAATAATAGTCAGTCCGTTTTGGCAGAGTATGGACGAACAATGGGTCGGTTCGATGTTGGTTGCGCTTACGGTAATGATATTGATATCGAGCGCGATTTCGCTTGTTCGCGCGCGGAGCGTAAATATGTTTCTTTTGACAATAGGTTTCATTATAATCGCATCGGTTTTGTTTGCGCCGAAGGCAGATTCGCAATCGCCAAAAATGTTTCAACTTTGGCTAATGAGTCCCGCCGTACTTAACGGCTTGTCTATTATCCAAATCATAATAACAACAGTTACAGTGTTCGGATCAATCAGACAAGAGTTTTGCAAGTCGCGTAAAGGCAAGATATTACACGAAATACGGTCGTGGATTATTGCGATAGCTAATGTTTTACCGTCGCCGGTTATTCTTGTGTTTATATTTTGGGTCGAGCAAAATATAATGATTTCCACAAGACAAACGGCGCCGATATATATCGGATTGCAAGTCGGAATTATTGTAACAATAATTCTGCTGATGATTGCGTTTATTGTTTCGTGGTTCAAAAAATATCAACTAATTGCGTTACATTTTTTTGTCGGATTTTTCCTAGTCTGTTCCGGCGCATTATTACCCTGCATGACCGCAAAATTATCATTGAACGCTATCGCAAATAACCCATACGCGCCTGACCTATTGCCAACATTAGCAATACTAATATTCATGCTCGCAATTTTTTTCGCAGGATTTATACGAAAACGAAAATTAGAAATTAAAGTACATCCATAAAATGCACTTTTTATAACACCTTAATCTTAACCTTAACTAAAAATTTTTATTAAACGCATGTCAATACTTACTTCAATTTTTTATATTATCTCAATTTCATTGATGATTCCGGTAATGTTAGCATTACTTTTTGGTCTTATTTATACGCTTTATCTTGCTGGGATTTCGGCGTATGAATTTATTGCCCGTATGCAACGGCGCGATAAAGAAAAAGAGATCGTTACGGCGCTCGAAAATAAATCAACAACATTACCCGAACTTGCAGCGACGAATGAATTTGAACAGACGCTGAATTTAATTATTTCGGGCAATAACGATCAACTTCTTCTTGGCAAGCGAATTGCGTCAATTGAGTCAGAGCGTCGAACAGAGTTGCAAAAAATATCTGACTTGACCAAATACGGACCTGCAATTGGGCTTATGGGTACGTTGATTCCGCTTGGTCCGGCGTTGGTCGGTCTTGCTCGCGGCGATCTTGAGACCTTGTCCAATAACATGATAATAGCATTTGCGACGACGGTTGTCGGTATTCTTATCAGTTTAATTGCGTTGGCAATTCATAGCGCAAAAAAAAGCTGGTATCGCGACGACTCAATACTATTAACATTCGCCGCAGAAAGAATCGCAGAAATAAATACAGAAATCAAGAATACTGAAATCAAAAATACTGAATTATAGACGAAGTCATAATTTGAAATTCATCAATGTAAAAGCGTCAAAACCTGCCGCCTGAAATCCAGACAGGCAACGCTAAACGTAAATTAAAATAAGAACAGGGAACTCCTAAAAATCACAAATTTATTTTAGTGAACTTCTAAAAATTTATTTTTTTGTAAAAAGGTAGGCGGCGTTTCGCCGAAACGCCGCATTACGGTTTACGACATCAATAAATTTTAATATTTCGCACGTCTAAAATAAATATATTTTAGGCTTTATGAATTCTTAAAATTTATTGGGGTATCATAAACTCCATT
>JAISLW010000256.1 GCA_031277105.1 Planctomycetaceae bacterium | reverse complement strand
TAAAATATATCTATTTTATACGTTATGAATTATTAAAATTTAATAATTATTTTATGCGTATTGCGATGTTTCGGCGAAACATCGCCTACCTTTTTACAAAAAATAAGTTTTTAGAAGTTCCCAAATAATAAACGTAACCGTTCACGGAAATTTAAGCGGCAAGTTTTAAACTGTTCGCACTTGAGTTTTCGTTTATCGTCGCCTGCCTAGTTTTCGGACGGCAGGCTTTGACGCTTTTAAATCGATGAAATTCAAGTACGATCTGTAAAGGGAATAGGGCGTAGGCGCTAGGGGATAGTTTTTTGAAATTAGAATTTGTGATTTAGAGAAAAAGTTTTTTGTAAAAAAAATTGTCCTCATTGTCCCGCAAGTCCCGCAAGTCCCGCTTGTTCCACAAAAATTGCCAAAACGTAATTTAATAAAAAAATTTCCGTGAACGGTTACTAATAAACTTTAATGTCTAAAATATTATAAACAATTAAAATTCATTGACAACATTGACCCAATCGCAACCAAACAAAGAAAGTTTATAGAATATCGAATGATTGATCGGTTCTCCCAATAATGAATTTTTAGAGATACCCATTTATTGTAACAATAAATATTTGTCCTACCTGTCCGCTAGGAACAACATGTACACTGCTCGTACTTGAAAATCAGCGATTTAAAAGCGTCAAAGCCTGCCGCCCGAAGGCAAGGCAGGCGAATGTAAAACGCAAATTCAAGTGTGAACAGTTTAAATACAACCTTAACCGTTATTGCGTCCTTAACGGAACGCTAAAAATTGTATTATTTTTTTCTATCAACATGTCGTCGCTAACGGGACAAATATTTATTGTTACGAAAATTGTACCGCTACACCGCTACGCTATATCCTCTAAAACTTGTCGCTTAAAATTTTCGTGAGCGGTTACATTATTTTTGCAATATCTTTTGCCCAGTATGTAATTATTATGTTTGCGCCGGCGCGTGTGATTGCGGTCAATGATTCGTTTACTGCGTCTTTTTCGTTTATCCAACCTTTTTCAGCGGCGGCTTTAATCATACTGTATTCGCCGGAGACGTTGTATGCGGCGATTGGTATTCCGTCGAAGTGTTCTTTTGCTAATTTAATTATGTCGAGATATGCCAACGCCGGTTTAATAATAATAATATCGGCGCCTTCGTTAATATCGAGTTGAATTTCGCGTAGCGCTTGTTTTGCGGAAGCGGCGGCGTCCATTTGATACGAGCGTCTATCGCCGGATTTCGGGGCGCTTTCGGCGGCTTCTCTAAAAGGTCCGTAAAAGGCGCTAGCGTATTTTGCCGAATAACTCATTATTGGAATATGCGTAAAACCTTCGTTATCCAAACTACGCCTAATTCTACCAACCATCCCGTCAATCATTCCGCTCGGCGCTACTATATCGACTCCGGCTTTAGCGTGAACGATTACTTGACGCGCTAGATTTTCAAGCGTTGCGTCGTTGTCAACATCGACGCGTCCGCAAGACGTTTCGCGTAAAACGCCGCAATGACCATGTTCGGTATATTCGCAAAAACACACGTCGGAAATAACAAGCAATTTATCTTTGGCAATATTTTTAGCGGCGCGAATTGCTTGTGCTATTATGCCGTTATCGCTTATAGCGTCGCTGCCGATGGCGTCTTTTTGATCGGGTATGCCAAATAGAATTACGCCGCCTAAACCGAGTGATATTGCTTCTTCGATTTCTTTAGCAAGTTCGTCGATTGAGAGTTGAAATTGACCAGGCATGGAGAGTATCGGTTGCCGAAGTTGTTCGCCAGACCTGACAAACAACGGCAATATAAATCTGTCCGGCGAAAAAAAATTCTCACGAACCAATCGCCGCACGCAAGAATTATAACGTAAACGCCGCATCCGCGTCGAAGGAAATGATATATCAATCATATTAAAAATATAAATTTAATGTGTGAATAGTTTATACGAATCGTACTTGAAATTCAGCAATTTAAAAACATTAAAGGGTATCTCTAAAAATTCATTTGTCCAGGTAGGCGGCGTTTCGGCTCAATGTTTAATTTTTTTAGCCGCCTACCAAAACAAATGAATTTTTAGAGACGTCCGTTATTATTTTTTTGGAATTTATCTCTAAATATAAAAGCAATAATTAGGCACAAAATACCTAATACAACAAAAATTATTCGCCAATTTATTGTAAAATCATTTGACGGCGATACAGGTAATTTTGTATTTTGTTGTTTTTCTTCTCCTATTTTTTTTACTTCGTTTCGTATTGTGTCGTAAATGATTGTTCCATCTGGTAAATCTTTAGGCATAGAAAAAACAGATGTATTTATAGGTTCATTCAGCAATAAAACTGATAACTTCATATTGATTTTTTGAGTGCATAATTCTTTAATAGAATCTGCCTGTATGCCGTCTGCTGGAATCAACCTATCCAATGCGTTATACCAAGTATAAGTTAAATCATCAAATATCCAGCCGTGTTTTTCATCCAGTTTAAAATAATTTATCTTTAAAGTAAATGCTAACAAATCGCCCATATATTGCTCCACCAAAACCGGCATGTAACTGTACTCCGATGAAAAAATCATTTTTCTAATTAATGAAAGAGTTACATCATTTTTGACATGCAATTCAGGAAGAATAAGAGTACATTCTATAAGTTTTTTATCTCCATTATTCGTAACGATAATATTCTTGCAAGGGTATCGTGTAAGAATTTCAACAAGCGATGATTGCGTTGTAACATTGCCAACTTCACGCGGATCATGCACAAACTCAGTATCTATTTTTTGTATTGGAATAATTTTAATATTTTTATTATCTACGGCATATTGCCAAGATTCGTTGTTGTGGCAAACATGCGTGTCAACAGTGTTTTCTTTTTCGTTTCGATCAACTCGTATGTTGGCGCCATCAATTGTTACCTCATTGTCATATTTAACAATAAGATTTTCTTCCGTTATAGTGCAATTAATAATGAATTTGGCTTGTAAATTTTTATTTATATCAAGATTTGATTTTATTCCATCGATTACTTGCAATAATAGCGGATCCTTTTCGTCAGCCGCGTAAGACGATATAATTCCAAAAACAAATACTAATAAAACGCAAACGCCGCAAATTGCGGAGTATAACGTATTACTATTAGGCAAATAATATAATAAATTTTTAGTACGCATGTTTACTACAATTGTTATACTGCTCGTCCTTGAAATTCATTGACGATTTTAAAACGCTGAATTTCAAGTACGAACAATTATGGTTTGCGTTGATATTTTTTGTAACAATTATTGTAACAAAAAACCGTATTGGTAAACTTTTGGTTGTATAACTTCGGCAAGTTTTTTCAAGGAATCTTTTAACGCTTGATCTAATTGGTTGAAATTTTGGTCGGTTGATTTTGAGTTAAGTCTTCCGTTTTTGCGTCCTTTGAAGTATTCGCGAATATCGTAAATAGAAGCGTTTACGTCTGCGTTGTCGTCTGTTTTAATTGTTTCGTGATAATAAGTCCACAACATTTTACCCGCTTCAAATACTGCGATTGCTTCTTTGCTAAACTTGTT
>JAISLW010000216.1 GCA_031277105.1 Planctomycetaceae bacterium | reverse complement strand
CTAATGAGCGAGGTTTAACATCTTGGCGTCTCTAAAAATTCATTTCTGTCCCATTAGGGACAACATGTTGGTAGAAAAGCAATGTCAAAAATATATTTGTCCCGCTAGGGACAACATGTCAATACAACCTTAACCTTTATTGCGTCCTTAACGGGACGCTAAAAATTCGTATCATTTTTTCTACCAACATGTTGTCCCTAACGGGACAAATATTTATTGTTACAAAAAATGCCGGAATGCAGGCATCTCGTCTGTGTTCCTTCAGATTCGCAGGCATTCGCCTGATGTTTCTTCAGATTCGCAGGCGTCTCGCCTGCATCCCAGGATCGCGGGCGTCTCGCCTGCAAGCGGTTGTACTCAACCGCTAATGAGCGAGGTTTTGATCGCAACCGCTTTTTTGGTTGCCTATCGGCAACATGCAGGCGGGACGCCCGCGATCCGTTGGTCTTGCCTGCTTTTCAGGATCGCAGGCGGTCTTGCACGCAAGCGGTTGTACTCAACCGCTAATGAGCGAGGTTTTGCTCTCAACCGATTTTTTGTTTGCCTTGCGGTAAAATGCAGGCAAGACGCTATGGTTATTAGAACATGCCATTATTAACTTGTTACTATTCAAGTATGAGTAGTGTAGTTGTTTCAGGTAGTGGTTGCGTATGTTTGGAGGTGTGGTAGAATTTTTTGCAATTGTCCATAACAACAATTTAAAACGGTAATTTCAAAGGCGAATAGTTTAAAATTTGGTAACCGTTCACGCAAATTAAAACGCTAATAGTTTAAATAATCTCAATAACATTTTTTTTGAAAACAGATCATGGTAAATAAAAAAATTACAAAAAATAACAATAACGAAAACCAAATTTTAACCGATAATAAACGTAAAATTATCAATTGGCATGAGGGTTTTGTTGAGACGTTGGAAGTGGAACTTCGCGACGTTGGTTGTAAATTTGAAGTTACTTCTAACGTCCCGTCAACGTCAAGATCGTTTGAAATAGATACACTAATCAAAAAAATAGAACAAACGTCAGAAGACGCCGAATTAACAAGATTAGGAAAATATTTACGCAACTACACGCTCTGCGAATTTAAGTCCCAAAATGATTATATAGCCTATCATGATCTATGCCGCTTGTCTTTGCTTTGTAATAAATTTATAATTGAAAACGATGGTCTTGTTCATAATGATTTAGCGGCGTTGTTTGTAGCTTATCATTATCCTCGCGAGGCGTTGAAAAAGTTGCCCCCGTTTAGGGTTGCTGAAGAAGTCGAAAAAGGAATTCATATTATTCGCGAAGCCGACTTCTTCACGACAATAATCGTTATACCCGACTTATCAGAAAAATCTTACAAATGGTTTACAAGTTTAAAAACTGATTTGCCCAAAGAAAGATTAAAAAAAATAATAGATATATCAATCAAAAATCCAAAAGATACAAAATTACAAAATTTAATCGACATCTTACTGGCAATTAATGTTGACAAAGTAAAAGAACTACTTAACGAAATAGGAGAAAATAAAATGAATGCTGAAAAAGCAGTTAAAATATTATTGAATGCAATCGAAGAATCCCCATACGGGGCTTACGAAATAGAAAAAATTAAAACCGAAGCCGAAATAAGAGGCGAATTGAAAGGTGAAATAAGAGGCAAAGCCGAAGGCAAAGCCGAAGGCAAAGCTGAAGGTAAAGGTGAAGGTATAGCTGAAGGTATAGCCAAAGGTATTATTCGGATATTGACGAAGCGGATAGAGTCGCCGCCGACAAAATTACAAAAGGAAATAATGATAATCAATGATAATAATAAACTTTCCAAACTTTTTGATTTTGCGTTGACTTGCGGCTCTATTGGCGAGTTCGTTACGGCGTTCAATGAATTTTATAATAGTTCACAACCACAAAAATTAAAAGTAGAGAAATAAAATGATTGACGAAACGGATAGAGTCGCCGCCGACAAAATTACAAAAGGAAATAATGAAAATCAATGATAATAATAAACTTTCCAAACTTTTTGATATTGCGTTGACTTGCGGTTCTATTGGCGAGTTTGTTGAATTTTTTAATAAATCACAACCCATATACAGCTCGTACTTGAAATTCAGCGATTTAAAAGCGTCAAAGCCTGCCGTCCGAAATCTAGGCAGGCGAAGGTAAACGAAAACTCAAGTACGAACAGTTTAAACAACCACAAAAATTAAAAGTAGAGAAAATAAAATGAAAATAATGATGGATTTAATGGATCATAGCATATTGCTAAATCCACCAACGCGAAAAATGAAATATGTAGAAACTAAAAGTGATAAAATTGATGTTATAATTGACGTGTTGACTATGCGATTTAAAAAACCGTCCCCCAATTTAAAAAGGAAAATCACGGAAATCAACAGTTTAAAGAAGATTAATGAACTCGCCTGTTTTGCGGCGACTTGCGTATCAATTGAAGAATTTGATATGGCGCTTGATTAATTTTTTGCGTAATTGTTCACGGTCAATTAGTACGATATAATTGTCAACCTCAAACCAAAATAAACTTACATTGTATAAAACATAATTTAGACTCTTCGTATTTGAAATTACGATTATCGCGGTTGTCTGCTTATTATCGAATGCCGGCTTTTACGCTTTTAAATTGTTAGCGTTTTAATTTGCGTTCACCGCCGCATGCATCGATTAAATTCAAATACGATCCGTATATTTAAACATTTAACGGCAACTAAATATTGCCAAAACAAATTAAAATGAAAATTAAAATGAAATACTTTACAACCCCATTAACATTCATGACGACAATTTTCGTCATGCTAATTTCCGTAACAATAAATGCCGAAACATACGACTTGCAACTCCGCTCACGAACAGACGACAAAATTGAATACAAAACCATAAAACTCAATTCCGAAGAAACGACATTTATGTTTTTGCCCGTCCAAAACGAAATGAAAAATAATATCAAGAAATTACTCGACGACGCTAAAGCAAACGGATCAAAAATAATAAACTTAAGGAGCAAAATTAAACTAGATATAAACGACAAAAATAAAATCTTTCTAGGCACGTTGCCAAACGACCCCAAAATCAGACCTGACTTGAAAGACGCTATTGTTATACGCGACTTAATAAATATTCCCGATGCGAAAAGTTATCTTGACCGCGAGAAAATTATAATTGATCTCGAAAAGCAAGGCGTTAAAACGATTTCGTCTGTTGATTTGCTTGGCGGTCAAGCGTTCCGGTATGCCGACGACAATCGACCGCATATTGTTGTTATGATTAGCGACGATCATTATAAAGCGGATACGTGGATGCCGCCGCTGATTGAAAAATTCCAAAACGAGAGCGGATTTTATTTCACAATTTTGCACGGCGAAGGCGGCGCTATTTTTCACGGTATCGACGAAATTGATACAGCCGATTCGCTTGTCATTTATTTTCGCCGGCTCGCTTTGAGAGAAGATCAATTAAATAAGGTCAAAAAATTTGTTGATTCCGGACGCGGCGTTGTTGGTTTGCGAACTATTTGTCATGGATTTGACCCTTCCGATAGAAAACTTGCATCTAATCATAAACGTTGGAAAGAATTTGATAACAAGATACTCGGTAGCAACTATCACGGACACGGCGAAGATAAACTCGGAAGCGAAATCTCAAATAATCCCGAACTAGAAAATACGCCAATCTTGAAAGACGTAAAACCGTCAACTTGGCACAGTACAGGTTCTGTTTATTTTATGAATCCAGTCGCCGAAAACGCTACCGTTTATCAATACGCTCATTCAATAGAAACCAAAGACCCCGATAAACAAAAGAAAAAAAAGATAATAGAAAAAATGCCGGTAACATGGACAAGAATACACGGAAAAACAAAAATCGCATTTACCGCTCTAGGGCATTGGGACGACGTTAAAGAGCCGCAATTCCAAAAAGTTTTTCTAAACTTGATAAAATGGTCTATCGACAAAAATAAAGATTAAGTTCAAACCATAATCATTTGACGGTAATTGGCATTTCTATTCATAAAAAAAATACGGTCGTAATCAGAATTTTGGCAATTTGAGATTTGTAATTTCATGCTTATCTGCGGGCATGTTTTTACGTTCTTAAATTGCCGAAATTCAAATTACGACCGTATTTTTTTGTACTTATATTTTGTAACCGTTCACGGAAATTTGTTTATTAAATTACGTTTTAGCAATTTTTTTGAGGGACAAGCGGGACAATTTTTTTATAACAAAAAATTTTTTCTTTAAATCATTTAATTTTAGAAAACTACTCCCTAACCCTTAAAATCCATCGTTTAAATTTTCGTGAACGGTTATTATATTTTTTTATTATAAGGCGAATGCAGCGGCTTCGTGTTCGTGTAATAGGCGTTGACCTTCGAGTAAAATAATTACATCATCGCCGACTTTGCCCATTCCTTGAATGTATTGTGCGCTTGCGGCGCCGCCGGTTTTTGGGGGCGGTGAAATTTGTTCGTCGTCGATATTGCGGACTTCGTTGACGGTATCAACGACTAATCCGACTTGCGAGCCGCCTATATTTACGACAATAATACATGTTCGTTCATCGTATGCGCGCGGTTCCATATTAAATCTCAAACGCATATCCAGTACCGGAATCACTTGCCCGCGCAGATTAACAACGCCTTTAACGAAACTCGGCATATCCGGCACTTCCGTAATCTTTTGCATTCCGACTATCTCCGTAACATAACGGATTTCTATGCCGTAATCCTCTTTGCCAAGCCTAAATGTAAGATACATATTTTTTAACGTATCTTCATTTTCCGCCGACGTTTGTTCTATCGCTTCGTTTAATTTATTAAGTTCTGCGGCTGTAACTTTATTTAACGGTGAAGGTTGAACACTTGACATTTTAGCGCCTCGTATTTCTAATCTGTTTTAAATTGTTCGTATTTGAATTTATGTTTATTGCCGTCTGATTACTTTATCGGGCGGCGTGAATTTATGTTTCACGCTTGTTAAAATTCAAATACGATCCGTATATTTACTATAAATTTCACAACTTGCAAATTGGACAATGAATGAAAGATAAACAATATAGCAAACAATATTACGTCTCGTGTTGACTTGCATGATATTAAACTGGTTGTCAAATAATTGTAACGATAATTGTGTTATTTACGTCTATTGTTATAATTTGTCGTTCAATTTCATACAATTGAATTTTCGTGCAATTAAAATTTAATATTGTTAATATTGTTTTTAAACTGTTCGCACTTGAGTTTTCGTTTATCTTCGTCTGCCTAGTTTTTGGGCGGCAGGCTTTGACGCTTTTTATTCGCTGAAATTCAAGTACGATCTATGTATATTTAGTTTGTGATTCATTGTCAATGCGTGCATAATTATATCTTTTCAAATAAATTTTTACCAGCGAGGAGATCGGGCGTCAATGAAAAAAAGTAACAAAAAAAACTTTACATTGACTGATAATACGGATTCCGCCGATGGCGCCAATAATTCCGTTAATATTATTGTTACGGAAAATACTAGTCAGATTGTTGCAGATAAATCGCCAAAACAGATTTCGGAAATGTGCCGTAAACTTGGCGCAAAATATTATGCGGAGGATATTGTCGGCAACGACGACGGAGGCGACGGGGAAGGCGAAGGCGACAACGAGACAATCTTTTCATTGGAATCGTTGCGGGACATTTTTTTGGCTGTTAAGTCTAGCAATTCAAGCGATACGGATCGCCGTACAATTTCAACCGGTAAGACAGACAACTCTAATGATCGAAAAAATATTATAAATACAGAATCAAATACCGGATCGAATGTCGGATCGACTACTGGATTGACTGTTGGATCGGTTGAAGAGTTATCGGATGTTTATGTTTTGGAATCGGATTGGTTTGACGATGTTGAGGAGAAGGTTGGGGTTAATATTGATATTGCGGTTGGGATTGATGAAGTTGAAGTTGAAGTTGACGAAGTTGGCGGCGTAGATTTGGATCAGGAAGAGATTTTGGAGGGCGGTGTTGGCGGCGATGATGTTGGCGTTATGTTTCCGGTTAGTCCGGAGTCGATTTTGGAGGCGATGTTATTTGTTGGCAATCGTGATAATAATCCGCTTACTGCTGAGCGGGCGGCGGAAAAAATGCGAAACGTGCAACCGAATGAAATTGACGAAATAATAAAATCGCTTAATAGTAAATATGATTTGATAAGAACGCCGTATAAAATAGTCGAAGAAGGTAGCGGCGGTTACAGGATGGTTTTGCGGGAAGAGTTCGCGTCAATTCAAGAAAAATTTTACGGCAAAATACGCGAAGCAAAATTATCGCAAGGCGCAATTGATATACTCGCAATTATTGCGTATAAACAACCAATCACGGCGGAAGAAATTCAGAACTTGCGCAAACAACCGTCGGCGGGTTTAATTTCACAACTTGTAAGAAGAGGACTAATCCAATTGGAAAGCGAAATACGAAACAAAAAAAAGAAAATATTCTATAAAACGACTAAGCGATTTCTGGAATTATTTCAATTAGATTCAATTGACGATCTGCCGGTAGCGGAAGATTTTTGAATTGGTCGCAGCGTTTGTATTTTACAGATCTGTTTAAAATTATTCGCATATTAATTTTTGTCGATTTAACGTTACAAAAAATCAAATTTATAATTCGTAATTTATAATTCGTAATTTTTTCATGGGCGTAGTTAGATTTATCAAGTCGTTTATTCCTTTTACGGTTTCGGGTTATCTTGCGCGTTGGTCTGCGGCGTTGGATCGTATTAACAAACTGGAAAAGCGGCGAATTGAATTATCGGATCACGAAATTCGCAAGGAGAGTTTATCGTTGCGTTATCGTATTCGTAGCGGCGAGCCTGCGTGGGGAATTTTGCCGGAGGCGTATTCGCTTGTCCGCGAGGCTGCGCGTCGAACAATAAACATGCGGCATTTTGACGTGCAGATACTTGGCGGTATTGCGATGTTTAAGCGGTCGATAGTTGAGATGCAGACCGGCGAAGGTAAGACGCTTACGGCGACGTTGCCTATTTATCTTAACGCTCTTTCGGGCAAGGGAGCATTGCTGGCGACGGTCAATGATTATCTTGCAAAACGCGATGCGGAGTTGATGCAGCCTATCTATAATATTCTTGGCGTAAAGGTAGGCGTAATTCAAACGGAGATGCAACCGGAACAAAGAAGGCAGGCGTATAATTGCGATATTACTTACGGGACGGCGAAGGAATTCGGGTTTGATTTTTTGCGCGACAGGCTTTTGTTGCGAAAAATTAAGGAAGGCGAACATGATTTTATCGGCGCGATGTTGAATGATAATTTTAATAATAAGTTGAATAATAACGGAAGCGGACAAACTAAAAATACAAATGAAGAACCGGTGCAACGCGAACCGTTTTTTGCGTTGGTTGACGAAGCGGATAGTATTTTGATTGATGAAGCGAGTACGCCGTTGGTTATTAGCGCCTTGCCGACGGAGGATGAGAAGCGGGATGTAGAATGTTTCAAATGGAGCGCTCGCAATGCCGGTGAATTTGCGGATGAAATTGACTATAAATTTGACCATGAAAAGAAAACGATTACGTTGACGGCGAATGGGCGGGCGAAGGTTCGGGCGTTGAAAAAACCGGAAGCGATGGACGGCGTGGGCTTGTTTAATATTTATGAATTTATTCAACGTGCGATTAAAGTTGATCGGGAGTACCGGCGCGACGAACATTATGTAATTCGTAACGGCGAGGTTGTGATTGTGGACGAGTTTACGGGGCGTTTGGGCGAAGGGCGTAAATGGCGCGACGGAATTCATCAAGCTGTTGAAGCCCGCGAAAATGTAGAGGTAACCGTCGCAACAGGTCAAGCGGCAAGAGTTACGGTGCAGGATTATTTTTTAAGGTTTGATAATCTTGCGGGAATGACGGGAACGGCGGCGGCGTCAAAAAATGAACTCAGTAAAATTTATCGTTGCAAAGTAATTCCAGTGCCGACAAATAAACCGCCAAAAAGAGTTAAATTGCCAACGCGAATTTATGCGACTGAAACGGCAAAATGGCAAGGTATCGTGCGAGAAATTATTGAACTAAATGCGATTGGGCGACCGGTTTTAATTGGGACGCGGACTATTGACAAGTCGTTGATTTTGTCGAATGCGTTAGCAGACGCGGGAATTGAACATCAGGTCTTGAACGCTTATCAAATTGAAGCGGAAGCGGAAATTGTAGCGAAGGCGGGCGAGGAAGGAAAGGTTACTGTCTCTACAAATATGGCTGGAAGAGGAACTGATATTAAAATACCGGATAAAGTCGTAAAACTAGGAGGACTGCATGTAATTTGTACGGAAATGCACGAATCCGCAAGAATTGACAGACAACTAATTGGACGGTGCGGAAGGCAAGGCGATCCAGGAACGTACAGACAATATTTATCGTTGCAAGATCATTTAATTGAGAAAGCGTACGGTCCAAAAGTCGCAAAAAAATATAAAAATTACGGTTTGAAACATCCGCATAAAAGCTACGGAAAAAAATATCTAATCTTGTTTCAAAAAGCGCAACGAAAAGTAGAAAAAAATAGCTTTCGTAATAGAAAAACTATGCTTTACTACGAAAAAGAAAGAAAAAAAATACAACACGCAATGGGACAAGACCCATACTTAGATACGCCGGACTAAAATCTATTTTTAACGCCGCCCTACCTAACTGTGCGAAATGTAATATAATTTTTGTAATTGTTTGATGTATTTTTTATATTTTTGAATTTATTTGTAACTATTCTGCGTATATTTTTTTATTTAATGTTTATTAACCTGTTCGTACTTTAATTTTGGTAATTGTTGCCGGTTTATTGTTTATTGGCGTTTGTTTTTTGTTTTTGATTGCTGAAATTTGGGTGTGATTTGTTGTATATTTGCTGATGAAAATGGACGGTAGCGATGAATTATGCGAGGTGTCGCAGACGTTGCGGGATCATGTTCCGCGTCAGTTGTTGGTTGGGAATCTTACGGTTGAGGGTTTTTCGCGTGCTGCGGTTCAGACGTATTGGCGTGTGCCGGAGTTGAAGTTAGGTTTTGATGTAGGCGCGCAGCCGTGGGCGTTTATGGGTTTGCCGCGATTATGTATTTCGCATACGCACATGGATCATATTTTATCGTTACCGGCTTATGTTGCGCGGCGGCGTATGATGAAAATGACGCCGCCGGTAATTTATATTCCGATAGAATCTGTCGGCGGCGTAAAAAATTTATTAACTTCGTATTCGCGTTTGGACTATGGGGGTTTGCCGTGTGAGTTAATTGGCGTTTGTGCTGGGGACGAGTTTATGATTTCGCGTGAACTTATGATTTCTGTTGTGCCGACGTTTCATTCGATTCCATCGGTGGGTTATATTGTGTGGGAAAGGCGAAAAAAGTTAAAGGAAGAATATTCTTCTTTGAGTGGGAATCAAATACGCGATCTAGCGTTATCGGGCGTGGAGGTCTCGCGTGAATTTAAGATACCAAAGGTTGCGTATCTAGGCGACAGTACGGCGAAGGCGTTGGATGAAACTCCAGGAATGTATGAAGCGGAAATTTTAATTATGGAGATGTCTTTTGTTGCGAAGCGTCATCAAAGCGACAAAATTCATAAGTACGGACATATTCATCTTGACGATATTGTCAAGAGACAAAAAAATTTCAAAAACAAGGCGGTAATTTTATCTCATTTTAGCGCTCGTTATGCGGACAAAGAAATTGAAATGACGGTAGCCCGCAGACTTCCAAACATGCTTGACGGTAAACTTGTTCTATGGTTTTAAAAAATATTTTTAGAAGAAACGCAACAGTCTTGCAAAATGAACGCAACCGTCTCGGCTGCAAGTTATCTGAATTATGATTATTGTGATTTGTGTGATTAGTATAAAAATCACACAAATCATAATAATCATAAAAATCAAAATTCAGACAACATTGTCTCACTTGTCTCTCCTGTCCCACTTGTCCCTAAAAAAAATCTTGGGCATCTCTAAAAATTCATTTGTCCAGGTAGGCGGCTAAAAAAATTAAACACCGTGCCGAAACGCCGCAATGCGTACAAAATAATTATTAAATTTTAATAATTCATAACGTAAAATATATG
>JAISLW010000209.1 GCA_031277105.1 Planctomycetaceae bacterium | reverse complement strand
TTACATATAAAATAATTGTAACTGTTCGCGGTTATTTTTTTATTATTTAATGTTTTCGTTGAATTATCTTCGTCCCGATAGGGACGATACTTTCATAACCGCAGGTCTGCGACCTGCGGTAAAAAAACGCCAATACTTGCTGCCCTGAAAGGGCAGGACTTTATTGAGATTATTTAACGAAAAATGTCCTGCCCCCATCGGGGCAGAGTTTGGTATGGACTTTTAACCGCAGGTCAGAGACCTGCGGTTATGAAAATTCCGTCCCTATCGGGACGAATATAAGTCATTAACCAAAATTAAATAAATGGTAATCTCTAAAAATTCATTATTGGGTAATCTCTAAAAATTCAATTTTTTGTAAAAAGGTAGGCGGCGTTTCGGCACAGTGTTTAATTTTTTTAACCGCCTACCTGGACAAATGAATTTTTAGAGACGCCCAAATTTTTGTTACGGTTTTTCAACAGTTACGTCAAATGTTGTATTACCTTTGACTTCACAAATTATTCCGCTGGTTTCGCCGGATTGGAATTTTGTTGCGACAAAAGATTTCGGCGGCGGCGACTCTTTGTCCGGATCTATCACAACTTCTATACCGGAATAATCCAAAGCATAAACCGATACCTTGTATGAACCATTCGGAATTTTGATGCCGTTGTTATTGGACGAGTTGATCTGGTAATAACCGCCGGATTGAATTTTTCCACTGAAAAGGTTACTGCCCGATTCCAAACGAACTTCTCCAATTTCCAACGGTTGACCATCGGTAAAAGTAACTTTGCCGCTTATATTGCCGCCGCCAGAACAACCAGCCGCAAAAATAAACAAACCCAAAACAAAACTAAATATCGTCAAACGCATAATAAATCTCCTTTCTTATATTAAAAATAAAGTAACCGTTCACGTAAATTTAAGCAAAAGATTTCAGTGGATAGGATGTAATGAGTATCGGGACAATTTTTGTTACAATAAATATTTGTCCCGTTAGGGACAGCATGTTGGTAGAAAAAAATGATACAAATTTTTAGCGTCCCGTTAAGGACGCAATGAGGGTTAATGTTGTATTTACATGTTGTCCCTAGCGGGACAAGTATATTTTTGACATTGTTTTTCCACCAACATGTTGTCCCTAGCGGGACAGGTAGGACAAATATTTATTGTTACAATAAATATTTGTCCTATCCCCTAAAACTCTACGCTTCTAAAATCTCGCGAAATGTTAAAAAATAAAAAACAAATAACGTAATAATATATTCTCTAAAAATTCATTTTTTGGCGAAACGCCGCCTACATGGACAAATGAATTTTTAGAGACGCCCTTTCATGCGAAGTTAGACGGCTTTTGTTGAAAACCGTCTAACTTCACAAAACAGTTTACGGCAACATTACAACTGCGCCGTCGCGAGTATTGACAAGCGGAACGAGGATTGAACTCATCGATACCGATGAATTAACAGATCGAACCGAACCGTCGCCAACTAAAAAATTACACGTACCCGGATGATAACTCCCAAATCCATAACCCGTGAGAGGCGATTGATCGTTACTATCTCCAGTATAATCACCCGGCCCCCTTGCAAGCCGATAAGCCGGATGAACCGGATAAACATACCCGCGTACAGCGCCATGAGAAGTCAAAGCGGAACAATCCACTTGTGTCCACCAATCGTCTCTGCATACATTCAAACGGTTCTTTGGAATATGATGTTCGCCGAAAATAAGTTGATTAGTAAAACCATCCGACCACCAAGAAATCGAATCACGCGGAATACATGAATCAATACTAGAACCGGCTAACATTGATACGCGAAAAGGACCATAATTGTTGTTATAATGACTAGCTTGGTTTGAAATATAATGGTTAACCCACGCCGTTGTAGGCGTAGTAGAACCGACGGCATCCGACCAAAGAATCGTTGCCGCATAATCTGAAACAGGCCCAGGTCCAACTGGCCAAGTACCGGTGGCTGAAACATCAGTTGAAATTTGAATGCCAGAACGTCGCGATGGACATTTCCACATTGCAATTGAACCAAGTTGTGTTTTATACTCCTGCGTCAAGGCATTCCACCATGCCAGGTAACGTTGGCACTCATTACCACCTGGGGTGTTACCAGACGCATCATGTTGCAACGCTTTATCCCGACCGTATCGCATAATGATGTCGTATTGAGCATTTTGTTCGTAGAACGGCATTAGGAGAACCATTATGCTAGGGCGTCCGTTATGGAGTAACAACGGCGGCAACATGTCATTGTTAGCGCTGATAAAATTGTGGACTCCGAGTCCAAATTGCCGGAGGTTGTTTGAGCATTGAGTACGTTTTGATGCTTCGCGTGCCGCTTGAACTGCGGGTAAAAGGATTGCAATCAATACGCCGATGATCGCTATCACTACCAAAAGTTCAACAAGCGTAAAACCAAAAAATAAACCAATAGAGTTAGGTTTGGGAGAGACGCCCAGAGAATTATTGTAACGAAAATTCGGATTTTCGTTGAAATTTCCGAGCTTACATATTCGCCCCCCCCCCCCCCTGTTTGCCTATTTTAACATTAGTTGTAAAGTCAATATTCATATCGACTTCGGCAATAAACAACTTTGTCGTCAAATTTGTCAATTTCATCGTTCTACTCCTTTTCAATTAAAAGGTTAAGTAAATTTTAGTAAAATTTATCGCGCAACAAAAATTTTCCATTGACAGCAAGAAAATTAACACGCAATAAACAACAATTTTAAACTGTTCACACTTTATTTT
>JAISLW010000203.1 GCA_031277105.1 Planctomycetaceae bacterium | reverse complement strand
ATATTTTTAGCGTCCCGTTAAGGACGCAATGAGGGTTAAGATTGTCTTTACATGTTGTCCCTAGCGGGACAGATGGGACAAATATTTATTGTTACAATAAATCTAGCGCCTACACCCTAAAACTCTATGCTTCTAAAATCTCGTGAACGGTTACGAATTTTTAGAGATACTCGAATTAAATTTAATACGCTAGTTTAAATTTAATGAAAAAAGCCATATCGGGTTCGTGTTTTGGGAATCCTTGTAATTCTAATTTTCGTATAGTTGCGACGCCGGTTTCAATATTTAATGTTGCGGCGTTTGTTTGACGGTGTTCGTATCCTATCATTATTCTTAAATCGCTATAATCCAAATTAGCGCCTATTCCATTTTGTGCGTAATACCACGAACTACCGGCAAACTCAATTCCAGTATAAACCCATCTCGTATAATTCCGTTTTGACGCCGCATCCAATTGGTCAAAACTTGTCAGTCGTCTGGATATTTTTGTAACAGGAAAAAGTAACTCAATACTGAAATCAGGATTCGGCGTCCAAATAAAACCGCCAATCGGCAAGCAATTAAATTCGTCGTTTCGATCAAGATACGCAACGCCAAAAATAAATTTCCATTGCGAATTGTAAATCCATAGCCCCGCAACATGCGCCGGATAACGTAACGCCTTGCCCGTACTGCCTTCAAAATTACCGCCATACAATATCGAAACGGCAACGTCAAACGATAACTTACGCTCAATCGCAGGAAGTAACCAACGAAAATCTACGCCCGTATTATAAAGATCAAACGACGACGAATTTTTACCCTCAAAATGTTTATAACTAAACGAAGGCGTAATTATCAACGGCGTCCGAACCGACGGACAAGGTAACGCAAACACCAACGAAATATCAGTCTGCGTCAAACCAAGCCCATCATTACCGCCATCCGGCATCAACAAAAAACTACAATTCAACTTTTGAAATACACCCTTACGCCCCTCATGTTGACCGCGATAAATTTGATCGCTATTCAATAAATTTGAACCTGATTCTAAATCTAAATCTAACCCTAACTCAAAATTTGAATCTAAATCTGAATTTAACTTTGAATCTAAATCAGAATCTAAATCGCCGCTCGCATTCAATAAGATTTGTTGATCGCCGTCAGTATTATTTTGATTTGTACTCTCGTTTGATGCGGTCAAAATATTAGGCGCAATATTAAAAGACGTAATATTAAATTTAGAAAAATCGCCCGTTGCCAATCTATCCGCGCAAGATAAATTTTTTGCCGAATCGATAATATTGAACGAATCCGCTTGCAAACCGGCGCCAAAATAATCCAACATAAAAAACGCCGCCAACAATAAAAACAAATTATAAATCGCCATCTTCATTTTTCGTTACAATAATTAAAGGTAAATTTTTAAACTCAAATTTAAAATAATCTTTATAATCTGCGTAATCTGTGGACAAAAAAATTGATCCGTAGATTTCACAGATTAAAAAGAATTTTTTTCTCATTCCGCATTCCGAATTAATTTTTACAACATGAATCTTAATCTTATGAAAAAAGCCGTATCGGGTTCGTATTTTGGGAATCCGTGTAATTTTAATTTTCGTCCTATGACGCATCCGGTTTCTGCGGCGAAAGTTATACCGTTTTCGCGGCGGTGTTCGTATCCGACGGCTAAACGGCAATCGCTGTAATCTAAATCGGCGTCGACTCCGTTTTTTACATAGCGCCACGAACTGCCGCCTAACTCAAATGCGCCATAAATCCATCTCGTATAATTCCGTTTTGAAAACGTCGTATCTTTATCCCATTGATCAAAACAACTCAACCGTCTTGCTATTCGCATTACCGGAAAAAGTAATTCGACGTTGACGTCCGGATTCGGAGTCCAAACCAAACCGCCAATAGGCAACCAATTGTAATCGTCGCTACGATCAAGATACGCAACGCCCAAAATCAATTTTAATCGCGGATTTAAATTCCATATCGCAGCAACATGAGCCGGATAACGTAACGCCTTGCCCGTATCGCCTTCAAAAGTTCCGCTATACAATATCGAAACAGCCGCATCAAACGATAACTTACGCTCAATAACCGAAAATAACCAACGAATATCAACGCCCGCATTATAAAGGTCAAGAGCATCCGACGACTTGCGATCAAAACGCTTGTAACTAAACAAAGGCGTAAGAAGCAAGGGCGATTTTTCCGACGGCAAAGGCAACGCAAAAATCGCAGAAAAATCAGTTTGAAGCAAGCCCATTCCTTCGTCGCCGCTGTCCGGCATCCACAACAAATTGCAACTTAATTTTTGAAATAAACTATTACGGCGCTCGTTTTGACCTATGTTCGACAAATATAAATCGCCCGTTTCCTTTGACGGAATTAACATCATGCCGTCCGTTTGATCAATATATTTGTCAGCGTCGATTAAAACTTCCGGCATGATATTCAAGTTAGAAAACGCTCCCGTTTCCGACTCGCTAGGATAAGGTAACGCCGCCGTAACATCGGAAGCATTAAAAGAATCCGCCCGCAATTCCGCACAAAAATAAATTATTACGCAGAACGCTAACGCCAATAAAAATAAATGATAAATAGTTCGTTTCATTTTTCGTTACAATAATTATTTGTTCGTATAATACGCGAATCGTAAACGTTACAAGTTTATACTGCTCGTATCGTATTTGAAATTCGGCGATTTAAAAAATCGTAACCGTTCACGAAAATTTAAGCGACAAATTTAGGGAATAAGGTTAGACGCTAGGGAATAATTTTCTAAAATTATATGATTTAGAGAAAAAGTTTTTTGTTATAAAAAAATTGTCCCTTTTGTCTCTCATATCCCATTTGTCCCGTAAAAAATGCCAAAACGTAATTTAATAACTCATGTTACGCATCATACGCAGAAACAAGGCAAAATATAGTAACTATATTAGGTCTGAATTTGACCGCCTGCGTAACGTGAGTTAATAAACAACTTTTCGTGAACGGTTACAAAAAGTCAAAATCTGTCGTCCGAATGTTAATCAGGCGGCGGTAAATGTAAAATTGATTGCGAGTAATTTTAAAAATCTATTCCTAATTTAATATAAAAGACTGATCCTGGTTCAAGCCATTTATATTTATTTGAGTATAGTTCGCGGTCAAAGCTTCCGCCTAATTCGATAAATCCGTTTATTTGGTTATTCCATTGGAAGTCGCAGCCTATGCCGATTTTAATTTCGTTGTAATCGGTTTCTCCCGTGTGGCGCCATCGCCAACTTTCGCCGCCTAATTCGCCTTGAATATAACCCCACGCCGTCAAGCGTCCGTCCGACCAAACACGTTTTGAAATTTTCGGTTTCGGAAACACAATATAAAATAACCAGTCGTCGCGCGGTATCCATTCGAACCCCGCAACAGGAATCATTTTATAACGTTGTCGATCCATATATCTTGCGCCGGCGATGATATTGAATTGTTGCGAGATGCGGAACTTGCCCGTTAATTCGCCTTGATAACGCAACGAGTCGGCGTCTATTTTTTTAAAATCTGAGTACGCTCCAAAACGAAACCACGCTTCAAGCGAAAAAAACTCCGTAATATGCGGTTTAATTCCAACATCGACATACGCCGCAAATCCATTCGCATTAACATCGACGTTGCCTGGTCCGTTCCACCAATACAAACTTCCGCCCGGCGCAACATAAAGCGATCCTGCGCCGCCGGAACCAGGTTGATAATCTGGAATAAACCGGCATGGAATCGCAAACTGCATCCTCAAATCTAATTCTTGCATTCCGAATGAATTTGCGTTGTCGCTATTTCCGCGCGGGATGTATTGATAGCCGACGTGCGTAGCCTCGCGGAATTTTTTCATGTTGTCAACAGTTTCGGGAAAAAAATTATTATAATTATTGTAAGTATTTGTTGTTGTTCCGCTGGCGGAGTAATTTGTGTAAGTATTGGGGGAATAGGCGGTATTGGTTTTAGGGACGGCGGGGTCAATAATTGCGTAGGGATCAAATTGGGACGAGTAAGAATTGTATGAAGGCGGCGCGGCGGTCGAGGTTGGGGGAGCGCCGGTTGATGAAGGCGGAGGAGACGGCAACGCTGAATTTGTGGTTGATGTTGGGGGCGGGGTTGATGTTGTTGGCAAGTTTGGCAAAGGCGTAGAAAATGAATCGAGCGGCGCTGGTTGTATATTTTGCGCAACATAAAATTGATTGGTAAAATTATTTTCTGATTTGCCGTCAAGTATCGCAAGCGAACCGGAACCGTTATAAACGCTAACGCCGCCCGTAGTCTGCGCTATTATCGTTGCGCAAAATATCGATAAAAAATATAATACTAATATCCAGCCGGATAGTTGAATCAAATACCGGTCTAATTTGCGTACAAAAATCATAAATATTTTAATTTAAAATTTTGACTTAATTATTAAATTGTTGTAAACGTTCACGGAAATTTTAGCGATAGATTTTAGGGATTAAGGAATAGGGGATATACAGCTCGTACTTGAATTTCAGCGATTTAAAAGCGTCAAAGCCTGCCGTCCGAAAGCTAGGCAGGCGAAGGTAAACGAAAACTCAAGTGTGAACAGTTTAGAATTTTGTTACAAAAAATAATTCCTCTTGTTCCTCCTATCATTTACCAAACCGTCGATGCGTATTTTGTTAAACTGATCTCAGTGATCGATTACAATTTTTCTTTAGGCAAGTTCTAAAAACTCATTTGTTCAGGTAGGCGGCGTTTCGCCGAAACGCCGCATTACGTATAAAACGATTATTAAATTTTAATAATTCATAACGTCTAAAATAGATATATTTTAAACATCGTGAAGTAACAAAATTTATTAGCGTCGTAAACTCTATTGCGGCTCAAAATTAAACGCAGTGGCTAAACGCCGCCTACCTGGACAAATGAATTTTTAGAGATACCCTATTGAACTTCTAAAAACAACAAATTTATTTTTACTAACCACAGAGAACACAGGGGAAATTTTTAATTGGAATCAAAAATAATTTTTGAAAATTTTTTTCTCTGTGAACTCTGTGTTCTCGGCGCTTAAATAAAAAAATGGTTGTTATACAGTTCGTACTTGAAATTCATTGATTTAAAAGCGTCAAAGCCTGCCGTCCGAAAGCTAGGCAGGCGAATGTAAACGCAAACTCAAGTACGAACAGTTTAGAAGTTGTCTTTAGCTGGTCGATTGAATATTTTAAGTGTGTTAAATACAATAATTCGAGTTTTGAGTCAAGGTGAGTTTTTTTAATTTTTTGTATGATTTGTGTGAAATGTTTTTTTGCGTATGAAATTTGCGTAAAAATTTTTTGATTTTTTGTAACCGTTCACAAAAATTTAAACGCCATGTTTTAACTTTTAGAGTGTAGGGTGGGTGATAGATTTATTGTAACGATAAATATTTGTCCTACATGTCCCGCTAGGGACAGCATGTTGGTAGAAAAGCAAGGTCAAAAATATATTTGTCCCGTTAGGGACAACATGTAAATACAGCATTAACCGTCATTGCGTCCTTAACGCGACGCTAAAAATTTGTATTATTTTTTTCTATCAACATCTTGTCTCTAGCGGGACAAATATTTATTGTTACGAAAATCGTTCCGATACTCCCTACACCCTATCTCATAAAATCTTTTGCTTAAATTTTAGGGAATAGGGTGTAGGAGTTGGAGAACGGTTTTTTGTTATAAAAAATTGTCCCTCCTGTCTCTCTTGTCCTCTTGTCCCTCTTGTCCCTCAAAAATTATCAAAACGTAATTTAATAAACAAATTTCCTCAATGTTCTCTGTGTTTAATAAAAATAAATTTGTGTTTTTTAGAATTTCTTTATGGAGAAATTGTGATGTGTAATATTGGGTTGTGTGAGTTGTCGCCTATATGTTTTTATGAGTATTATGAATCGATTTCATCAACTAATGATCGTGTTCGCGAGTTGTTCAATGAATTTTTTGTTGGTTTTGATTGCGGCGGCGCTAGAGATGGCGGCGGTGGAGATGGCGGCGTTTTTTGTAATGATCGATTTCCTTGTCTAATTGTTGCGGGCGAGCAGGTTTTGGGGCGTGGGCGTGGGGGCAAGCGTTGGTGGAGTGATGTTGGCGGTTTAATGTTTTCGTTGGGGGTAGAATTGGGGTCGGATTATTTTCCGGTTTGTCGTGAAGTTTTGCCGGAGTTTTCGCCGGTAGTAGGCGGTGTGATTTTGGATATTTTGCGGCGTTATATTTTGCCCAAAGACGTAATTGAGTTAAAGGCGCCGAATGACGTTTATGTAAATAAGAAAAAAATAGCGGGTATTTTGATAGAGTCGCCGGCGCCAAATTTTGCAATTATTGGAATAGGGATAAATGTAAACAATTCAGCCAAAAACGCCCCCGAAGAACTTAAACAAAATATAACGTCAATTTATGATTTAACAGGAAAAATAACAGATTTAAGAACAATATTATTAGAACTTGTAAAAGCAATTTTCGACAAAGGATTATACGTATCTGCGTAATCTGCGAATTTTTTTAACAGCTAAAATTTTTTGAAAAATATTGCGGACTGGTCTTGTGTTATTTTGCAGAATGATTTATACTACCGCCTTCGTGTTGCAAAATTTCAGATCAAAAGAGATCAAATTTTGTTGTCCACCTTTTACGCAGATTAGAAAGGTTTTTAAAAATAATCTTTTTAATCTGCGTAATCAGCGGATCGAATTTTTTTGCTTTTGAATTTTTGTAACGAAAAATCGTCGGAAGGATCGCAGCCGAGATAGTTGCGATTTTCTGTTGATTTTTTTTAACAAAAGAAAAAAAGCAACTGCGTCAATAATTTTTGTAACGTTAATTAATCCTTAAAAATTTAATGGAGGTTAAAATGAAAAGGTCAAATTCAAGGGCGGTTTTGGGCGATGCTGAAGTCAATATCAATATTGAGATTACGGCAAATGTTAAAAATTGTG
>JAISLW010000188.1 GCA_031277105.1 Planctomycetaceae bacterium | reverse complement strand
ATAGGGTATCTCTAAAAATTCATTTGTTCAGGTAGGCGGCGTTTCGCCCCGTGTTTAATTTTGGGCCGCATTACGGTTTACAATATCAATAAATTTTAATATTTTACACATCTAAAATGCACATATTTTAGGCTTTATGAATTATTGAAATTTATTGGTATCATAAACTCCATTGCGGCCCAAAAAAGTAAACGCAGCGGCGAAACACCGCCTACCTTTTTACAAAAAATGAATTTTTAGAGACGCCCAATAGAATCGAAGTAAGAACGTAAAAGATTGCCTTGCGTAATATTGGCGGCGATTATTGCAATTTAAGATACTATACAGTTCGTACTTGAAATTCAACGATTTAAAAGCGTCAAAGCCTGCCGTCCGAAAGCTAGGCAGGCGAAGGTAAACGAAAACTCAAGTGCTAACAGTTTAATACAGTTCGTACTTGAAATTCAGTGATTTAAAAGCGTCAAAGCCTGCCGTCCGAAAGCTAGGCAGGCGAAGGTAAACGAAAACTCAAGTGCGAACAGTTTAATACAGTTCGTACTTGAAATTCAGCGATTTAAAAGCGTCAAAGCCTGCCGTCCGAAAGCTAGGCAGGCGAAGGTAAACGAAAACTCAAGTGCGAACAGTTTAAATATATTAAACTGTTCACACGTGCATCTGCGTTTACAGCCGTCTGCTTAGTTATCGGACGGCATGTTTTTACGTTTTTACGTCGATGAATTTCAAGTACGATACATGCACGCTTAAAAATCGCTACAATTCAAAGACGATTCGTATATTTTGTATAACAATGAGGTAAATTATGACAGACTTGACGCTCCCCCAAACAACAGATTCCGAAAATATTCAAGAACAAAAGGTACTCGAAAATATACCAACCGCTCTCGTTTGGGTCGGAATTGATCAAAAAATTCTCTGGTGTAATCGACAATTTCGGGATTGGTGCGATACCGATCACTTGATAAATAACAGATTCTATATTCCGCTAGGAAGACCCGAATTACGAGGTCCTGATTTTTGCCCGTTTGACACGATACGCCGTACCCACAAACCGACTTTTACCGTACTTTGCCAAAAGAATCCTGGGCGTTTTCTAAACATGAGCGTAATGCCGGTTCTTGACGGCGATGATAATATTGTAAATTTTGTCGTTGAACTACGCGACGTTACAAACCAGTATCAAGAAGAAGTCTTCAAAATAAAATTGCGTGAAGCGGGTAAGGAATTAGCCGATATTACGCAAAATGATATTGCCAAACTGTCATCGATGGAACGTATAAATATTTTACGCGCCAAAATAACTCGTTACACTAAAGAGATACTCAAATATGACACGGTTGAAATAAGAATTTTATCACAACGCGAGTCGGGATTACTTGAGCCGTTATTGGCGCTAGGGATGGCAGATGCGGCGGTTAAAAGGAAACTTTACGCAAAACAAGAAGGCAACGGTATCACTGGATGGGTTGCGTATCACGGCAAAAGTTATTTGATGGAAGACCCGTCTGAAGATATTTTTTATATCGAAGGCATACCGGGCGCGCAGAGTTCTATTACGGCGCCGTTACTATATCACGGCAAAGTTATAGGTACGTTCAACGTCGAAAGCAGACAACGAAACGCATTCAACGAAAGCGATTTGCGGAGACTCGAAGTTTACGCCGCCGACGTCGCTTATGCGATACATACGTTGGAACTGATTTCGTTTGAGGAAAAGGATATTGCGTTTAAGAGTATTGAGACGCTTTATTGTGATATTTATGCGCCGCTCAATCTTACATTAGGCGAATGTACGATGTTGCAACAGGCGTTATTGGAGAGCGCCGTTGTTAGTCCGCACGCTACGGCGGAAGAGTTGCAAGCGGCTATTTATAATTTACGTGAAAAAATTGAGGAAGGGATTCGCACCATTCAAGATAATACAAGAAATATCCAAAACGTATTTCAAAAACACGTCGCAACGATTACGCCGGAACTACCGCGTGAAGAATCCGAAATCGATTGCAACTCGTATGAAATCTTAAGAAACAAAAGAATCTTAATGATAGACGCAGACGAATCTTTAGGACCGCATTTAAGCCGTTTATTATTTTATTATGGTTGTACGGTCGAAGCGGTCGCCGATGGAAGCAACGCCCTAAAAATGTTAGAAACAACCCAATACGATGCTTTCATCTGCAACGTAAAAATACCAGATATGTCGGCTTATGCCTTTTACGAAATGGTTTGTAACGTATTAAAATTAAAATTCGTACCGTTCATTTATATGACAGGTTACGGACATGACGGAGGACACGTAATGACGAGAGCAAAAACCGCCGGAGTTAAAGGATATATTTTCAAACCCTTCAAATTACCGCAACTACTCTCAAATCTAAAATTAGTAATAACAACCGCAGAAGAACAAAACGCAACACAAAATTAAAAAATAAAAGCAACCGTTCACGAAAATTTCCGCGTTAGATTTTAGGGGTTAAGGAGCAGGGTTTAGTGATTAGTTTTTTAGAAATTTAGAGAACGATTTTTTGTTACAATAAATCGGCAGAAAGATCGCAGGCAAAACGCCTGCATTCCAGGATCGCGGGCGTCTCGCATGCAAAAAAAGAAAAGCAGGCGCTAAAGGATCGCACTCGCCGCAGGATCGCGGGCGTCTCGCCTGCAGGCGGTTGTACTCAACCGCTGTTGAGCGAGTTTATATCGCAACCGATTTTTTTGTTTGCATTGCGGCAAAGTGCAGGCGAGACGCCTGTGTTCATGCTCAATTTTTGCAACAAAAAAATTGTCCCTCTTGTCCCTCAAAAACATAATTTAATAAACAAATTTCCATGAACGGTTACAATCACAATAAGAACAGTTTAAAAAACATGAACAAACAAATTGTGCAAAAAACAGATTTTCTAACCAATCAGAAAAATGTTTTTAATTCTGATGAAATACAAAATGGATTGGAAGTTCTTTTTGAAACTATAGAGCAAGGCGATCTTGACAAATTAAAAAATTTGATAGATTCCGGTGCGAATGTTAATGCCAAAGATGAAGATAATTGGACGTTATTACATTGTGCGGCGAGTTATAATTCTAATAGTTCTATTTTGAAATATCTTGTATTGCAAGGCGCCGACGTCAACGCCAAAGATGAAGACGGTTGGACGGCGTTACATTATGCCGCAAGCGAAAACAATAATGTTGAGATTGTAGAGTATTTGATTTCACAAGGTATAGACGGCAACGTAAAAAATAAAGACGGTTCAACGCCATTGCACTGTGCCGCAAAAAATAGTAATGCTAGTATTGATATTTTGAAACTTCTCGAATCACACGGCGCCGACGTCAACGCAATAGATCAAAAAGGTAAAACCCCGCTAGATTACGCTCAAAGAACAAAAAACAATAAAGAAATTTGTAAATATCTTATTTCAATAGGAGCAAAAAATACAAGCAAGTTTAATTGGTTTTTTAAACTACTCGGATTTTAATTTACATTTACCGCCGCCCGCATGACGTTAAACTATTTGTAATCTTTCACGAGATTTTAGAAGCGTATAGTTTTAGGTGATAGATTTATTGTAACGAAAATTCATTATTGATTTAATTTTACCTAACCTCATTTTAACCTAATTTTTCTTAACTTAACAACCTCAGTAGCAACAAATCCCCCACAAACCAAACCTCATTGACTAAATTTCTAATGAGGTAATGAGGTTGTAGAAAATAAATTCAAAATAAAAATTCAACTGAATAGTTACTTTTTTACATTATTTTAAATCAGTTATAAATATGTTATACCAATGGGCGTCGCTAAAAATTCATTTTTTTGCAAAAGGTAGGCGGTGTTTTGCCGCTGTGTTTATATTTTGGTCCGCATTACGCGCAAAATAATTATTAAATTTCAATAATTCATAACGTGTAAAAAAAGATTTATTTTAAACGTTGTGAAGTAATAAAATTTATTGGCATTATAAACTCTACTGCGGCGTTTCGGCACGGTGTTTAATTTTTTAGCCGTCTACCTAGACAAATGAATTTTTAGAGACGCCCCAATATACATGACGCTTAGTGAAAAAAATATTATGATCTATTTTTAACACCCTACCAGTAAGGGCGCAAGCACAATAACGCTTGACGGCTATTGCCCTTGCAGGGCTAACATTTTTTACATTACATCGTAGGGCGATGCCGTACGCTAATGCTAATTGTCTTGATGGGGCGAGATGTAATTACAATTATCGTTGCCAAAAATAATATGTTTGGTTATTTTGGCATGAGTTTTCCGATTATGTCGCCTAGCGATGAAGGGTCGCCAATATCGGCTAACGATTGCAAGGTTTCGCTTTGTTTAATACGGGATTCAGAGACGGCATCGTTAGTAGCGGCAATAATTAACTCTTCGAGCAATTCTTGATCGCCGCTCTTAAATAACGCCGGATCAATTTTACACGACAACATATTCTGATGACCATTCATCTCAACAATCACCATACCGCCCGCCGCCGAACCCGTGACCCTAATCTGCGATAATTGCTCATGAACTTCATGGATTTTACCGCTAAATTCCTGCGCTTGTTTCAAAATAGAATTAAGTTCAAACATCTTTTCAAATATTTTTTAATTAAACAGGTTATTATTTAAATTATTCGTACTTTAATTTGCGATTTACCGCCGCCCGACTAATTTCAGACGGCAGGTTTGACGCTTTAAAATCAATGATTTTCAAGTACGAACAGTTTAAAATTTTAGAAATTGGCTAAACTGATTTTCGTGAACAGTTACAATTAGCCTCGCACATAAATTAATAATGTTACAAAAATTCAATTGACAACACAATCAATAAATGGAGGCGTTGCAGTTTAACCTTAATTTATTCAATTGCAAGTAGAGCGCTAAAAAAATTAAGATCGCAACGCCGCAATCGAAATCGCTCGTCAATCAATTTTGTCTAATGTTGTCGCCTATTCACTAGCAAACTATTATCTGGTATTATACAAAACAATAATCTGTTCTAATTTTTATTTTTATTTTATTTTTAATTTTAATTTTATTTTTTGTAACCGTTCACGGAAATTTGTTTACTAAATTACGTATGGGCAAAATTTTTTAGGGACAAGTGGGACATGAGATACAAGTGAGACAATTTTTTTATAACAAAAAATTGTTATCTAGTTTTCTAAAAAACTGCTCCCTACTCACTAACCCATAAAATCTAGCGCTTAAATTTACGTGAACGGTTATTATTTTTTTAACTGTTTATGAAAGCGGTCAAAGTAAATTTAGGTTTGCATAGTTTAATTACCGCAATGAATATTTTGGCGTTTAAGTATGAAAATAATTTTGGAGGTTTTGTATGTATGAATTTGGTTTTGTGCGTGTTGGCGCTGTTATTCCTTCTGTTCGCGTTGCGGATTGCGGATTTAACGTACAAAAAATCAGCGAGTTGATTTTACAGGCGGTCGATCAAAAAACGCAAATTATAGCTTTCCCCGAATTATCTGTTACGGCTTATACTTGCGGCGATTTATTTTTTCAGCGGACTTTAATTTCGGAAGCGGAATCGGCGGTTGTTGGTTTATTGCGTGCGACTAAAAATTTACCTGTTTGTTTTATTATTGGGGCGCCGGTTTGTCATAATTTTAAGTTGTATAATTGTGCGATTATTTGTTGCGGCGGTAAAATTTGGGGGATAGTTCCAAAATCATTTCTTCCGAATTATTCTGAATTTTATGAGAAGCGCTGGTTTCAAGCGTATAGTTCCGGCGGTTTACCAGCGAGGATTTCTTATGGCGGCGCTAGCGTTCCGTTTGGAAATAATATTCTTTTTAATTTTCGTAACGTTAAATTTGCGGTTGAAATTTGCGAGGATGTTTGGGCGGTGATTCCTCCGAGTTCTTATCATGTTCAAGCCGGCGCTGCGTTGATTTTTAATATTTCTGCAAGCGACGAGTTGACCGGTAAGCGGCATTATGTCAAATCGTTATTGGCGCAGCAATCGGCGCGTTGTCATGCGGCTTATATTTATTCATCGGCTGGTTTCGGGGAATCGACGACGGATGTAGTTTATGCAGGCAACGCTTACATTTATGAGAATGGTAAATTGTTATCGGAGTCGGAACGTTTTTTGATTGGAGAGCAATTGGTAGTTAGCGAAGTTGACGTAGAGTTATTGTCGAGCGAGCGGCGAAAGAATACAACGTTTACTTGCAAGCCGGATGTTGAGACGAATAAATGTTACGAAAATATCGAAGTAAAATTTGACGGCGTAAAATCTGATCTTGACGGCAACGGCAACAACGACAATGAAGACGGCGAAGTATTTCAATTAAATCGTGTTATTAACTCTGCGCCTTTTATTCCGTTGGCGTCGGATTATGACGAGTCTTGTGAGGAGATTTTTTCGATACAGGTTTCGGGTTTGGCGAAGCGTTTTATTCATTCGGGGGTTAAGAGTTTGATTTTGGGCGTTTCGGGCGGTTTGGATTCTACGCTTGCTTTGTTGGCGTGTGTCAAGATGGCGGACAAGTTGAGTTTATCTCGGCGCGTGGTTTGCGGCGTAACTATGCCGGCGTTTGGCACGTCGAAGCGGACGCATACGAATGCGATGCGGTTGATGGAGTCTTTGGGCGTGGAGGTTTTGGATATTGATATAGTTGCGGCGTGCGAACAACATTTTAAGGATATTTCGCATGACAGGTCTGTTTGCGACGTAACTTTTGAGAACACGCAAGCGAGAGAGCGGACGCAAATTTTAATGGACTTAGCGAATCAGCGTAACGGTTTAGTGGTTGGCACGGGCGATATGTCGGAGTTAGCGTTGGGGTGGGCGACTTACAATGGCGATCATATTTCGATGTATGGCGTGAATGTTGGTATTCCGAAAACGTTGGTGCGTTATTTGGTGAGTTGGGTTTTGGAGAATCAGGTTGAGGTTATGGCGCGGGGGACGTTGAGAGATATTCTTGACACGCCGGTTAGTCCTGAACTATTGCCGATGGACGAATGCGGCGAGATTACGCAATTGACGGAAAATATAGTTGGTCCGTATGAGTTGCATGATTTCTTTTTATTTTATTTATTAAGGTATGGATTTACGCCGCAAAAAATCTTTTTTCTAGCGACGAATGCGTTTCGTGGAATTTATGGAGATAAGCAAATTTTGAAATGGATGAAGGTTTTTTACAAGCGATTTTTTAGTCAACAATTTAAAAGAAGTTGTATGCCGGACGGCGTAAAAGTAGGGTCGATAAATCTATCGCCGCGAGGAGATTGGAGAATGCCCAGCGACGCATGCGCTAATTTATGGTTAAAAGAAGTAGAGGAGTTAGGGGATAGAATGTAGGATGTAGTTTTTAGAAAACTAGAGAATGATTTTTCGTTACAAAAAATCATTCCTCCTGTCCATCTTGTTCCCCCCTGTTCCACTTGTCCCTCCAATTTCGTGAACGGTTACACGATTTTTTTAATTATCTTCTGAATCTTTTATCTAGTTCTTCGCATGTGAATATTAGCGATGCTGGGCGTCCGTGTGGGCAATGATGGGCGTTTATTTCTGTTTCTGCTTGGGCAAGTAATTTTGCGATTGATTCTGCTTGCATTTTTTCGCCTGCTTTAATGGCGGCTTTGCACGCCATACTATGCAACATTTCATCTAGCAACTCAATTGGGTCAGGCTTTGAGCCGCTATTAAGCAACGGCTCAATCAGCGATAACAAAATTTCATCAGCGGGCATATTTGAGAAAATTGCCGGTAACGACAAAATTATTATCGTATCGCCGCCAAACGCCTCAACTTGCAATCCCAAATCTTTCAACAACGCAATATTGTCCATAACAACCGAACACTCCGTCGGACTAAGATCAATCGGAATAGGAACCAATAACCGCTGCGATTCCAACTTGCCGCCGCTAACAATATCGCCCATCAACTCCTTCATCCGCTCATACAAAATTCGCTCATGCAACGCATGCTGATCAATTATTGCAATACCAGATTCGGTCTCTAACACAAGATACCTGTTGTGCATCTGAACGACTAACCGCCCCGCCGGAGAATACGCCGCACGCTCCCGAATCGAACCAGCCCCAACAACATAATCCCCCGCCCCCCCCGCCGCCGGCGCATCGTTGCCGGCGCCGCTAACATCATTGATCGTATTGTGATTTTTTGTAACATTTAATCCGTCGCTCTTGCCGTCAATTTTAGACAAACCGTCATCGGAATAATTCGCAACAACTTCGTTTGAATTTACGCCAAATTTATTCGAACTATTCGCATTAAAAATATTGTCGTCTGAAATTTTCTTATTCAAATTGCCGTCGTGAAAATTTGCCGCCGTATTGCCGGATAGTATTGTTCCATCCGGCGTTTTATTTGTTGTTCCTGTTCCGTTTGTTTGCGGAAAATTTATATTTGTAAAATTACGCCGGTTTGCCGCAATTACATTTTGATCGACTGCGGATTGCGGGTCTTCTGCGTTTGAATTTGGCGTTATATTATTCCATCCGGCTGCGGCGTTATTTGGTTTAATTGCGTTTTTTGTCGCCGGTTTCATTGTATCGATATCGACTTGTTCGCGGAGATCGGTTGTCATAAATTTTTCACGAACAGCGCCCAATAATCCAGAATAAATCCGATTTGAATCCAAAAATCGCACTTCCAATTTAGTCGGATGAACGTTGACGTCGAATTGTTCCGGCGGCATCGTAATATTCAAAAACGCAATCGGAAAACGCCCCGAAACCAATATGCCGCGATACGCTTCGCCCAACGCATGTTGTAACGATCTGTCGCGAATAAATCGACCGTTGAGAAATAAATATTGCAACTTACTATTCAAACGGCTGCCCGACGGCAACGAAACATAACCGTCGATACGAATATTACTCGTCGATTGACCCGCAATATAAACTAAATTCTTACTCACATCGTCGCCAAAAATTAACTTTATCCGCGAAAACATATCAGGCTCCGCAGGCAAATCATAAACCGTCCTGTCGTTGTGCCGCAACACAAAATGTATGTTCGGATGCGGAATTGACAGACGAATAAAAACTTCCATGATATGCCCGATTTCGGTAGATGTCGTTTTCATATATTTTCGTCTAACAGGCGTATTGAAGAATAAATTTTTAACGTCAATTTGCGTTCCTACCGGCATTCCGCAAGGTTTCGGATTGGAACGCTCGCCGCCGTTGCAAGTTATAATTGAGCCGCTGTCGCGACCGACTGCGCGGCTCTTTAACGTAAATTGACTTATTTCCGCTATTGACGCCAGCGCTTCGCCGCGAAAACCAAATGTATTTATCTTAAACAGATCGTCCGTATCTGTTATTTTACTTGTCGCATGCGGCATTATCGCGGGCAATAGTTGGTCTTCGGTCATACCAATTCCATCGTCAATCACCCGTATCAAATCCATACCGGCATTTTCAACTAACGCCTCTATACGCTTCGCCTCCGCATCAATCGAATTTTCAACCAATTCCTTGATCACGCTAGCGGGACGCTCTATAACCTCGCCCGCCGCTATCTTGTTGATCATACTTTGCGAAAGTGAACGAATAACCCGTGTACTTGTCATTTTTCTAATCCAATAATTGTAAAAAAAATTTTTTTATACTATCGCCAAATTCTAAAAATTTCATTTTTGGAGAAACGATCAATCATTCGACGTTTCTGTAAAATTCTAATACGCTCTTTAACAAACCTAATTTTTACCTAATTTTTCTGAACTTAACAACCACGGTAGAAAAAATTGGGCGTCTCTGACCATGTAGGCGGCGTTTCGCCGCTGTGTTTATTTTTTGCGCCGCAATGGAGTTTATGATACCAATAAATTTTAATAATTTATAAAGCCTAAAATATGCCTATTTTAGATGTGTGAAATATTAAAGTTTATTGATGTCGTAAACCGTAATGCGGCACAAAATTAAACACTAGGCGAAACGCCGCCTACATGGACAAATGAATTTTTCGAGATACCCAAAGTTATTTTTCGTTATAAATAAAGATCATTTGATTAAATTTATAAACGATTAGATCCGTCATTCCATTGTCCATTCAGGACGCTCGTTATTTGATAATCTTATAACCCGCCGTGTTGCGGCGGGCTGTTACGTATTGCCTTTATCAGGGCGAAATTCATTTACAATTATCGTTACAAAAAATCAGATTAAAAAACGCCTTTTAAAATATGAATAGTATAGCGTTCATTGTTTTTCAATAATTTTGATCTCATCTTCAGTTAAATCGTACAATTCATAAACCAAACGATCTATTTTGGATTCTAATTTTGTCGTATCGGAATTAGAATTTTTGGTTTTGGCTGAAATTATTTGATTTACTAGATGGATTATTGTTTTTTGTTTTCGGGGCGTAATTTTAGGTATTGGCAATTGTTCTATTTCGTACATATTGACATGATTATTTGTCGACGTTTTACGAAAATACCAGTCTAATAATTTTGAATTGAGAATTGCTAAAACAAAATGTGCATCGATATTTACACGTAATTTATCTACGGTATGTCCAAATAAAAATACTTCATTGGGATCAGTTAATGCAAAATGCAATCTATACTTATCTGTTGTACCAGTGATATTTTGACCAACAAGAAATTTATGTTGTTGATTTGATAAAGCAATATTATTTTTATAACCGTCTTGAATAAATTCATTGGCTTTATAGTCTATAAAATATCGATGTAAATTTTTCCCTCTCAATAATTTTACAGGAGAAATATTATCTGAAAAACAACTACATTCAGTGGTTAAATTCAAATCTCCTTGCGATTGTTCCAATATTTCATTTTTAAGAGGAAATGAAATCAATTGCATTTTTTCGATAATTTTAAATTCATTAGGTTTTACCAATGGGATAAAATAGCCGTTGGGATAAAATTTTATCAGTTTGTTTTGTTGTAGTATTTCGTATTTTAGAGATTTTATTG
>JAISLW010000066.1 GCA_031277105.1 Planctomycetaceae bacterium | reverse complement strand
ACGACCAGATCGAAAGCCGCAAATATAATTACGTACCCCCCCCCCCCTTGCCTATTTTAACACATTTTAACGTTGCACAAGTTTTGGCAACGAACAAAACTACTTTCTGCATCTTCATTTTTTTACTCCTTAAATTTGAGTTTTTAAAATGTTACCGCATAAAATTTCGGTTTAGTATCGTTGAAGTTTTATGCGCCGTCTGATTTGTAAATATGTTTTGCAATATCTCGTGCCACATATTTACAAAATCAGTTAAGGTCTGATTGATGCGACCATCGCATCGAAAAAATAATCAGGCAAAATTAAATTCATTTTTTGTAATATTAATTCACGGATCCAATGAATCAACATCATCATCAAAATTGAACGCAACAGTATAATAACAATTTTTCATCATGTCAACACAAATTTAAAAAATCTGCTAACCAGTCACGGAACTTTAAGCAAAAGATTTTAGGGGGTAGGGGGTAGTGATTGATTTTTTGTTACAAAAAATCGAGAAGGATCGCAGCCGTCTCGGCTGCAATTTGCCGCAAGGCAAACAAAAAAATCGGTTGAGATATAAACTCGCTCATTAGCGGTTGAGTACAACCGCTTGCAGGCGAGACGCCCGCGATCCTGTGAAGCAGGCGTTTCGCCTGCGAATCTGAAGGAACCCAGGCGAGATACCTGCGATCCTTTTGACCATTTTGGGTAACAAAAAACTGTTCTCTAGTTTTCTAAAAAACTACTCCATATACCTAACCAACTAAACCCGTACTCCCTAAAACCTAGCGCTTACATTTTCGTGAACAGTTACAAAATTTTTTGGTATCATAAACTCTATTACTACGGTTCGGCGAAACATTACCTACCTGAATAAATGAATTTTTAGAGAATGACCTTTTGTATCAAAAATTATAAGAAACAACACAATTCTTTATCGACTACATTTACATCTTCAATTCGTTACGACTACCCGCGGAATCATCATTCATTTATTTTTGCGATTATACCAATCATCAACAATATACTGAATAAATTTTGCTAATAATGCCGGTAATACAAAGCCGCCCATCAAAATAAAACATAACAAGCATAATTTTATCCCAAGTGGAGGACAATGATTATAACTAGCATCAATCAGATTTGTTAAGAATATCACAATTAAACTACATATTACAACAAATATTAAAATAAAACTATGATTACCCATTTTTTTCTCCTCCATCTAATAAATTATACGCATTATTGTCATGTACAATTAAAATTAACGAGCAAGAGCAAAACAACAAAATATTACGAAAATTATACAAACATTAGTTAATATTTCTGACAAATTTTAACCATTTCGTCAGTAGCATTCTGAATTCGTTGCGATAATTCAATTTCAAGAACGGTAAAATTGGTTATTTTCATTGGAATACGACCAAGATATTTACCATTCCAATCAAGTAATAACAATAAATCTGCCGAAAATAACTCTTCACCATGATTAGCAAATTTATGCCTGATTTTTGCAATATGTACATATTTTATTTTTTGCGACCAACATAATCCTTTGATAGTAACAGCATCAGAATCAATAATTACACGCTTGACTTCTCGCGTCAAAATAACCATCAAAACAATGATGATAACAACTAACATGAAACACGGTATTGGTAAAATGAAATACAATTTTGAAACAACACAAATTATACTAACCAAGACCAATACGCCAGCATAGAATAATAAAATAACCTTTACGCCATTATGAACAATCGCATCAAACGTCAAAACTTGATCAGATAACGTTTGATCGATTGGCGACAATATATCCGATAAGTGGTCTGTTTCTGAAATAAATTTAGACATTATAACTATACAAATCAATTGAATTGTACTTTGACAAATTGTAACTTTCATACGAAAAAGTACAAAAAATCAAAGTAATTTTTAAACTGTTCGCACTTGAATTTACGTTTACCATCTTCTGCCTAGTTTTCGGACGACAGGCTTTGACGCTTTTAAATCGATTATTTTCAAGTACGAGCAATATACTATTCTAATTTTTTGTAAATTTATTTTTTTGTATTTTTTAGAATGAACTCAACAATCGGCGTTGGATCTTTCAGGCTATGCGGATGATGGGCAATTCCTGGTTTTAAAATTACTTCAATAGGAGCGCTCATTTTTTTATAACGTTCTTCAAGAATTGCGGTGTTTTCCTTATAAGGTACAACATCGTCGCTGTCGCCGCATACGCTCAGAATTGGTACTTTTTGTTCTGCCAACGGTTTTAACGCTTGCAAGTCCACCGGATTACCGTCAAATTTCAACGCCTCACTCTCCGTGAGATTGTAAAGTTTCAACACCTGTTGCCAATCACGTTGACTTCCTTTACCCTTCCCCTTACCACCCGGCCAACTCCTCAAATCACAAACCGGCGCATCAACATATAAACAAGAAACATTCGCCGGATTAGCCATCGCCCAACGAAGCGAACAAAAACCGCCACGACTCATCCCAATCAAAACCGGCTTTTTAGAAAAACCATATCGCCGCGTGAGGAAATTATAAAACTCATCCCGCTCCTTAAGATGCTGCGGAGAACCAAGCAAATCACTACAACTTATAAACGCTACATAATAACCCTTGCCCAAAAGCGCTACCTCCGTCTGAGGCTCATGACCCCAAAAAACCGCACGCCAAACCCACGGCTTGCCCTCCGCAATTTTCTTGGGAATAACAACACGACACGGACGCTTGCCAATCTCAAATTCATAAGATTCAAACCCGCGCCAATCACCCTTTTTACCAATAAATTCCTCCGCAAAAACAAAAAAGGAAAAATTGGAAAATAATAAAACAAAATTTAAAACAATAATGCTAAAAACTATATTTGATATATGTTTCATTTGTATTTTTTTGAAAAATTTTTTACATTTAGTACGAATTCATACTCGAATTTTCCCGTACCACCCGCCTATCCGCCTATCGGAATACAGGCTTTTGTGTCTTTACGCTCAATCGCTATCAGTTTAACATCCTACGATAGTAATATTTTCTTCTTTATTCCAAGTAATTCTTTTTTCCCATTCTAATTTTTTGTCATTTTGTCTGCGGTCAAAAATTAGTAGATAACACGGAATATTTTTATTAAATTTATCACGATAAGATGTAATTTGTTGAATGCCTTCTTTTCTGACCTCATTCGGCGTTTCGTAATCGTGTATCAATTTTATCTCAATAATAAATTGTTCGTCCTTAAATTCTATAAACAAATCCATCCGTCCGCGACCTGCGGCATATTCACGCGTAATTTG
>JAISLW010000061.1 GCA_031277105.1 Planctomycetaceae bacterium | reverse complement strand
AATTGAAGTGCATTTAAAAACGCTATCAATAAAAATTTATAACCAAATATCTTATGAAAACCAAAATCCGTCTTGACATTCATAAATGTACCAAGATTTAATTTCCTAGTCTTTGGTTTGGGCGAAGCATCTTTAGGCGAAGTAGTTGAATGTTTAATCATCGTTCTAATTTTAGGTTAAATTTGAAAAAACGTAAATTACAAACGCGCGTGAATAATTATGTCAAATTATTATTTTGTATATTTTTGTTATTTATGTCCAGTTTTTGACTCGTATTTTTATTTTTAATTTACTTGAGCGGAGAATTGCAAAACCTGAAAGAGTTGTAACCGTCAAGATAATTAACGTTACAAAAAAACAATTACTAGTCAGATTCACGGCTAATCTCCGTTTATGTTAATTGTTACAACTCAAATTACAATCCACCGACTAACGAGCGGCAACACATTACACTATGTCAACGGAACCGTAAAAACAAGAGGCGTCGCCCGGACTCGAACCGGGATATAACGGATTTGCAATCCGCTGCCTTAGCCATTTGGCTACGACGCCTATAAATCAGTTTGTATTCTAAGTAAAACGCTACAAAAAAATTGCCGGCATTCAAATAAATCGCAATTCTGGTATCTAAATCTAAATTGCAAAATACGGCAATTATGTGAAAGGTTTAAAATAGTAATATAAAATTTAATTCATGCAAGGGCGCCCCCCTATAAATAAATATTTTATTTTTTGTCGAAATTTGACGATAATAACGATTATGTTCTGTTTTTCTGTTGTGAGATTATTAGTTAATCGGACAATTCGGGAGAATATTTTAGTATGTTAGTATTTTAAACTGTTATTTTTGAATTTGCGTTTACATCCATCTGCTGCCTAGTTATTGGATGGCAGGCGAAGGTAAACGCAAACTAAAGCGCTGACAGTTTAATTAAAATCTAAATAATTTATGATTTGCGATATTATGAGAAAGAATTTATTGTTAAAAAAGTTTTTTTGTTTAGTGGCGTTTGGGTTGATTTTGTGTTATGTAACTTCTAGTTTTGTATTTGCGCAGGTTGTGAGTAATGCTTATTCTGTCAAGAGTGAATTGCGTGTGTCGGCGAATGTGGATTCTGCTAAATTGACTTCGGCGATTTTGCAAAATACGCTTTATACCAAGACGGCGGCGGAGGTTGCGTATTGTGATTTTGTAATACGGCGTTGTGAGGACGGTACGATTCCGAAACGTATTTTGTATTACGTTTATTACAACACGATAAATGCTGAGCGGAATCAGCGTTTCGTCAGATTTCAAAAGAAACTAGAATATATTTGTAAACGTGAAAAAATAAATTTATCCTACTCGTACTTAAAATTTAGCGATTTTAAAGCGTCAAAATCTGCCGTCCTAAAGTTAGGCAGGCGGCGCTAAATGCAAATTAAAGTGTGAACAGTTTAAAAATCGATAACCGTTCACGAAAATTTAAACGATAAATTTTAGGTTGGGGAGTAGAGGATAGGGTGTAGTTTTTTTGAAAACTAGAGAACAGATTTTTTGTTACAAAAATTGTCCCACTTGTCCTTCAAAAAATTATCAATATGTATTTTGTTAAACAAATTTCCGTGAACGCTTACTAAATGTTAATATTTTACAAAGCCTAAAATATATTTATTTTTTTATGTTATGAGTTATTAAAATTTAATAATTGTTTTATGCGTATTGCGGATCAAAAAATAAACACAGTGGCGAAACATCGCCTACCTTATTACAAAAATAAATTTTTATAGAGTCGCTATTGCTTTGTTTAATAATTATTTTTATGATAAAAAAAATTATTATATTGTTAGGTATATTTGTGTGTTTTTTTCTGGCGCTTTATGTCTTTTATTATACGCCTTATGATACTGTAAAGAGAACGTTATTGAAAACAGATGTTGATAAAAAAATTATAAAAGAATATCTTCAACAAAAAACGAATCTTGATATCCCCAAAGAATACGAAATAATTGAGATCATAATGAAATATGGTAAAGATAAAATATTTATAGTTCGTGGAGTTTTGCGAGGTAATATTGAGCAGTTTTTGTTTTTACTTGGAAATGATTATAAAAAAACATCAAGTGATAATAGCGAGTTATTTTCATTAACAAACGATTTAAATCAATATACAAATATTTATAAATTGACGAAACAGAATGATAATTTATTGATGGAAGTCATAGTTGCACAAACAAATATGTCAGATGAATATGTTGTTTATTTTCGTTTTGCTGATAATCATTTCCCGCATTATAATATTTTTACAGTTAGGTAATTTGTAACCGTTCACGGAAAGTTAAATGATAGGTTTTAGGGTTAGGGAGTAGGAGATAGATTTATTGTTACAAAAATTGTCCTATTACCTCCTACACTCTATCTCCTAAAATCTTTTGCTTAAATTTACGTGAACGGTTACGATAATTATTTATTTTGGCGAATCGAAAACAGACGTAACAACCTATAAACTCTATTCATTAAAATTTTGTTAATGGTTACTCAATTTTTTTGTTTCAAAAAATTGTTTTACTTCGTTTTTTATTTCGTCTGGTAATTGATCGATGTTTTCTGTTTCCCATGTATTTTCTTCAGTTTTACCGTTAATATTTGTGGTTTTGTTTACTTTGATTTTTGTTTTACCGTTTGCGTCTTTTTGTGTTGTGATGCTCAGTGATTTTGATTCTCCGTTTTGGATATTTTTTAAGTTATTTAAATTTGGCGAAGTTAAATTTGGCAAAGTTATATTTGGCAGATTTATATTTGGCGGCAATAAATTATTGTCGTCGGGGAAGGAGAAAAATAAATCGACTCCTGCGTCTTCTTTTAGTTGACTAAATTTTTCTTCTAGTTCTTCGATTAGTCGTTTACGGTCGCCCCATTTGAAGTGGCGATGTGGAAGCAATTTAAAATCTTGTTCTTGTGGTATTATTTCGTTTAGTGATTTATTGCGCGTGAATTTTTCGGGTGTGATTTTAACGTCTATCTTTTTATTGTTGCGGATGATTACAAGATTTTGTTCTGTATTTTTTGCGGCGTTGACTTGTTTTATGAGAGCGTCTGGCGAATCGATTTTTTTGCCGCCGAATTTAAGGATTATGTCGCCTTGTTTAATTCCTGATTTTTCCGCCGGACTATTTGGAACGACTTCGGCAACATATATCATTCGACGTCGTTTAATTTGTGCGGTTTTGTTAGTCGAATCTGTTTTATCATTATCATCATCGTTAATAGCGGCGTTAAAATGAGAAATCAAAACTTCCGGCAACTCGGTAATATTCAAACCAATCCGATAAAAAACAGTTTGAGATTGATCAGAGTTATCAACCTCGCCGTCAACAACAGCGTCAACATTATCAACAGCAACAACAGCGTCGTTTTTATTTTCATCATTTGTTGTATTTTTTGGAATATCTGTTGTTATTTGATTTGTTTGATTTGGGTTATCAACTGCGTTAGGGGTAGTTGATTTATTTTCGTGGTTTTGCCCGTAAACGTAAAATCCAAAACACAAACAAACCGCAATAAGAATCCCGCAAAATAGATTCGTAATCTGTAAATTTTTTTGTTTCAACATATTTGTTTAATCCTTTCTGTTTTGTGAATATTCGTATTTTGGACAACAATGTTGAACTAATTGTCCGTAAAATTCCGGCAATTTTCGCAATTTATCTGTTACAGTTTTTTATGTTTTTGTGCCTTTTGTACCGTTGAATTTATTTACAACGAATATTCTTTGGTTTAATTGATACGTCCAGCCGGTTGTGATTAAGTTGATAGATATTGGCGTAAAATTTTGACGTGCATTCTCAAAATATATTATTCGTACTTGAATTTCTGTGATTTAAAAGCGTAAAAGCCTGCCGCACGAAATCTAGACAGACGGCGCTAAATGCAAATTCAAGCGTGAACAGTTTAAAATTACCTACAACCGACATCGTAACCGGCAACAATAATGCAAATACGTCAAAAAATATTTTTTGTTCGATAACAAAATAAAAATTTTTTAGAATATTTTTCCGTCAAAAATAGTTATCGGGTATCTCTAAAAATTCATTTATACAAGTAGGCGGCTAAAAAAATCAAACACTGTGCCGAAACGCCGCATTACGCGTAAAATAATTATTAAATTTTAATACTTCTTCCACTTAAAATAAACATCTTTTAGGCTTTGTGAATTATTAAAATTTATTGGTATCATAAACTCCATTGCGACCCAAAAAATAAACACAGTGGCGAAACATCGCCTACCTTTTTACAAAAAAATGAATTTTTAGAGATACCCGTTTTTAAATTGTTGAATTTCAAGTATGAGTGGTATAGAGAAACTTAATAGACAAAAAACGGAGGGCACGGGGCTCGAACCCGCAATCCCTTTCGAGACACCTCATTTCCAATGAGGCCGCTAACCATTCGCTTACCCTCCTCTAATTCTACGTTACCGCAACAAACACGTTGCCGCAAACAAAACGCAAATTATAACCACACTCCAACTATTCACAAGACGGGAGAAAGAAAATAAAAAATTAAGAAGGATCGCAGGCGTCCCGCCTGCGAATCAGACGAAATGCCTGCGATCCTAAATAGCAGACGAGACCAATGGATCGCGGGCGTCTCGCCTGCATTTTGCCGCAAGGCAAACAAAAAGGCGGTTGAGAGCAAAACCTCGCTCATTAGCGGTTGAGTACAACCGCATGCAGGCGAGACGCCCGCGATCCTGGGATCGCCGGCAAGACGCCTGCGATCCGGTTGACAATTTTTTGTAACAAAAAACTGTTCTCTAATTTTAGTTTTCTAAAAACTACTCCATACGTCCTAGCGTATATTTAATCTGGCCAGTTTCCAATATCGTCTTCAGTGCCATCTTGTCCGTCGGGTCCCGGCGACCAGACGTCAAATTCTTTTACATGTTGTCCAGGCGTAATATAACGATATTCATTTTGCCAAGGATCCGTTTGTTGCAAAGTTCTAAGATAAGGTTCAGTTCCCCATTTATTAGGCGAAACATCAGACGGACAACTAATCAAATCTTGCAACGCCGACGGATATTTGCCTACATTCAAACTATAACCTCGAATAGCCGTATCAAGATTGGCAATATACTGTTTTGTTGTCTGCTTCTTACCGCTTTCAAGAAAACTGTTATAACCCACTACCGTAGCGCCAAACATCGCCAAAAGGATAAAAAGCACCACCATAATCTCAATAAGCGTAAAACCAACCTTGTATCCACGCCCACTACACAATCCCAAATATTTTTCATCGTTCTTATTCATTTTTTATTCTCCTGTTAAAGGTAAAGGTTTTTAAACTGTTCACACTTGAATTTACGTTTATCGCCGCCTGCCTGTCTTTTGGACGGCAGGTTTTGCGGCTTTTATATCACTGAATTTCAAGCACGATACATATAAATTATTATTTGCACGTTAAATTTTTGCAATCGCCGCCGATTACCGGACAACAGGCTTTAAACTGTTCTTACTTTAATTTTCGTTTAACGCCGCCTGCCAGTTTTTGGACGACAGACTTTGACGCTTTCAAATCGATAAATTTTAAGTACGATCAGTATATGCTCTCATATTGCTGAAAATTCAAGGCGCTATTAAACTCAAGCCGGAAAATCACACTTCCCAACTCAAAACAAAACTTGCGTATAACCCAACACTAACATTCCATAAAACTACTCGTCCTTGAAATTTTTGCAATCGCCGCCGTCTATTGTTTGTCTGAAATATGCGTTCTTATTTTTACGCTTGCTTTCGCTAAAATTCAAAATACGATCCCGTCTATACGCAATTGACAGATTATCATAACCTAAATTTTTACAATTTAAATAACATGACAAAATGTCCGCTAAACAAAATGTACATTAAACGTCTTAATAACAAATTTGTTTTCCAAAAAATTTTAAACTGTTCGTATTTTGTAACAGTTCACGAAAATCTATTTATTAAATTACGTTTTGGTAATTTTTTTAGGGACAAGTGGGACAATTTTTTTTGTAATAAAAATTGAGAAGCAACGCAGCCGTCTCGGCTACAATCTGCCGCAAGGTAAACAAAAAGACTGTTGGGCGTCTCTAAAAATTCATTTTTTTGCAAAAAAAAGTCATAAAATTTTCTACAAAAAATATCTTAGAAAAAATACGAAGTTACATTATATTGACCGTTGAAATAAACGCAATATAGTGAATTTAATTACTGTTAATAAAAAAACATATTCTTTCTCCCCCGCTTGTTTTTTTTTATTCGATAATTACACTTGTCAACCTTTAGGGTTTAAACTGTTAGCGTTTTAATTGCGTTTACCGCCGCCTACATGACAAATAAATTTTTAGAGACGCCCAGTTTAAAATTGCTTGACGGATCGGAAAAATTTTACGGACAAAAAAGACGGTTGCGAGCCGCCGACAATTTTTGTTACAAAAATTATGTTACAAAAAAGCTATCGCTTATTTCCAAACCTTACCCGTCAAATTTCCAGTCAACAAATTTCAGTCAACGGTTATGTTTATTTTTTTTCCGTTGACCAATTTTTGAATCAATAAATCGCAGGAGTTAAAAATTAAATGTTTAACAATTGTTTTTTTGCTAGATACGCACAAATTCAGAGGACTAATTTTAGCCGAATATTTGTCGTAATTTTCGTTACGTTATTTCTTTTCAATATTTTCCCGATTGATCCAATTCAACAAATTTGCGTTGCGACCACGACCGGCGGCAAAAATACAACTTCGCAAATTACGGGAAAAATATCGCCCTTAATCAACGACACAACTTTTTTTGTCGCCCATATTAATTTTGCTGAAATCGACTTGAAATTGTTGCGTAAGCAGATGATGAAATTGACAAACCAGACGCTTGCCGACCATATATTCGGCGTCCATTTAGTTGATGAGAAGTCGAAAAAAAATGTTATAGACGAAGCTGAAAAATTATTTGACGAAATTTTTCCGGCGCTCGAAACTATTCTTGACGACTTGGTAGTTAAGTCCGGCATATCTGATTTGTATTTCGCCGGCGCTTTGATTAACTTAGAAGACGAATCAGGCAAAAGACTCGAACCCGTATTTTACGCCGCCATTCCACACAACTTAAACGATAAGTCAAATAAAAATATCGCCGCAATACCAAAAATAGAAAATATCCTCAAATTCATCGCAAAAAACATCGGATTAGCCGAAACAAATATAATCATAAAAAATAACTTGCTAATCTATCCGCTCTTGACCGACAATAAAAACGACGATTTAAGCAAACTAGATAACGACTTGAAAATAATAAACGATAAATTCACAGTCATAAAAAATAAAAATTTAAACAATAACGAAAATAACCAAGCCAACCAAAATATCGACGAACAATTCAAAAATTATATCATTAACTTTAGCGCAACAAAAAATCTATATCTTGACGCCGCATTCAAAAGTTGCGAAGACGATTTGATTCAAGTCGTCTTTCTTTTCGGCAAACCCTTCAAAAAATATCTACCGCAAATCGCCTCGTTACTCAACCACAACGAACAACTTACAAATATTATCCAATTTATTACAGGTCAAATAAATTATTTGTCCATCAGCGCCGATCCTGCTAAATTACGTTTCCGCGCAATCGCTAAAGCGAAATCAGCCGCCTCCGCAAAACACGTTCAAAACGGCTTGTCCGGTATAATCGATTTAGGCGTAACATTCGCAAACTCATCCGCGAGCGCCGTCATAATGTTTGCAGGTTTGAAAGAAAGAACTTCGGATCTTATTTCTTTTCCACTCGAAATATTACGCGGCTTGGCAAATTTTGCCGTGCCGGTCTGCGACAATGATAACTTAAAATGGAACTACGAAATAAATCCCGAAAAAATATTAGGCGAATACGTTTTTGTCATAATCGTATTTTCATGCATTACCGCAATGACTTTTGAAAATGAGTACGAAGAACTTTTTGACAAATGGAAAACAGAAATAAGACCTTTGTTACAATCGCAAATATCACAATTACAAAACAATAACAAATAATAACAATTCATAAAATTACGGCGGTTTTAGGGAATAAAGTTTAGGCAAGCGACAGATTTTTTGTAACGAAAATTTACTCTTGCCCAAAATATTCCCAAAATTTTCGGTACGTAATTTGCTACAGGGTATCTCTAAAAATTCATTTTTTTGTAAAAAGGTAGGCGGTGTTTCGCCGCTGCGTTTATTTTTTTGTGCCGCAATACGCACAAAATAATTATTAAATTTCAATAATTCATAACGTGTAAAATAGGCTTATTTTAGACGTTGTGAAATAATAAAATTTATTGGTATCATAAACTCTAATGCGGCGTTTCGGCGAAACGCCGCCTACCTAAACAAATGAATTTTTAGAGACGCCCTGTAGGTAATTTTTTACAACCAATTTTTTATTTAAGGAATTTCTAAAAAACACAAATTTATTTTTATTAACCACAGATGACGCAGTGTTCGCAGAGAATAAATTTTTAAACTGTTAGCGATTGAATTTGAGTTTACAAATTAAAAAATTCCTTTGTGATTCATAAAAACAGATTTGCGTTTTTTAAACTATTCGTACTTGCGTTTGCGTTTACCTTCGCCTGCCTAGTTTTCGGACGGCAGGCTTTGACGTTTTTAAATCGCTGAATTTCAAGTACGAGCAGTATAGAATGTCTCTGTACTGTTCTTATGCTATACGGATTTCCTTGAACGGTTACAAAATTAACAATTATTTTATTTTTTAAAATATGACTATGAAATTTACGACGATAAAAATTAAGAATTTTACGAAAATATTTTTTGGCGTATTTTCGCTTACGGTTTGTTTTATCCTTATTCCGTCGGCGCTTTTTTCGGGCGAAGTTGACGGCAATAATCGCGCCGCTAATATTACGCCGCTTATAAAGAATACAACTTGTATGCTTGCGTATGTCAATCTTGACCAAATCAACGTCGATGAATTTTTCAATAAAAATCTTAACGATATTGACAAAACAATAAAAAAAATCGGCTTCGATCCTAATTCCGAAAAACGCATAATAAACGAGTCTCTGCGCCTTTTGAAAAATATTAAATCTGAATTTAAAATCCAATTAGACAACCTAAAAAACGCAACCAAAATTAAAGACGCATATTTTATAATTCAATCAAATCAATTTAATAAATTAAAAAGTTCAATTAAATTTTCAATTACATTCGCAATTCCTGCTGACAAACGCAGCGCCGAAGACCGTAATAATTTACGGCAATGGATAAACGAATTAGGCGAAAACTTAAACGGCGCCGCCGAACAACATATAAACGTTAATAACGTTAATGCGAATAAAATAAATCTTTTGAGTTGGGCGTTTGGTCAATATAGCGGTTTCGACGTTGTGGTTGCGGAGTTTGATTGTTTTTTGCCTAATATGAACGGAGCGGAACATTCGGCGCCGGTTGTCGTGCCGGCAGAAGAAGAGATTTCGCCGGCAGACGAATTAATTGACGGCGACGAATTGGCGGCGCGTGAAAAAAATTGGATCAATAATTTTTTTAACGTTAATAGTAAAGACGTTGCCGGACTGATTGCGGAAGCGTTTGATAAACATGAAAAAAACGCGCCGGTACAAATTATATTTACGAACATGAAAAATATCAAAGATGCGATTGATTACGTTTTGCCTAAATCAATCGACGGCGGCGAAAATTTAGACGACCAATTAAAAAAACAAATAAAACAATTACCAATAATAGAAACGGCAAATAAATTTATCCTAAAAGTTAAAGACGCCGTAAATAATTTTGCGAAATCGAAATGGACGTCGATAATATTGAACCCTAAATCAATGAAATTTGAGTGCGCGATTCAAATGGAAAACGAAGCGGATGCAAAAATATTTTTGGAATCGCTAATTGAGATGAACGATGTTTATTGCGATTTTATAATTGTGGAACCTTTTAAGGATATGGAAAAAAAGAAAAGCAGATTTCAGCCGTTTTTATCGGCGGTTATAAAGAGAGTTTATCGTTCTAATGTTCCTTTGCGTAACGGGGACAGGTTAGAGTTGAAGCAACAGGACAATGAATTTCACAAATTTTTATGTGCGGAATATTGTATTGTTGGTTATATTTTATTGATTGTTTTTAATCGTTAATTTTTTAAATTGTTCTTACTTAAAATTGCGTTTACTTTCGCCTGCCTAGTTACCGGACGGCAAGCTTTGACGCTTTAAACTGCGCGTATTTTAAACTATTCGTACTTGAGTTTGCGTTTACCTTCGCCTGCCTAGCTTTCGGACGGCAGGCTTTGACGCTTTTAAATCGCTGAATTTCAAGTACGAGCAGTATAATCGCTAAATTTC
>JAISLW010000038.1 GCA_031277105.1 Planctomycetaceae bacterium | reverse complement strand
ACAGAATGTTGGTAGAAAAAAATGATACGCATTTTTAGCGTCCCGTTAAGGACGCAATAAAGGTTAAGGTTGTATTGACATGTTGTCCCTAGCGGGACAAATATATTTTTGACCTTGCGTTTCTACCAACATGTTGTCCCTAATGGGACATAAATGAATTTTTAGAGACGCCCAGATGTTAAACCTCGCTCATTAGCGGTTGAGTACAACCGCTTGCAGGCGAGACGCCCGCGATCCTGGGATGCAGGCGTTTCGCCTGCGAATCTGAAGGAGCACAGACGCAATGCTTGCGATCCGGTATTTTTTGTAACAAAAATATATTTGTCCAAAATTCGTAATTCGTAATTTTAAAAAACTATCCCCTACACCCTACACCCTACACCCTACACCCTACACTTTATCTTCTATCCCCTACACTTTATCCTCTACTTGAACGGTTATGTTATTTTTTGGCGTGTAGATTATTTGGAAACCTTTTATTTCTTTTGTGGCGTGATTTTTTTTTGTTTTAATTTCGTATGGGAAGTTGTTCTTTTTTAGTTCTTTTTGCGTTCTACAAATTAACGTGAAAATAGTATGACGAGCAATAAAGAATTTATTTTTTATATTGACATTCCAAACTTTACGCTCAATTTTTTCAATAGTCGCTCTGTGCTTTTTACCCTCCCAAATCGTTTTTAATAAACTGTACATTTTCGGTCCAACACGTATTGACTTGTTCCTCCACTTTACCACGCGACTATCGTTAATAAACTCCAACGATTCCTCAAAAAATAACTCTTGCGAAAAATATAACTGAATAATCGACCACTCTTCCGCCCTCAAATTATTTAATTGACGAATAAGATCGTCTATCTTATCTCTTATTTCAAAAAGGCTTTGTTTCATTGCAACTTGATATTTTGATTGTGATTAGAATAATCGTACAGAAAAGGGGCAACCACGTAACACCAAGAAAAGCACATCTTCCCTACCGACCAAAGTAGGCGCACAAAGATTCCATTGCACACGAAAACGCACTAAAGTAACGAACGCGGCGCCCCCAAAACGGGAGCAACGCCACTTTACGTTAACTTAAAATTCAAAAGTTCACCCGGTTAAACCGTTGGTCTGTGAACCTTACTTATCTCGGTGTTTTGCAGAACTACTCAATTTCGCCGACAAAATAACACTTGGCAACTTCCAAAAAACACAAATTTATTTTTATTAACCACAGAGAACACAGAGAACATAGAGGAAATTTTTAATAAGAATCAAAACGTTATTTAATATTATAATTGTTGACTTTTTGATTTAAAATATTTTTAAAAAATTATTCTCTATGAACTTTGTGTTCTCGGCGCTTAAATAAAAAAATGGTTTTTAAACTATTCGTACTTGAATTTGCGTTTACCTTCGCCTGCCTAGCTTTCGGACGGCAGGCTTTGACGCTTTTAAATCGCTGAATTTCAAGTACGAGCAGTATAGAAGTTCCCACTTGGGTATTTCTATCTGCTCTTCCTTGAAATTACCCAATCTACATAAATTTTGAATTGACAACAAACCCAAGTCGTCTGTCAATCCAAAACAGAAAAAAAGTATAATTAAATTTCAATATCCTACAAGAGGCAATTAGGTATCTCTAAAAATTCATTATCATGAGAAACATCGAATGATTGATCGTTTCCCCCAATAATTAATTTTTAGAGATAACCCAGTTTTTTATTTAATCGCCAAAAACACAGAGATCGCAGAGAAGAAAATTTTAAAAAATTATTTTAAACTATTCGTACTTGAGTTTGCGTTTACCTTCGCCTGCCTAGATTTCGGACGGCAGGCTTTTACGCTTTTAAATCGCTGAATTTCAAGTACGAGCAATATAGAAGTTCCCTAACCTATATTTTCTGGTTTTGGGTTTGTTTGGAAGACTTTTATTTTTTGCATTATTTTTAATAGTTCTGTTGCGTTTTTTGGTCTGTCTTTTGCTGATTTTGCCATCATTGTTTTTAATAAATCACTGAAATCTTTTGTAATATTTTTATTTTTTGCCATTACATTTGGCGGCGGCGTTGCAATATGCTTTCTCAATAAATCATTTGCGCTATCCCCCGAAAACGGCGTCCGCATTGTCAATAACTCATAAAACACACATCCCAAACTATAAACGTCCGATCCCGTTTCCGGCGGTAAACCTTTGATTTGTTCCGGCGCCATATAACTAACCGTTCCCTGCGGTTGCAAACGCCCCGCAAACAACCGCCTAATCCCCGCAACAGAACGACGCGCTATCGCAAAATCAATCAACCGCAACTCGCCGGCGCCAACGTCAAATAAAAAATTGTCCGGCTTCACGTCGCGATGAACCCACCCCCGCAAATGCAAATACGATAACGATTCAACCATACTCAACATAATCCGAACAATATGATCGCAATATTGCCCATAACCGCGACTAATCAATAACTTCACATTCGGCGCCGAAAACCACTCCATCACAATATACGGAACTTCACCACGCCAACCATACGAAAAAACACGTATCAACTTAGGATGACTTAACCCCGAAGCAACCTCATACTCCCACTTGAGAATCTTTATCTGCTCCTTGTCCCTAGCGCTCCTGTCCAACAACGTCTTAATACAAACAACTTCACGCGTCCGGTCATTATAACCATGCAACAAACGACTCGATTGACCCGTGTTGACCAAATTCAAAACACGATACTCGCCAAAATACTCCACCGACATATTAGACATATTTACCTCTATTTTTTTTAAGGACAAAAAAGGAACATTAAGGACAAAAGGGACAAGTGGAACAGAAGGGACAAATGAAACAAATGGGACAAGTGAGACAAATGGGACAATTTTTGTAACAAAAAATCAAATCCGCAATTCGTGGATTTAAAACCATAATCTCTAATCTCTAATCCCTAATCCTGAATTAAAAAAACTATCCACTATCCACTACACCCTAATCCTCGTCAGTATAAAAATCGTCGTCAATTACTTCGCCGTTGCCGTTGCCGTCGCCGCACTCACAACCTTCACTATTTTTTTTACAACAACACTTACCCTCATCCAGCGCCGCAACTAAATTCGATTTGAGATTTATCGCCGCCGGACAAAATAACTTTTTACCCAAATCAGGAATCTCAACCCATATTTTATTCGCCAACAACTCATGAGCAACAACCTTGCCGTCGCCATTTATCGTGTTGACTTCGGCGCCGATAGAGGGCAGTTTTTTTTGCGTTTCCAAATAATGATCATACTCATACCGCAAACAACACTTCAACCTCCCACAACGCCCCGTAACCTTATTCGGGTCAAGCGTCGCCTTCTGCAATTTCGCCATCTTCATCGATACAGGCGCCATGTCATTCAAATAAAGATTACAACAAACCTCCAACCCGCAATCGCCAAAATCGGCTAACAAACGCGTCTCGTCCCGAACCCCAATTTGACGCATCTCTATCCGCGTCTGAAACTCCATCGCCAACAACTTGACCAACTCCCGAAAATCAACACGACCCTCCGCAACATAATAAACTATCAAACGCTCGCCGCCAAAAATATGCTCAACACGAACTAAATCCATCATTACATTCATCTGCCGCACAATCTCGCCACACCGTTTAAACTCTTCCCGCTCAACTTCCCGCAACCTCCGCAACTCCGCATCGTCTTCCGCCGTCGCTAAACGTATCACCCTGTCCTCAAAAGCGTCAAGACTAATTTTTGACTCCGCCTCCGGCGTCGCTACGCACAAAATCACCCCCAACTCCTGCCCGCACAAAGTCCGAACAATTACACGATCCCCATGACGCAACCGCTCGCCCGCCGAAAACATAAATATACCATGCAAACGCATAGCGCCATAACGAACTATATACCTAATCATATCCATCAACTTACCCCAATTATACTATTCGTATTTTAAACTGTTCGCACTTGCGTTTGCGTTTATCGCCGCCTGCCAATCTATCGGACGGCAGGCTTTATGCTTTTGCATCAACAATGAATTTCAAGTACGAACAATATACAATGCGTTTTTTAATTTTTGATTTTTTGTAACGATAATTGTAAATATTTTCGCCCCTTTTGGTGCAATGCGAAATATAACGTAATTTTTTGATCAAAAAATACTCCACTAAATAATTATGCGTATTTTTTAAAACCGCAACCTAAAGTGTGAAAAGTATAGAGACACAAATTAACATTCGCAATACTTACAATACTTGACAACTCCTCTTTAAGGCGGGAAAATACCGAACTAATTTTAAACCGTTCTTACTTGAATTTGCGTTTACCGTTTACATTCGCCTACCTAACTATTCGTAGAATCGTAACGTTTGCGTCTCTACTTTTAAATCGCTGAAATTCAAGTACGAGCTGTATATACGTATAAGGGAATTTCTAAAAACCACAGATTTATTTTTATTAACCACATAAGCCCCAGAGAACACAGAGGAAATTTTTAATTGGAATCGAAACATTATTTAATATTATAATTGATATTGGATATAAAATAATTTTTAAAAATTTTCTTCTTTGCGATCTCTGTATTTTCGGCGGTTAAATAAAAAACCGGTTATTAGAAGTTGCCATAAGTCAATAGTAACGAAAAATTGAATTATGTTACAAAAAATCAATAAAATCAGGAATATTGGGATAATTGCTCATATTGACGCGGGCAAGACTACGGTAACGGAACGGATGTTATTTTATTCTAATTTCGTTCATAAATTCGGCGCTGTTGATCAAGGTACGACGGTAACAGATTTTGATCCCGAAGAGCAAGAACGCGGCATAACAATACGCGCCGCCGCAGTAACATTTGAATGGAACGATTGTATATTTAATCTTATAGACACGCCTGGTCATGTTGATTTTACGGCGGAGGTGGAGCGTTCTTTGCGGGTTTTGGACGGCGGCGTTGTGGTGTTTAGCGCCCGCGAAGGCGTCGAGGCTCAAAGCGAAACTGTATGGCGTAAGGCTAATAAATATCACGTTCCGCGAATTGCGTTTATTAACAAGATGGATCGCGAAGGCGCTGATTTTTATCGTACTTTGGAACAGATTAAGACTAAACTTGGCGCTAAACCCGTCGTAGTTGCGATTCCAGTTGGCGCCGGACCGCCTCATTTGCCGGAAGCGTTTCGAGCGACTATCGATTTAGTCAAAATGAAAATGTTGACCTTCTCCAAAGACGACAACGGTTCGGTGGTGAGCGAATGCGAAATACCTGCGGAGTTGGAAGACGAGTCGATACAGTGGCGTAGTCAGATGTTGGACGATTTAACTATGTTTAGCGACGAGTTGACAGAGGTATTGTTGGCGTCGGAGGAAGTATCGGACGAGATGATTCGCGGCGTGTTGCGTTCGGCGACGTTGTTAAATCTTGCTGTGCCGGTTTTGTGCGGTTCTGCGCTTGACGGTATCGGAGTTCAACCTGTAATGGATGCGGTCAAATATTATCTTCCGGCGCCGTGCGATATACCTGCGATTTGCGGTCAAGATCCGACGCGTCCTGATTGTCCGGAGTTATCGCGTAAACCTGATTCGAGCGAGCCTTTTTGCGGTTTGATTTTTAAGATAGACGCGGACAAGCATGGCGATTTGCATTATCTTAGAGTTTATTCCGGCGTATTGAAACAGAACAGTCGCGTGTTAAATCCGCGTGAAAATAAGAAGGAAAATATACCGCAACTTTGGCGAATACAAGCAGACCGGCGCGAGCAGATTCAGGAAGTTATGGCAGGCGATATTTGCGGCGTGATTGGTTTGCGTTTTACGGTTACCGGCGATACGCTTTGCGACGTGAAGCATCCGATTTTGCTGGAAGCGATAGCGTTTCCTGAAACGGTTATTTCAATGGCGATTGAGCCGAACTCCGCAGACGAGTATAAGAAATTAAAGCAAGCGCTGGAAATGATGAAACGGCAAGACCCGACTTTTCGCGTGCATGAAAGCGAAGAAACAAGTCAGATGTTGATAAGCGGAATGGGCGAGTTGCATTTGGAAGTAATAAAGCATCGTTTATTGCGGGATTACAAGATGAATGTTAGAGTGCATAATCCGCGAGTAAGTTATCGCGAATCGATACAGCGGAAAGTCGAAGTGTGGGGGCAATGTAATCGTAATCTTGGCGGACAAAAACATTGGGCAGAGGTAATGATTGGTATAGAACCGATAGAAGTTTTAGAGCGGGACACGGCGACTTCGGTAGAGATCAAATCTGCGTTTTCGGAAGAATCTTTTGACAAGCAATTTAAGCAAGTCGTATTAGAATCTATTCGCGAAGAGAGTCAAGGCGGCGGCGTGATGGGATTTCCGTTGGTTAATATTCGTATAGCGCTATTAGATGTTCGCGTGAGTGAATCTGATACTACGGAAACGGCGTTTAGGATTGCGGTTTCGGAAGCGTTTAGAAAAGGATTGCGAGAAGCGGGAACGGTGTTACTTGAGCCGGTAATGAAATTAGAAATCCAGACGCCGGAAGAATATGTTGGAGGCATTGTGGGCGACTTGCAACAAAGACGCGGATTAGTTTCAAAAACAGAAGTAATGGGACATTTAACTTTAATAGAAGCGGAAGCGCCGCTAGCAAATTTATTCGGATATACATCGGCAATTTTAAGCTTAAGTCAAGGCAGAGCCGGCAACTCAATGGAACCATTATGTTACAGACCTGCGCCGCCGGAAGTCGCAAAATCTTTCATGCTAGATTAAAAAAATGCGGAATGCAGAATTATTGTAACCGTTCAAAAGATTTTAGAAGCGTAGAGTTTTAGGGGGTAGGGGATAGGGGGTAGGGGATAGGGGGTCGGGGAGAGGGGGTAGAGGATAGATTTATTGTAACAATAAATATTTGTCTCATCTGTCCCGTTAGGGACAACATGTTGGTAGAAAAGCAACGTCAAAAATATATTTGTCCCGTTAGGGACAACATGTAAATACAACATTAACCCGCATTGCGTCCTTAACGGGACGCTAAAAAATCGTATCATTTTTTTCTACCAACATTCTGTCCCTAACGGGACAGATATTTATTGTTACGAAAATTGTCCTGCTATTCTCTAAAATCTTTTGCTTAATTTACGTGAACGGTTATGAATTTTAAATAATCTTTCTAATCTTTCTAATCTGTGGACAAAAAATTTGATCCACTGATTAAACAGATTAAAAAGATTATTTTAAATTTGAAATCAAAATCTTTAATTCCGAATTTCCGAATTTCCGAATTTCCGAATTTCCCCCAAAAAGGAGGTTTTCAATGCCAATAACACAAAAAACTATTGTAGGTAATCCTGCGTCTTTGATAAAACCTGACGAGCGATTTGACGGCGATTATGTTTTGCGTAAATTGCTCGGTCAAGGCGGCATGGGTCAAGTTTGGCTGGCGGATGAGATGTTTACAAAAAACGGTCAAGAACAAATTTTACGGCAAGTTTGCATCAAAATTGTCCCGCCGGAAATACAACACAGCGAAGAAGAAATGGAACGCATCAAAAAAACGTTTCAACAAACTTACAATTTGCATCATACAAATATTTGTCCTGTTTATGCGTTGCGAAACGATGTTAATCATGGTTTTTATCTTGTGATGAAATACGTCGCCGGTCAAACGTTGAATAAAAAACGGTTGCAATTATTAAAACAGAATAACAAAATTACCATCGACGACGTAAAAAAATATTTGTTTCCTGTTGCGGCGGCGTTGGATTATGCGCATAAAAATAAAGTTATCCATCGTGATATTAAACCGGACAATATTTTGATCGATGAAAATAATACGCCGTTTATTATCGATTTCGGACTGGCGGCGCAAATACATACAAGTTTAACGCGAGTAAGCAACGCCGTAACGAGCAAATCGGGAACTCTAATTTATAAAGCGCCGGAACAATGGCAAGGCGAATTACAAGACGCAAGAACCGACCAATATTCGCTGGCTGTCATGGTATATGAATTTTTAAGCGGACGCGTACCCTTCATCGCCGACAACGAATACCTGCTAGGATTTCAAGTCCTACAAAACACGCCGCCAAAAATCGCAGAACTGCCAATCCATATAAATAAAGTCCTAACAAAAGCCCTAGAAAAAGAACGAAAAAAACGATACAAAAATTGTTGCGACTTCATAATCGATATTACAACGCCAAAAATTCAAAAAAATCCAATCATCGCATTCCTCGAAAACATTTTCAACAAAAATATAAAAACTCAAACTATCAACAAAGACAATCTTAAACAATACGACAATTTACAAGACAATAATGAAATCCAAATTATCAACAAAGACAATTTTAAACAACACGACAATTTACAAGACAATAAAAAAACCAAAATTATCAACGAAAACAATTTTAAACAAAACGACGATTTACAAGACAATAATGAAATCCAAATTAACGATGAAGCCGACTTAAAACAAGACGACAATTTACAAGATAATAAAGAAACTCCAGATGATGACGGAATGAATTTAACGATTTTAGAATACAACGGAAAATGTGGATTCCGTAATGAAAATGGCGTTGCCGTTATTCCCGCAACATATAAAAACGTAAGAAATTTCAGCGAAGGTTTGGCAGCGGTAGCAATAGAGGCTAATAATTCTTTTCATCCTCGTAGTTTTTTTTGGGGATTTATTAACAAAAAAGGCGAAATCGTTATTCCTTGTCAATACAGTGAAGTAAATAATTTTTGCGATGGTCAGGCTATAGTAAGACTAAATTATAATTATAGCGGATCTAATACGTGTGGAATTATCGGTAAGAGTGGAGAAATAGTTGTTCCATTTATATACAACGAAATACGGCAATTTCAAGAGGGATTGGCTGCAGTACAAGAAGTTTGCGATAAAAAATCAAAATGGGGATTTATCGATAAAAAAGGAAATGTAGTCATTGAGCCTAAATATGACAGAGCGGAAAATTTCAAAGACGGCTTGGCTATTGTAGGTTCGGATCTTATAGGTATAAATGGCGTTCATCTTCGAGGGGGCAGTAAATATGGTTTAATTGATAAAACCGGAAAGGAAATTACAGCAATAAAATATGACAAAATAGAAAAATTCAAAGGCGACTTTGCTGTTGTAACGATTGACGGAAAATGCGGTTTTATTGATAAGACGGGAAAAGAAATTACGTCAATAAAATATGACAAAATAGAAGATTTCAATGGCGACATTGCTATCGTATGTTTTAGCGGCAGATACGGTTTAATTAACAATACAGGAAAGGAAATTACTTTATTAAAATACGACAAAATTACTAATCATTTTTATCGAAAAGACGATGGTTACGCAGAAGTATTTCTTGATAAAAAACGTGGATTTATTGATAAAAACGGCAATGAAAAATGGGACTAAATGACGCATGAAATAATATCCTTTATCGTAACAAAAAATCCAAATGCGATCTTAAATTTCTAATTAAAAATTTCCTCTGTGTTCTTTGTGTTCTCTGTGGTTAATAAAAATAAATCTGTGTTTTTTAGAAGTTCCCTAATTTTAATTTTTGTTACGAAAAAGGCAGATTATTGGTAATAGTTCGTGTGGGTGCATTGTGATTTGTATTCCTGCTTCGTTTATATTTAGTTGTTGTAAATTTTCTCCTAAAAGATTCGTCGTATAACTTTGTACTACGGGTTTAAAAGAACGTAAAACGCTATTCGTCTGAACGCCTTCCGTTTCTAATAAAAACACCTTAAATCCAACCGGTTCGCCTTTGTTTTTATCTGCGTTTTTATCTACATTTTTGTTCGCAATAATTCCCGTTGTAATATCTGCATTAGTATTTGTATTAGTATTTGTATTTAAGTCGCAATCATAAATCGTCTCCCAATGCATTGTAATAATATTCGGCGCATCGAGTCTAAAAAACCAACGCGAAACAACGCCGCTCGAAACTCCGCCGATGTTGATTCCGCCGTTATTGATTCCGGCGTTGTTGATTTCGCTGTTGTTGTTGATTTTGTTGCTATTGTTGTAATTATAAACCGGCGCTACCAATTCCTCTTTCGCCAACATAAATTCCAACGAACTCGCCGGCGGATGACGAATATCTATACCTACTCCAAAACGAAAATTTCTAACGTTGCCGCCGTTGTTTTTAGTTGCGCTGATATTATTGCCGCCGTTATTATTGCAGTTGTTATTGTCGTTGTTGTTATCAATTTTATTGCCTTCTTTATCATATTTATCATCGCCTTTTGCAATTAGAATTGTGTCAAGATACCGTTCTCCAAAACGTCTGTGAAAGGGTAAACCTTCCGTAAAAAAAGTTATTGCGCGGCGTTCTGCGCGTAGATCAATAAATCTTGGCGATAGGACGCGATTTGTTGTTATGGGATAAATTCCATCGCCTAAACAGCCTCGTATTTCCAGCGAGCTGTCGTTCCATGCCGATCTGATTGCATAATAAGAGTCCCATGCGGAATCGCCGCTCGGTTGCAATAGCGGCTCGATAGCAAAATTAAATTCTAATATTCTGCTGTAGCGGCGTATTGTTATTAGTTCCGTAAAAAACGCCGCGTCGCAACCATCGTCGCAAACCAATCGCCCGCGTATCCGAACACTGCCCGTTACGTCGCCCAACTCCGCTATCTCTATCGCTTCAACAACTGAACTCGCATAACCGCGATTAGGATCATTCGCCAAACGCGAATCAACTTCACGCAGCGCCTTCGGCAAACGAAAACCTAGTTGTTGCGAAAGCCGGTTGTAGCGATAGTTGCCGGTAAAAAGAGAACGCAACATGCCCGTATCAAAATCTATCTTCGCAACAAAATACTCGTTTTGTAACAGAAATGCTTTTTGGTTTTCCGGCTTAAAAATTAATTCCGGTTTCGGTTTTTTTGCAAATAATTTTGCGAATGGATTCCATCCGCTATTTTGTTGCGATTCCGGTTTAGTGGAATTTTGATTTTTTTGTTCAATATTATCTAAACTAATTTGATCGTTTTTTGGCGTTCCTTTCGGCGCCGGAATAAACACGTAACCTAACGGCGGCACGTCGATGATTAACTCCTTCTTGCCGGACGCTTCGCCCGCATAAAATACAGGCGCAACCGCCGCAGGCAACTCAAACCAATCACTAACGTCGACAAACGCGCGACGACAAAAATTCCACGAATTAAATATAACAATGCCACAACGACGCTCTTGACTCAATTGAGCAGTTTCAGCAACAATATTTTCGCCAACTTTATCTTTATCTTTGTCAAAATTATTTTTATCAAAATTATTTTTATTGATGTTGTCTGTAATTTTATGCAAGCCTAATGTCGAGATTAAATCGGCGACTGATTCAAAATCAGATTTGCCGGTCAATTTTGGATTAAGCAATTTTGCAACCGTATTAAATGCAGAACTAACAGTCCGCATTAAATTTTCGCGATACAATTTAACCCAAAACGGAATATCGGACGGCTCTCCGGCAAAAAAATTCTCTATCGCGATAAACTCTTCCGAACCCGTTTGAGCGGTTGTTGCAAAATATGATTCTAACTTGGCATATTCGCCTAATTGCGTCGTATAATTTGACAGTTTGCGTAAATCATTAAACCAGTCCGGCTCGTCTGACTTAACGTCGTCCGTATTGGCGGCGTCGGAATTATCGTTACAAAAATTATCGTCTGCGGAATTATCGTTACGAATATTATTTTGGCTGGGTTTTGCGTCTGTTTCTTTTTTAATTTGTTTTATTTTGTCAACGGAAAATGCGGCAAAAACAGCCGTCGGAACAGAATCGCTGTTGATCAATTCAGAATAATAATCAGCGAAATCAAAAAACTCTTTATTCGTTGCGCAATTTTTTGGATAACGTATCAATGCGTCGATTTTAGCGCCGTCGGTTCCGCGCCAGATCATTTTACTTTGGTTGCGCTGCTTCAAATGCCAGCCGTCAAGCGGCGCAAAAAACAAAACGCCCTCATATCCGGCAAGCCTTAAAATCTGCGGTAAAAACGGCGCCAGACCAACATGCTGCCGCCCGTAAATTTTAGGCGTAACTCCGAGCCGCTCGCGATAAATCGTTATAGATTGCAATATCTTGTCCGCAACATCAAGCAACGGCTGCAACAAAAGAGGAAACAACGATACGTCATCAACCGCAAAATCCGCCTTGCCAAATTTGACCGCAGTTTGCAAAGCCTTGAACGATTCAGGATCAATTTCAGGAAGCGCATCCAACAACGCCGACGGCAACAAAAAATTTATAGCGCCGCGTTCCTCTAATAAACGCCGAAACGCATCGCCAAGCGTAGATTTGACTACAAGCGTTAAGTCAAGCAAATAAGAACTAACCGGATAATAACATTCTTTATTTTCGCAAATTCTTTCAAACGCTTCACGAAATAAATCTTGCATAACAGAGTCGGCGGTTTGATTTTTTGTTACGATAATTGTTGCGGAATTGTCGCCGGTATTGTTGTTGTGATTTTCATTTTTATTATTATCGGCAAAATGATCGATTATGTTGTGGAGGGCTTGAATTGTTGCGGCGTCGTTTGTGTTGTCCATGTAATGTAAATGATGCGAGAGTAAATTGACAAACAGGACGCTTGTTCCTACGGCGTAAAAATTGTCGATAAATTCTTTATGAAAATTATGTTTAATATTTCGGCGTTTTATTATTTCGTTTACGATGGCGTTTCTTGATTTGAGGTTGCGGATTATTGTAACGTTATTTTCTTGAGCCGTTTTAATGATTTCGGGGGTAAGATAAGTTTCGCAACACGGCGGCGTCAGAATCAATTCAGCCGAAAAATCAGACGATAAATTTGATGCGGATTCCAATTGCGGAATTTTGCCAAAATGCTTGAAAATTGCCGGATGAAATAACGCCGTAAAAGCGGAAATAATTTCGGTTGATTCAGTTTCGGATAGCTCGGTAACAAGCGATTGCAAACTATAACCTGGATATAAAATAATCATAAAAATTATGCTTCTTTTATCGTATATGCTGCTCGTACTTGAAAGTCGGCGCTTAAAAAACGTCAAAGCCTGCCGCCCGATAGTAGGCGGACGAATGTAAACGCAAACTCAAGTATGAATAGTTTAATAATTAGTTAAATACTGTTTTATTTTGCGATATATTTTTTGTATGCCGCTCGGTTTGAAAATCAGCGATTTTAAAGCGTCAAAGTTTGCTGTCCGAAGTTAGGCAGACGGCGGTAAAGCGAAAATTAAAGTGTGAACAGTTTATAATTTTAAGGTTCTGAGATAGAGTTTAGGTATTTTGCGATTTTGTCGTAGAGATCGATTAAGTTTTGCCATTGGTCGGCGGAGACGGTGAATTTTTCGGGTTCGTTTTTTTGATTTTCTTTTTTCTTTGGCGTGTTGGTTTCGTTTTTTACGGAGGCGACGAGGTAACGTAATCTGATGTGAAAATATTGTAATAGTTCTGTCATTTTTGCGGCTTGTTGGGGTTGTAATCCTGTTGGCAATTGCGGCGGCGCTAATAGATGCAGCGGCGCTAATTCTTTGGGAGACAAACCGCGAAATATTGCCACATCATACATTGACGAATTTATATCGCCTGTTGTTACGTGTTCGATGGAGCGGCTTAAAAAATTAAATTCCTCGCCGTCGACGCCCATTGGAACGAATGTAGATTTGTCTTGTTTAGCGAGTTCGTTAAGTCGGTCGGTTATCTCATCGGTTGACCCGAATACTAATACGGAACGACCGGCAAAAATTACGTCGCCTGGACGAAGACGCCAAACTGAAATCACTTCGCCGTTGACGCGGGTACCGTTAGTGCTTTGAAGGTCGGTCAAAATTATCGCATCGCCGTTTTCGTGTATTTTTAAGTGATAGCGGCTAATTCGTTCATCGCTCAATTGAATCAAATTACCTTCTTCGCGTCCTACTGTTACTGGAGTTGCAACTTGATGATAAGCCTTACCCCGCTCAGGACCATCCAATATTCGAATTGTAACCAGAGCCATAAAAATTTATCTCAAAAAATATTTTGTTACAAAAAATCCATAAAACCGGCAATCTTACGAATGTGCTGATCGTACTGAAAATTGTAACCGTTCACGAAAATTTAAGCAAAAGATTTTAGGGTAAAGGGAGTAGCGGGACAATTTTCGTAACAATAAATATTTGTCCCGTTAGGGGCGCAATGTTGTTAGAAAAAAATGATAAAAAATGATACGAATTTTAAACTATTTCGTACTTTAATTTGCGATTTATCTTTGCTTGCCTAGTTTTCGGATGGCAGGCTTTGACGCTTTTAAATTGTTGAAAGTCAAGTACTGGTTGTATAGCGTCTCGTTAGGGACGCAATGACGGTTAATGTTGTATTTACATGTTATCATGTTATCCCTAGTGGGACCAATATATTTTTGACGTTGTTTTTCTACCAACATGTTGTCCCTAATGGAACGGATGAGACAAATATTTATTGTTACAATAAATCTAGCGCCTACACCTTATCCGCTAAAACTCTACGCTTCTAAAATTTTGTGAATTGTTACGCAAAATTAAAGTAATAACAGTCTAAAACGCCGGATTGTACTAGAATAAACCAAATAACACAATACCACCCAAAAAAATTAGGCAACTGTTCACAGAAATTTAAGTGATAGATTTTAAAGGTTAGAAAATAGAGAATAATTTTTTAGAAATTTAGAGAGCGATTTTTTGTTACAAAAAATCATCAGAAGGATCGCAGGCGGGACGCCTGCATTTCAGGATCGCAGGCGTCCCGCCTGCATCCCAGGATCGCGGGCGGAACGCCTGCATCCCAGGATCGCGGGCGTCTCGCCTGTAAGCGGTTGTACTCAACCGCTAATGAGCGAGTTTGAAATCTCAAGCGCCTTTTTGTTTGCCTATCGGCAAAGTGCAGGCGGGACGCCCGCGATCCGTCGGTCTCGCCTGCAATTCAAGATCGCAGGCGGAATGCCGGTGTTCCTTCAGATGCGCAGGCGGAACGCCTATGTTCCTTCAGATTCGCGGGCGGAACGCCTGCATCCCAGGATCGCGGGCGTCTCGCCTGCATGCGGTTGTACTCAACCGCTAATGAGAGAGGTTTAATATCTGGGCGTCTCTAAAAATTCATTTCTGTCCCGTTAGG
>JAISLW010000509.1 GCA_031277105.1 Planctomycetaceae bacterium | reverse complement strand
CGTGTCGCCGAAACGCCGCATTAGAGTTTATGTCGCTAATAAATGTTAATATTTCATAACATCTAAAATAAATCTATTTTATACGTTACGAATTATTAAAATTTAATAATTGTTTTACACATATTGCGGCGTTTCGGCGAAACGCCGCCTACCTTTTTGCAAAAAATGAATTTTTAGAGACTCCTAATTCGGAATTTCTGAATTGTTTTTTAACATTGCAATATTATCAACTTATTATTTCGTTTAATCGTCCTAATTTGGAAGTTGGTGGCATTGCGGGAACGTCAAATCCTTTTTCGTTTGGTAATTTTGCGTCGGGATTTATTCCCATTACTTGATAAATACTTCCTAGTAAATCTTGCGGATAAACTGGACGCGAGATAATATTTTCTCCTGTTTTGTCGGTTTCGCCTACAATATTTCCGCCTTTGAAACCGCCTCCTGCGAGCATTACGTTAAAGCATTTTCCGAAATGTCCGCGACCTCCGAACCATGGCGAGTCCCAGTCGATTTTTGGCGTTCTTCCAAATTCGCCGCCCCACCAAACGACGGTTGATTCAAGCAATCCCAAGTCTCTAAGTTCCCGCAACAATGTTGCCAGTCCGCGGTCCCATTCGACTTGGCGGCGTGTCAAAGTTTCAAAATGTCGTTTGTGCGTATCCCATCCGCGATAGTTTATCGTAATATACGGAACTCCATTTTGAACTAGCCGTCGCGCCATCAAACATGCTTGACCGAACCAATTTTTGCCATACTCGTCGCGAATTTTATCTGGTTCTTTATTGAGATCAAAAATTTTAACCGCGTCGCCAAGCATCAAATTAAACGCATTATTCCGTGCGGCGCCAACTTCGTCCACAAGCAAATCCGCTTCTGCCGCCTTGCCAAATACGTCAAGTTGTTCGAGTAATTTTTTTCGTTCTTGTTGTCGTTTTTCAGTTATGCCTTCAACGACGTAGCCTGAAACTAAAAAAGGCGTTTTACTCGGATCGCCGCCGGTAATAAACGGTTTGTACTTCGGTCCCAAAAAGCCGCATTCCGAAAAACGCCCTTGCGACGTCGTCAAAACGATATAAGGCGGAATCGGCGAATCGTATCCCGCATCATAACCTTTGACCTTTGCAATTACGGCGCCAATGCACGGATACACGACGCCGCCTCCTGGCATTCGTCCTGTTTGCATTACGTAAGAGGCTTGTTCGTGGTGATTTGTGCCGTGTGTTACGCCGCGTATCACCGAATACAAATCCGCGCATTTCGCCAGCATTGGCAATGATTGACTAATTTCCATTTGTGGAATATTAGTCTGTGCCGGTTTATCCCACAAGCCGCAATAATCATAACCGGCGCCAGGTTTCGGATCAAATGTTTCAAGATGTGAAGGGCCGCCCCACATCCAAATTTGAATTACAGATTTTGCTTTACCTGCTTGAAATTTAGATTGCAGTTTAGGATCCGGATTCGGATTCGGTTTAACATTTGACTCTGTTGCCGAACTAAAATTACTTATTGATCCCAATACAATTCCGCCTAAACTTGACGCTAAAAATTCACGACGTTTCATATTTTTATCTCCAATTTTTTAAACTGGTTATTTTTTGTAACGATTAATTATTCAATTTTGCAAGTTCAAAAATTCATGTTTATGAATTTTGTAAATTTAATCTGCTCATCGTTGAAGTTGAATTTGCAATTACCGCCGCCGTTTTTTTAATCGCCTACAAAAAGAAAATAATATCGTATCACTTAAAATGCATCTTACAAGTAACTACGTCAACCGTCGCGCGGTTGCATGTTGTCAGAACTATGATCTGTGCGATTAGTATAAAAATCACACAAATCATAAAAATCAAAATTCAGACAATATTTGTTCCACTTGTCCCTCCTGTCCTTAAAAAATTTGCCGATACGTAATTGGTTAAAAATTTTTCAGTGAATGGTTACCATTTTTTGTTCTCCAAAATTAAATTTGTTTAGACAATTTATCGTTACGAAAATTGTCCTGTTGTAATTTTTTCCATCCGTCAAAAAATACAACCCAATAAACTACACATAAAACGCAACAAATTTTAATCTTGAAATCTGCGAATAATAATTTTGACTTTCCATCAAAAGCAAAATATTAGTCCAGCAAATATGATGATTGAGTTGCGTGAATAATATTGTTTGCAAGCAGTATGCCAAAGAAAATCAGATTTGTGAAGTTTATAGTTTTATAATAAGGAAAAATAAAATTCATAAGACTAAAATGTATTCAGCAATTTATTTGAATTTATAGTTTTTTTCGATTATTTGCTAATGTATAAGATATGAATTTTTTTAATCGAAATAATTTTAAAAAATATTTTTTTAAAATTTATAGTTTTTAATTTAACTATTAAATATGATAGCCAACATTACGGGTCGTGAAATATCACGGTTTTTTTGTTTTTATTTATAAATTTTTCAAAAAAGTTGTGATATTGGTGAAAATTCGTCTTGACTGATTTTCAAAAATTTACTATCTTTCGCGTTGTCGTGTGAGCGACCCTTTCAAGGGATTGAGAGGTTTTAATCGGATTTGCATTCTGGGCGGTCATTAGGGCGAGAGTTTTGTGGCTTGACCTGCGATCCGCGTAGTGGGGCGTTGACAAGAGGTTATCGGTTCACTTCGATAATATTGAAGAGATGGATTTTCTTCTCATTTTATTCGCGCCGGATATGAATAATATTCGGCAATGAAATGTTTGCCGTTGGAGCATGGATTGTTCCGGCGGCATTTTTTGTATTTGCGATTATTTTAAGCTGTTCGCATGTGAATTTTTGTTTACTTTTTTGCCTTATTATTTTTTGGGCGGCAGGTTTTGGCGTTTTTGAATCGCTGAATTTCAAGTACGAGCAGGATAATTTTTTGAATATGAATTGTACAATTTGTCCGCGTCGTTGTTTTATTTCGGCGGGTAAAACAGGTTTTTGCGGGGTGCGGCGTAATATGGCGTCAATGGGTGTTGTTCAAAATAATTCAATTGGCGGCGAAGTTAGCGGCGGTATTGTTGGCGAGGGCGGCGGGATTTTTTCTGTTGTTTATGGTAAGAATACGGGGTTTGTTGTTGATCCGGTTGAGAAGAAGCCGTTGTATCATTTTTATCCAGGGCTGCGGACGTTATCGTTTGGTTCGATTGGTTGTAATTTGGATTGTAAATTTTGTCAAAATTTTTCTATTTCGCGTTCTGTTGACGAATCGATTCTTATTGCAGCGTCGCCTTTGGAAGTTGTTGATGTTGCGCGGCGTAATGGTTGTTTAGGGGTTGCGTTTACTTATAATGAGCCGGTGATTTGGTTGGAGTATGTTATTGATATTGCGCGTGCGGCGCGGCAAGCGGGATTATTAACTATTGCGGTAACCAATGGTTATATTACGCAAGAATGGCAAGAAAAGTTTTTTGAGAATATTGATGCGGCGAATGTCGATTTGAAATCGTTTTCGGATAATTTTTATAGAGAGTATTGTTCGGCGTCGATTGAGCCGGTTAAGGAGACGTTGTGTTTTTTGGCGAAAAAGAATAGGGGAAAGTTGGGCAATATTATTTGTAACGATAATTCAAAGTCAAATTCAAATTCGAGAACTTGGTTTGAGGTAACGACGTTATTGATTCCGGAACTTAATGATTCGGAGAAGGAGGTTGAGGAGTTAGCGGATTGGATTTTGTCTAATCTTGGCGCTGAGGTTCCGTTGCATTTTTCGGCGTTTCGACCTGCTGACAGGATGCGGTCAATTCCGCCAACGCCGCCAAGAACTCTTTTCAAGGCGCGTGATATTGCGTTAGCGGCGGGGTTAAAATATGTTTACACGGGCAATATTGACGACCAAGTTGGGCAATCTACTTTTTGTCCGCAATGTAAACAATGCGTAATTGTTCGTGATAGATTTAACGTAACTGAATATCATATTGACGAAGACCAATGTTGTTGTTATTGTGGTCAAACGATTGCCGGAGAATTTAGCGAAAATGAAAACGAATTTAAGAAATAAAGAACACAGACGTCTCGCCTGCAATTTGTCTGAACTATGATTTGTGTGATTAGTGTGATTAGTATAAAAATCAAAGTTCAGACAACATTGTCCCGCTTGTCCCTAAAAAAATCCTTCTAATCTGCGTAATCTGCGGATCGTTTTTAAAGCGAATCACAGACCACCGGATCGCGGGCGTCCCGCCTGCACTTTGCCGATAGGCAAACAAAAAGGCGCTTGAGATCTAAACCTCGCTCATCGGCGGTTGAGTACAACCGCATGCAGGCGAGACGCCCGCGATCCTGGGATGCAGGCGTTCCGCCTGCGAATCTGAAGGACCCCAGGCGAGACACCTGCGATCCTTCAATCTGTCCCATTTGTCCCTCAAAAAAAATTGCCATTACGTATTTTATTAAACTGATCTCCGTGAACGATTACTAATTTTTAATAAATTATTTTAATGCGTATTGCGATGTTTCGTTGTTACGGTTACAATCCGTCAAATTAGACGGGTTACAAAAATTACAAATTACGAAATTACGAAATTACGAAATTACGAATTAAAAAAACATCACCTTAATTTTCGTGAACGGTTATGCGAAAATTATATTAAACTGTTCACACTTGAATTTGCGTTTACCTTTGCCAGTGTAATTTTCGGACGGCAAACTTTGACGCTTTAAAATCGCTGATTTCAAGTACGAGCAATATACAAACAGTTTAAAATTTATGAAACGTGCAGTTGTTCTTCTTTCGGGAGGATTAGATTCTACGACGGCGGCGGCAGTGGCAAAAAAAGACGGATATAAAATATTTGCGTTGACGATTGATTACGGTCAACGACATCGCATTGAAATCAATGCCGCTAAACAAATTGCTAAAGCGCTCAACGCCGAACAACATATAATTTTCCCAATTAATTTACGTATTTTTGGCGGTAGTTCATTGACAGGCGATCTTGAAGTTGCGAAAGATATTCCTGTTGAGCAAATTGGAAACGTTATACCAACGTCATACGTTCCAGCGCGAAATATTATTTTTCTCTCAACAGCGCTCGCATACGCCGAAACCGTCAACGCCGAAAAAATCTATATCGGCGTATCAGCAATTGATTACAGCGGATATCCAGATTGCCGCCCCGAATTTATAAACGCATTTGAAAATATGGCAAACATCGCAACAAAATTTGGAACAGAAGGAAAAAAAATATCAATCGCAGCGCCGCTTGCAAAACTAGATAAAACCGAAACAATAAAACTAGGTTTGTCGCTCGGCGTCGATTATTCGCTCACCCACACTTGCTATGACCCAACAATAAACGGCGCCGCCTGCGGACGATGCGAATCATGCTTGTTAAGATTACAAGCATTTGCAAACGCCGGAATAAATGATCCGGTTAAATATGACAAAAAAATTAGGTAATATACAGATCGTACTTGAAATTCAGCGATTTAAAAGCGTCAAAGCCTGCCGCCCGAAAGCTAGGCAGGCGAAGGTAAACGAAAACTCAATGACGAACAGTTTAAATGTAACCATTCACGAAAATTTTTTTAGCAAATACGTATTGGCGATTTGCAACTATCCATTACGCATTTATTTTTTGGACTGAAATTTGTTTATATTAGCCCCCCATCGAGACGACAAGCATTAGCGTAGGGCAGCGCCATACGGAATGATTGCCAAATGACGCAAGCCCTGTAAGGACGCAAGCACAATCACGCTTGATAAAACGTCTGACGGCTATCGCTTTTACAGGGCTAACAATTTTTTGCATATTGGCGTAGGGCGCTGTCCTACGCTAATGCTATTGCCCCGATGATGCGAAATAAAATTAAAATTATCGTTACAAAAAATAATTCAGAATTTAACATTTAATGAGAGGAGTTAAAAGTGTTACGTACTAAAACGTGCGGCGAGTTACGGAGAGATAATGTTGGAGAATCTGTAACGCTTGCCGGTTGGGTTGACGCGGTTCGCGATCATAGCGGAATTTTATTTATCAACTTACGCGACCGTTACGGTCTAACCCAAATTGTATTTTCGCATGGGATCAATACCGAGCAACTTAATCTCGTGCGGTCTTTGCATCCTGAAGATGTTGTTCAAGTCGCCGGCGTTGTGCAATTGCGACCTGATGGAATTGTCAACAAAAAAATCGCAACGGGTGAAATTGAAATTCAAGCCGATCAGATTGTCGTTCTTAACCGAACTCAAGTTGTGCCTTTTCAACCGTCGTCTCCTGAATTGCCTTCGGAAGAGGTGCGATTGAAATATCGTTATCTTGATTTACGTCGTCCGGCAATGCAAAAAACGCTTGGGTTGCGGCATAGGATAACGAAAGTTATGCGCGATTATTTTGACGAATTAAATTTTGTCGAAATAGAAACTCCGGTGTTAGGTAAAAGTACGCCGGAGGGCGCTCGTGATTATTTAGTGCCGAGTCGCGTTTCGCAGGGTGAATTTTACGCATTGCCTCAATCGCCGCAATTGTATAAGCAGATACTTATGATTGCGGGGTATGATCGTTATTTTCAGATTGCGCGTTGTTTTCGCGACGAGGATTTGCGGGCTGACAGGCAACCTGAATTTACGCAAATGGATCTTGAGATGTCGTTTGTCGAGATGGATGATATTATTGAAACGATAAATGGGCTGATGGTTCGTTTGATGCGTGATGTTTTGGGGCGGGAGTTAAAGACGCCGGTTCCGCAGATGAGTTATGATGAAGCGATGGAGCGTTTTGGGCATGACGCTCCTGATCTTCGGTTTGGGATGGAGTTGATTGACTTGACGGATATTGCGGCAGGGGTTGACTTTCGTGTTTTTCGTGAAGCGGCGCTGATGGAGGGCGGCAAAGGACGAGTGAGAGCAATAAACGCCAAAGGAGCGGCGGAAAAATATTCACGCAAGGATATTGACGGTTTGAACAGTTGGGTAATTGAGCAATTTGGCGCAAAGGGCGTCGCATGGTTCAAGGTTGATGCGGAGGGTAAATTGGCGTCGCCGATTGCAAAAAATTTCAGTGAAGATCAGTTACGTAAAATTGCGGAACGTCTGGATGCGAAACCTGGAGATTTTTTGCTTTTTTCTGCTGATACGTTTGGGACGACTTGCAAGGTGTTGAATGGTTTGCGGCGGCGTTTAGCGGCGGAGTTGGGTTTAATTGATGCGGACGAAATGAATTTTTGTTGGATTGTGCGTTTTCCAATGTTTGATTGGGATGAGGAAGAGAAACGATGGGTTGCGATGCATCATCCGTTTACGGCGCCGTTGAAAACTGATTTAAGTTATATTGACAATGCGCCGGAAAAAATACGCGCCGAAGCGTATGATTTAGTTTTGAACGGCTTTGAAATCGGCGGAGGAACGATACGAATACATGATTCGCAAATTCAATCGCGAGTTTTTGATCTGTTAGGATTATCGATAGAAACGGCGAAATCGCAATTTGGTTTTTTGCTTGACGCTTTACAATTTGGAGCGCCGCCGCATGGAGGAATTGCGTTGGGGTTAGATCGATTGGTAATGTTGTTTGCGGGATTGGATAATATAAGAGATTGTATTGCTTTTCCAAAAACAACAAAAGCGTCAGACCTAATGACAGGCGCGCCAAGCAACGTCGCAAAAAAACAACTAGACGAATTAGCAATAAAAATAAATAAAGAAAACAAATAACCGTCCACAAAATATAAGAATTAGAAGATAAGAATAGGGGAGTAGTTTTTTTAATTTAGGGAAATTTTATAAACCGCAGATTTATTTTTATTAACCACAGAGGACACAGAAAACACAGAGGAATTTTTTTGTTAGAATCAAAAAGTTATTTAATATTATAATTGACATTTTGATTTAAAATATTTTTTTTAAAAATCATTCTTTGTGAACTCTGTGTTATCAGCGGTTAAATAAAAAAATGGTCATCCGGATCGCAGGCGTCTTGCCGGCATTTCAGGATCGCAGGCAAAACGCCTGTGTTCCTTCAGATTCGCAGGCGGAACGCCTGCATCCCAGGATCGCGGGCGTCTCGCCTGCATGCGGTTGTACTCAACCGCTGGTGAGCGAGGTTTAGATCGTAACCGCCTTTTTGTTTGCCTTGCGGCAAATTGCAGGCGAGACGCCTGCGATTCTTCTTAATTTTTTGTTACAAAAAATCGTCTCTCTTGTCCCTCTTCTCTCGTTTATCCCTCAAAAGGTCGTTGATACTTAATTTGTCAAACAAAATTTTCGTGAACGGTTATAAAAAATATTTTTGATTTAAGTTTATTTTTCAATTATTGTGATTGTTTTAACTGTGATGTGTTGCGAGTCAGCTTGTCCGGTTTTTCTGTAAATTCCGCGAATGCCGTTTACGCCTACGAGTTTGCCTACATATTGTTTTAAATTTACGCCTTGTTCCGGCGTAAGAAGGCAAATTATACTTCCGCCTGAATCGACGACGGCAAAAGGCGGATGTTTTAACGGCAACGGTTCAAACATTCCTAATTTGCCGCTAATATCAAATTGATTTTTGTCGTTTCCGTCAACTGTTCCAGATAATGTTTTTGTTGTTTGCGATATTTCGGGTATTGTTGTTGCGGGCGAATTTGGCGTTGTTGTTTTATTTGACGTTAATTCAATTTTGTCCGTTAAATTTGTATTCGGCGCTGTTCCGTTTGGCGTTGTCGGCGGCGCCGTCAAGTAATCGATTGGCGTTGTTTGTCCGTAATTTGTAATAATTGGTTGATTATAATTTGCGTTTTTATTTGTTTGGCGTTTTGCAATATCTTGTCTCACGGCGCGTCCTCGTTTGAGCGATTCTATTATGTGATAAATTTTTTCCATTTCGACGTCGGTTTCTGCTGAATTGTACAATCGATTGGCTTCCTCAATTAACGTTACAAAAATCCAATCGTCGGTTTGCCCCGTCAACGCCGCAACGGTTTCAGATTGTAATTCTTCAAAAACACGTTGAAAATTTAGGTTGACGCCGTTTGTTTTACGATAGTTATAATTTCGTCCCGTCGTATTGACCGCAGCCGCAACTCGATTGCCCGCGTCAATATTATTATTGTCAAAACGTAAACTTGGCGGATTTTTTGTTGTCGGCGTCGTCGTTGTAATTGTCGAATTATTTTTATTGGCGATATTTTTAGCGGCGTTATTTGCCGCCGTATTTATTGCGTCGGCGTTATTTTTTGTATTTATATTTTTTTTATTTTTGTCAAAATTTTTCGGCGGCGCTTGGACTAGTTCCGAGTTGTTTACTTGCAAAATAGCGCCGTTGTTTTTTGAATTTGATTGCGTCGAATAGTCCGTTTCAGAGGACGGCAAAATTAGCGGCGGCGGCGAATCGTTAATTATTGTTACATTATTTGAGGTTTCCGAATTATCGTGTACAACTAATTTGTAATCTTGTAAATTTGACGGTTGCGTCAGATATTCGGCTGTTTTAATTTGGCTTGAGTTCGGTTTGGACGAATTTTCGTTACGAAAATTCGGATCGACTGCCGCCCTTGAAATCCAGCGGTATTCTCCGCTAGGCGGCGCTATTTTGAACCATAACGGACTGGCAATATTTTCGGGCGTTTCCTTTTGGTCAAGAACAAGGATTTTTTCGCCGCGTTTAAGTTTGACTTGAACAGTATTGCAAGAATTTGTCATATCGCTACCGATACGCGACGCCAAACCCGCCGTCAATATCACGCCTACATTGCCGCCGCCAAGCGAAACATGACCGGCGCTAACCCACGAAAAACTACCCAACGGCGGACGTATCGCATACCAATCGTCAGACGCAAAATATATTTCAACCTTATCACCAAAACGTAATAACGAAGTCGGATAATATGAAAAATCAGGACCGCTACGAACTTCCGTTTTTTGTACGATAATTGAAGCAACAAAAGGATAATTGCCAAAAACTGCGTCGCAAAACAACATCACGCAAAATAAAAATATTAAAATTATTAGTCGCATTGTTCATATTAAAAGGTTAAGGTTGAGGAAATAGTTTTTTTAAAATTCGGAAGTCGTAATTCGGAATTAAAGATTTTAAACTGTCCGCGAAAATTTATTTAGCAAATTACGTATCGGCGATTTTTGAGGGACAAATGGGGCAATTTTTTGTAACAAAAAAACTGTTATCTAGTTTTCTAAAAAACTACTTTATCTCCCCTATCTCCCTAACCCTTATGGTAACTTCTAAACTGTTCGCACTTGAGTTTTCGTTTACCGTCGCCTGCCTAGCTTTCGGACGGCAGGCGAAGGTAAACGTAATTTCAAGTGTGAACAGTTTAAAATCTATCGTATAAATTTTCGTGAACGGTTACATATTTTTTGCGTTTGATTTTTTTGTTTCATTTTCTGCGCATCTGAATCCTACGTCTTGAAAAGTCAAATTTTGCGGTTGGTTTCCTCTTGCCGTAACTTGGTATCCTGCGTCAGTATTTTCTGCGCTTAAAAAAGAGCCTCCTCGAATTACGCGTAAAGTTGTTTCTTCGACGCCTCCGAATTCTTCGTTGACGTAACGATTTTTTGATTTCTTAACAAAATAAACAGGTACGTTTATTGTTTCAGCGTTTTTTGAATTAGCGCCGAGCGGATTGTCGAGTGGCGAATTGCGGTAATAATCTGCTGAATATTTATCGCCGCACCATTCCCAAACATTGCCCGCAATATCGTGTAATCCGTATCTTGACGGCGGAAACGACCCTACCGGCGCAAAAAAACGAAAGCCGTCCGCGCAAGTGTTATCGTGTGGAAACCAGCCTTGCCAGTAATTAGCCTGATATTTATCGTTTATTTTTTTCGTGTCGCCCCATGGATATGTTGCGTCTAGTAAACCGTTTCGCGCCGCAAATTCCCATTCCGCTTCCGTCGGCAAACGTTTGCCCGCCCAAACGCAAAACGCCCATGCGTCGTCCCAACTCACGTGAACTACAGGATAATCATAAATCGCTTCAATAGGCGATTTATTTTTGATTTTTAATGTTTCAGGTATTGACAAATTATTTATTTCGGCAAGCGGATCGTTGTCTGGATTTTTGCCGTCCGGATTCCACCAGCAAGCGCCGGCGACGCGAGTCCAACGTTTCAATTCAAAATTATAAACATAACTCCAACCGCGAATTTCAGCCGTTGTCCTGTATTTTGTTTCGCATACAAAAAATTCAAATTGGCGATTTGTTACTTCGTATTTATCGAGTTGAAAAGGGCTTAACCGGACGCGATGTTGCGGTCGTCTGTCGTGTTCTTTTGCGGTATTATCTCCCATGCGAAAGTTGCCGCCGCCGATTTTGACCATTGGCGCTATTGCGTCGAGTTTGTTGCGATCTGAAATACGGATTATATTTTTTGTAACGGAATTTATTTCGTCTTGATGTTCGTTTCGCAAATTATCATCATCGGCATTATCAATAACGTCGTTTTTGTCGTTGTTAAGTGCAATCTGTGGAATTTCAGCGGCGTCAAGCGGTTCGCCAGGCGGATTGATATAGTCAACTTCGGATTGTTCTGTATCAATTGCGTCGGCTGCGTCGGAAACAAAATTTTTCGTTAAATCTGTTAAATAATTAGTTGATGATTGATTGGAGTTGCGAAAGTTGCCGGAGGGATATAAATTCGCATAACCGGATTGCAACTCGCTAACAGTCGCCTTTGGAACATAATCATCGACAAGCAATTCCGCATCGTCTGAAATATTATGCGTCCATGCTAAAGACAAATCAGTTTCATTGTGCGATGAAATCGCGTCAATATTATCTTGATTATTTTGTTTAATTTTTTCTAGCGGTTTATTAAGCGGGGTCAAGGTCAATAAATTTATTGCGCCGTCTATCTTGTCCGAAACAGGCTCGACAAAAAAACCATCGACAAACGACAAAAAATATCCGCGAAAAATAAATACAAATATAACCAAAAACAATAAAATCCAAACCGCAAAACAAAACGTCTTATTTATACCACTAACTTGCTTCGTCATAAATTTTTAAAAAATTCGGCATTCGGAATTAAAAGATCGCAACCGTTTCGGACGCCGGATCGCAAACATCGCGCAACCGTTTCGGTTGTTGTTTTTGTAACCGTTCACGGAAATTTGTTTATTAAAGGCAATTCTTGAGGGACAAGTGGGACAATTTTTGTAACAAAAAATCTGTTCTCTAGTTTTATAAAAAACTACTCCTAACCCTAACTCCTACGCCCTATCCACTAAAACTTATCGCTTAAATTTTCGTGAACGGTTACTCGTTTTCAATCTTATCGGATCCGGCATTCGATTTTTTGTAACGAAAATTGTTTCACTTGACTCTCAAAAAACAAATTCTCCTAAAAAAATAAACCTAAACCAAACGATCAAATACTAAACTTTGCGGAGTTTAATAAATTCATAGAATCGTGTCAACACGAATTTTTTTGAAATAGAATTTTTTTGAAATAGATAATCAAATAGATAATTACCGAGATTTGTTTATTAAAGACAATTCTTGAGGGACAAGTGGGACAGGAGGGACAAGCGGGACAGGAGGGACAAGTGGGACAATTTTTGTAACAAAAAAATCTGTTCTCTAGTTTTCTAAAAAACTACCCCCTACCCCCTACACCCTACACCCTATTGTTTAAAATTCCGTGAACGGTTGCATATTTTTATGCGTTTCTATTTGCGGTTTCTGTGTTTTTTTCTTCGCTGAATTCTGGCGCGCCTTTTTCATCTTTTTTTATTTTTTGTAAAACTCTTATTTTGAGCGGTTCTTGACAATATATTTCTGTAAACGGCGCCGCATCAACACTTCGCCGCAACAATAAATAAATCACAACCCCACTCGACCAAAACCACGCGAAAATATACGCAATTACCAAAAAACGCAATAAATCAAACCACGCCGCTAATAATATAAATTGAACCGAATTATTCGTAACGCAAAATTTGCCCGCATCCAAATTACAAGAAACGCCGGAATCGACAACTCCGCTACTCGAATTAACAAACGCATTATTGCCGCCAAAAAGAGATACGCCGCCATCCAACCCCGCAAAATGCTCCGTCAACATAATCGTACCCATTACAAAAAACATAACTACAAGATAACCCAAAAAACCTTGAACCGCCGCCAAAAACCAATAAAAAACATAATGAAATAACCGCTGAAATAAATAAGAAAACGCCCTGCTCACCGCATCAAAACCATCAGCGCCCTCAACCGCCACCGCAGAATACAATAACGGAAAACCAAACCAAAGACCAAACAATAACACTAACGCAAAAAAATTAAACAAAAATATAAACGGGAAAATTATCGTTACAAAAAATCTAACCGCCCCCACGCCCAAATAACCCGCAACCCAAACCGGCGCCAACGCCGCAAATAAACAAAACAATATTCCAACCGTAAGAATCAATACCGAACTCAAAAATCCAAATCCGCGATTATACAAAAAACGAAAAATATCTCTAACCGTTTCAGATTTGTCCTGCGTCAAACGCATCGCAACACTACGACAAATTAAACCGCCCGAAAATCCCCAAATAATAACTGTTGCCGCAAAACCCAATAAACCAAACCCAAAACTCGACCAACTATTATGACCAAGCGTAAAAAATTGACCGCCGCTATACGTAAAAAATAACCAAACAAATAAAACCGAATCGCACGCCTCACGCACCGAAAAATCAAACAACCACAAAACGCCATCGACAACTTCAACGTCAAAATTGATAGCGCTAACTATACCTTTATTTTTATCGTCAATATTATTCTTACTCGTATTCTTGTTTTTAGTCTTGTCATTATTCGTAACATTACCGACGGCAAATTCGCCAGACTTAATTTCAGACTCGACCGAAAAATTAGAACGGTCAATACCGCCGCCAATTTTAACATTACGATTATTCACACGATCTATAAGCATCGACAAACCGCGCTCACGCGCTATCGACTTGCCCGTAATATCCTCAAATCGCTTCAACGGCGGAGGATTAAACGGATAAAGAAATAAATTAACGCCTATCGTTAAAAATATCCCAATAAACGCAAAAAATAAAACACGCACGCCAAGCGATACGTTGAATAAACGAAAAAATAAAACCGGAGGCAAAAGCTCCTGCCAATCAATACGACGAATCGTACCTTCATCTATATCACGAAACTCTCTCATAATTATTTCTCCTACATAAAATTTTTGTAACCGCTCACAAAAATCTGTTTATTAAATTACATTATGACAATTTTTGATGGACAAGTGGGACATGAGGGACAAAAGGGACAATGTTGTCTGAACTTTGATTTTTTTGATTTTTATGATTTGTGTGATTTTTAGAGACGCCCTAAATAAATTTTTTTGAACGGTTAAATTATCTTTTTATTGTCCAAAGTCTCAATGGGGCTGGTTTGATTGATTTTGGTTTAATTGAATTGTCCGGCGGGATGATTGCGATTATGAATTGATATTGTTTTTTGCCGTTAATAGTCAATGTTTGTAAATTTATTTGTTCAATTATTTCGACTGATTGGAATTGTTGTTGAATTTCTTTGCGCATAGACGAGTCGTCTTCGATATCCCAAATTGCAATACCTCCCGCATTCATAAAATCTTGATCTGTTGACCAAGTTGACAACGGGAAATCTACATAAGTACAATGACACGTTGGACGGTCTTTACTGTAAATCGCAACATTACCGGCAAATAACCAATCGCCCGTAATATATTGAAGCGGTTTTTGGTATCGACTATGCCAGATATTTTCGACTTTTTCAGCGAGTTGTTTGCCCGGAAACAAATACCATGTTTCATTACGAAAATGATAAGCCGCATAAATATGCAAAAAATAACCAAACACATAACCCGCCATCGTTATCGCAAAAAAAATAAAAAAATTCCGTATCGTTTGACGGTTCAGCGTTATTTGGAAAAAGCCAATTAGAATCAAACCCGTAAAAATAAAATTCTGCGTAAAATCATACAAGTCCCGATTTGCCGCCGAAACAAAACAAGAAAACGCCATAAGAATCCACGAAATTAAAGCCGTACTTAATAAAAAATTTCGCGCAAAATTGCGGTCGATGGCAAACACTGATTTTGATGCGATCTCTGATTCTGATGCGGACGCAGGCGCTGATTCTGATGCTATTTTTTCTTTGAGTTTAATTTTTATTCCGGTCAAGGGCAATGATAAAACGACGAATGATAAGCAAAGTAGCGGGATTGTGATTATAGCGTCGAATAGTACAAAAAAGCGGTTGGTCAAAGTTGGAGTTAAACTGTCGGAAAGCGGGAATTTTAGAAAAGAAAAATCGCTGATAAAAATCCAATAAATAATCGGCGACGCAATTGTCAACGCAATAAAAATCGCAAGATAAACGCCGCCGCGCAACCAATATTTACGCGTCGATGAATTTAAGAACGTAAAAAACAATATTGCAAAAACAAGAAAAATTATTGTAATTTTGCAATGAACCCCGATACCTATTGCGACGCCTAATCCAATCCAATCTTGATAGCGATCAAATTTTATCGCAAGCAAAGCGTACAGAATGACGAAACTCCATGCGGTTGTTTGCATGATATTGTGATTAAAATTTAACGATGAATAAAAGTACGCCCAATAGCAATAAAACATCAATGCGCCCGCAAGCGCCTCAAAAGGCGTAAAAAACTCGCGCCCGACCCGCCAAATCGCCAACGCCGTCAAGAAAAAGAATATTTGATTCAATAAATACGGCGCTATCGAACTACGGTTAAAAAGTTGATAAACTAATTCGAGTATGATAGAGTTTAGCGCCGGATGTTTGAAAGTCGCTATTACGCCTTCCTTGCCGATGAGAAACATTTCAATTGTATCGTAACGAAAATTCGGCTCAAAAATAAACGGAATAATTGTCCAAACAACAAAATAAATTAGCGCAACAAAAAAGAATATTAACGACGCAGATTTGGAAGACATTTTATTCGGGCAAAAAATTTCGGTTAAAGTTTTGGTAACTGTTTTCGGTATTTTGTTTAGTAAATTACGTGTTGGCGATTTTTGCGGGACAAGAAAGACAGACGGCGGGACAAGTGGGACGATTTTTTGTAACAAAAAAACTACACCTTATCCCCTATCCTCTGAAACTCTATTTCATAAAATTTCTTGAACGTTTATTTTAGTGTTGTTGATTTTCTTCTTTTGCGGCTTTTGCGGCTGCTTTTGCTGCCGCGGCTGCGCGGCTGGCGCGGTCGGTGGAAAGCACTTGACGCAACAGGGCTGAAATATCTTCGTAAGGATTATCGCTAGGCGGTCCGGCTGCGAATTGCATAATTGAGCGCTGCGTTCTTTCGGTCAATGACAATAGCATTGACGAAACTGTTCCGTAAGAGCCTTCGATTACGATACCGCGTTTACCGGCTGCGTCTTGTTTTCGTGCGAATGTACGACTGGCGACAGCCAAAAACGATACGGCGGAATCGAGTCGTTGCAATGTTAGAAGTCTTCGGACGAATTCTTGTCTGACGTCGTTGTGGTCGTCCATTCGGTTTTCGGAGATTATGTGTAAGCCTGGCGTCAAACGGTCGATCATTACGTTATCGCCGCCGTAAACGACGCCGCCTGAAAAACGGTCAACGCAAAGAATATTGCAACCGTCGTAGCCGTCTGTTACTAACTCGCTATAAGTTTTTTCCATTGCTTCTTCGGCGTTTTGGCAATTGAGGATTTCTTTGCAAAGTAGTCCGCGAGAAACGGGTTCGTCGGGAATTGTTTTTTTGTTACAATTAATCACGGCGACAAAGAGACCGTATTGATTGACGCCTGCCCAAGTGCCGCCGGCTTTCTTATCGATGCCGCAAACTACGCGCGGGCGACCTGATTGAATACGCGGAGGGGTAGCCTGACGGCTGAAACGCTCCTCGCGATTCAACGCAACAAGAAGCGGAGAATCTTTAGACGTATGATATTGAATAGCAATTATTCCCATAATAAAACGCAATTTTTAATCTGTTCACACTTGAATTTAATTTTTACCGCCGTCTGTCAATCTAGCGGAAGACAAGTTTTTTTTACGCTCTTAAACTGTTCACGACCCAAATTACAATAACCAGCGCCCCCGCTAAAAAACACAAATTTATTTTTATTAACAACAGAAAACACAGAGGAATTTTTAATTAACGTAAAAACGTTATTTAATATTATAATTGACTTTTTGATTTAAAATATTTGGAAAAAATTCTTCTTTGTGAATTCTGTGTTTTCGGCGCTTAAATAAAAAACTAATTTTTTAGAACTTGCCATTGATGATTTGCAAGTATGAACAGTTTAAAATAACTCGCAAATGCGAAACGTCATATTATAACACCGCCGTCTGCTAATGGGAGTAGGGGGACAAAAAAATTAAAATTAAAAATGATAAACGTTCAAATTAAAAATATCCGTCCAACCCGCATAATCCTGCAAATTCTTTTTACAAAATTTTAGATCAGAAGAGATCAATTTTTTTAAAATCAAAAAAATTCTGAAAATTTTTGCAGACTGGTATTGTGTTATTTTGCGGATTGGTTTATACTACCGCCCCGTGTTACAAAATTTGAGATCAAACGAGATCAAATTTTTTTGTCCACAGATTACGCAGATTAGAAAGATTTTTTTAAATAATCTTTTTAATCCGTGTAATCTGTGGATCGAATTTTTTTGATCTTGATTTTTTGTAACGAAAAATGCGTTTGGTTTAATTGCGGCGAATTTAATTTTTAACTTACGCAAAAAAGTTTTTTGCGAATTAGATTTTGTTGCG
>JAISLW010000480.1 GCA_031277105.1 Planctomycetaceae bacterium | reverse complement strand
TTATTTTTTGGCTTTACGCTTGTTGAACTTTTGGTAGTGATCGCAATTATCGGTTTGTTAATTGCATTACTTTTGCCTGCTGTTCAAGCGGCACGCGAGTCAGCACGCCGAATGACTTGCACAAATCACATGAAACAATACGTCTTGGCGCTTCACAATCATAATTCGGCATACGAGAATTTGCCGGCGCTTGTTACGACAATATCAAATCAACCGTATTACAGTCCGACGGTAGCGCTTCTTCCTTTTATTGAGCAGACGGCGCTTTATGACGATATTGTTTCCAATGTTATTTCGCCTGGCATGGCTTCGCCGGCAATGCAGACTCGTATCGCAATGTTGTATTGTCCATCTGATCCGGACGGTAAAAAGTTAGGACGTAGCACTTGTAAAACTAATATTGTCGTTTGTATTGGCGATGGCGTTAATGCGGGTTCGAGTCGCGGGGCATTTGGCGATAAGTTCTCAACAAACATTCACGTTTGCAAAACGCTGAATGAAATAACTGATGGAGCAAGTAATACAATTGGCATTAGCGAATGTATTGCGGGTATAGGTTTGTCAGACTTACGAGCCAAAGGCGGAGTCGCTTATTTAGGCGCTGCATTGGAACCTGGCGGAAAAGTCAGTCCTTCATTTTGTTTCAATAATGCAATTGATCCTATTACTAGAAATATAAAATCAACTTACACGGCAAGTGGAGTCTGGCGTTGCGGGAGGCATCTTAATTCGTCTCCTTCATACACGGCTTTTAATACAGTCATACCGCCAAATGGACCAAATTGTGCAAGGTCTAACGATGACGGCAACTGGGGATTATTCACGGCGCAAAGCAATCATCCTGGCGGAGTTAATACTGGTTTTTTGGATGGTAGTATTCATTTCATTCACGATAGTATTGATACCGGCGGCATGCCGTCGCAATTACCGCTTCATCAACCTGGCGCTAGCGTAATGGGCGTATGGGGAGGTTTGGGAACTATCAACTGCGATGAAGTTGTTGCCATTCCATAATTTTTTTGTAACGATAATTATGAATCGTAGTCGTAACAGATTTTTTTAGAATGACAAGTGGGACAATTTTTTGTAACGAAAAATGATTTTGTTTTTAATTTGTTTTCCATTGCCCTTGTCATGGCGACAACTAATGTAATTTTGATCAAAAAATATTACGTTGAATAGTTGCCAAATTTTTTTTAACAATTTTTTATTAAAGGAGAAATTAACAATGAAAATATTATTTTCAAATTTGTGCGTTTGTATTTCAATCACGATAATTTTTATTTGCGGTTGTGGGAAACGTTCAAATCTTCCGGCAGATTTTCCGAAGATTTACCCTTGCGAAATTAGCGTCGTTCAAGAAGGAAATCCGCTAACGGAAGCGAATGTCTTTTTTAGTCCGATTGGCAATGCCGATAAATATGCGTCTGGTTGTTCAGGCGTTACTGACGTCAACGGTAAGGCTAATATTTTGACTTACGGTAAAAACGGCGTTCCTGCCGGAAAATATAAAATCCTAATCTCAAAACTAAAAGACGAAGGCGGCGTCGAAGTTGAAGACGCATTCGTCGGAAGTAAAAAAATTCAAGGCGCAAAAGTTTACTCATACGTTGAAGCCAAATATTCGGACAAAGATTTGACTCCTTACGAAATAGAAATCAAAGAACAAAAAAATACTCACGCTCTACAATGCGATGTAGGTTTAGCGATTCGCCAATACCTGCGCGACGCCGATTGAGTAAAGGCAAGTTCTAAAAACTCATTTGTTCAGGTAGGCGGCGTTTCGGCGAAACACCGCCTACCTTTTTACAAAAAATAAGTTTTTAAACTGTTCGCACTTGAGTTTGCGTTTACCGCCGCCTGCCTAGCTATCGGACGGCAGGCTTTTACGCTTTTTAATCGCTGAATTTCAAGCACGAGCAGTATAGAAGTTCCCTAAAGTATTTTTTTAGGGGCAAGTTGGACTGGAATGACGAGTGGGACAAATTGCGGGAACGTAGCCGATACGGTTGCGTTCCTTTTTTTTGGTGTTGTTTTGTTGGTTATTCTGATTTTATGGATTGTATTGACGTAGTGATTAAAATAATCATTATTTTTGTAAAAAATTATTAAGATTATCTAAAATTGCTCTTTTGCGTAACCTAAACTATCCAAAGATGGATTGCGTAGTTTTGGTATTTTTAAATTGTTTAAACTGTTAGCGCTTTATTTTGCGTGTAACATAATCCGATGACAAACATTAAATTTTCATTTAGTCGAAGTAAGACGCGCCTGTTTTTTGCGGGTATTGTGTTATTTTGCGCGGTGATGGTTATTGGTTGTCGGAGTCTTCCGCGTAGTGGGATAGATCGTAGCGGCGACCGTCTTTTTGAATCTTGCCCGCTTCAAGATATATTTCCGTCTGATTGTCGTTTATTTGGTCAAGGTCAAAATCAAAATCAAAATCAAGATCAAGGTCGTGAAGTTCAGCGGTCGGCGCCGGTATCTATTGACAATAATGTTCAATCGAATGTTTCGTCGAATTTATCTTCGTCGTTTTCGTCGTCGTCTTTACCGGGTAATTTTGGTTCGTCGTCTGGCGGCGTTTTGCCTATACAAAATTATGGTTCGACGGCGACGGCTGTTAATCCTAATATTCATGGCGTGAACACTGCCGTTGTTCCTGCGGACGGCGTTAATGGTTTGCGTCCTTGTTTTGAGGACAGCGGCGGTTATGTTGTGGCGACGGGGGCGATTGAGCGTCCTTCGTTGTTGGTATCTCCGGTTGAGCAGATAGCGCCGGTTGGCAGCGAAGTAGTTTTGATAGCAAGTTATTTGGGTCATAGAGACCGGCTTATTACGAATGAGAAAGTTGAATGGAATCTTGAGGGCGTTGGTAGCTTTTTGAAATTTGATCAAGGTTCGTATTGCGATCCGTTGCTGGGCGATTTTGTCAAGGCGCGTAAAATAACGGAGCGATTTATTGTAACGAAAACTAGTCGTTTATATCAGACGTTAAATCGCGGCACGCCGGAGACGCGTGATGATTTGCATATATTGCAAGGTCAGACGTGGGTTTCGTTAAATTCTTTACGCGAAGGCACGTCGCATGTTACGGCTTTTGCGCCGTCGTTGTCGAATTGGTCGCGGCGCACGATGTTTGGGATGATACATTGGGTCGACGCTCAATGGGTAATTCCGGTATTGCCTGTATCTCCGGTTGGCGAAAGTCGCGTTTTGACGACAAGCGTGTTGCGGCGGACAAATGGTCAACCGCGTCAAGGTTGGATTGTACGTTATGAAATTTTGAGTGGTCCGTCGGCAGGTTTGGGATCGACGATGGCGCAGATACAAGAAGTTACGACTGATGTTTCAGGTCAAGCGACGGTAGTTTTATCACAACGCGAACCATTGACGGGAACGAACACAATTTCTGTACAAATAATACGTCCCGCCGGCAGTAACGGCGGCAGTCAAGACGGCGCCGGCGATAAACGAATTACCGTCGGTTATGAAACTTTGAGACAGACTTGGAGCGGCGCCGCAAACGTGCGCGTAAGAATAAAAGGTCCCGAACAAGGTAAAAGCGGCGCCGATTTACCATACAAAATTATCGTTACAAATAATATGAGCAACAATGCCGAAGGCGTATTAACATTAGCGATTCCTCCGGCGGCGGTTTTTGTACGGAGCGAGCCGCCGGTTTACGCAAGAGCCGGACAGATTTTGTATTGGAATGTTGATATTCCGGCGAAAAGTACGGTTGACGTTGATGTAGTTTTGCGTCAAGGCATTGGCGGTACTTTAATGCTTGAGTCAAATTTCACGCCAGGCGGAAGAGTAAATATTTCAAACGACGGAACACAAACAAGTATAACAAACCCGAATCAAATTTATCCGAATCAAGTTAATCCGAATGTTAATTCGAATGTTAATCCGAATAGAAATTTGCCGCCTGTTAATTTAGCGCCGGTTGCGCCTGCGACGCCGGACAACGTTACTAATAACAACGGCGGCGGCATTGGCGGCAGCGTACATGTATGGGGAGATGATTCTGTAACAATTCACGGCGCCCCGTCAAAAAATACAAATTTAACGCCGGATACAACAAATAATTTCGACCAATTAAAATTGAGCATGGCAATAAATCCAAAAACGCCACTGAACATAGGCGAAGGATTTGAAATTCTATTTACGCTGGAAAATCGCGGAAATATCGATGTACGCAATGCGGTGTTACAAATACCGATACCGGTAGAGTTGCGAAATTTAGAACGGTATAGATTTTCAGGACTGAAAGAGTTGCGGGACAGCAAGACAATAATGATAGACCCAATGTTCAATATAGTACAAAATTTTAACGTAATCGAAGCAGGCAGAACTGTTACAATGCGCGTAGGATTTCCAACTCTATTACCTGCCGGATATTCAGTTGTAGGAGAATTATTGATAAACGGAAAATTGGTAAAAAGAACACAACCGCTAAGAATAATAAAAACAAATGAGCGTCTCTAAAAATTCATTTGTTCAGGTAGGCGGCGTTTCTGCGAAACGCCGCTTATCTTTTTACGAAAATATTAATTTTTAATGTCCATCAGATATTAATTTTTTGTTTTATTTTTAGGGCGATTGGTTTTAAACTATTCGTACTTGAGTTTGCGTTTACCTTCGCCTGCCTAGCTTTCGGACGGCAGGCTTTGACGCTTTTAAATCGCTGAATTTCAAGTACGAGCAGTATAGGATGAATATTATTGCGATTGTTAGGATGGCGTAAACGGCTGCGTTTAATATTGTCGCGAGAGCGTCAAGATACGGGATAAAAACTAACAACGTACAAACAATAAACACAATAAACACAAAACGCACCTTGAAAACATAACTCTTGCCAATAAACATTAACCCTACCAATACGACCGCTAAATAAGAAATCCAACTCCACATCACACGACTAGATAAACTCGCAAGTTTGATCTCAACATTCTGAATCCCATTCGTTCCAAGACGCGAATAATTTACGCCCGCTTGCATATCTCCCATAAAAATTACCGTTACAGGTTGAACAGATTTAAGACGGCGGATCTGTTGCGGCATAATCGATACCTTGTTGTCCTTACTCGAACTATCGCGAATTTCGAACTTATCAATGACCATCCTACCTGACATACGCTCCTGATTATTTAGATCAGTTTGGGTATCATTATTGAGTGGAGCGCCTTGACCTTTGCTTCCAAGTTGTACAGATTCTTTGCCAGAAAGAACTCGTCCTCTATTGTTATTTTCATCGTTATAAATATCGTTGTAAGGTTCTAATTTATCTTCTGACATTATATTTTCATTTTCTGCCATTGGGGCGCTTGATTTATCGGCTCTCCTGTTTGCCGTTCTACAGCTAATATTAATTTCAGGCAACCAGTCAAGATATTGCGATAAATCATTTTCTCTGTATAGCAACGCGCTCAATGCTATCGCTCCGGTTTCAAAAATTCTGAAAGCCGCCGGTTCAAATTTATCTTCTGTTGCGATACTTTTATCTCCAATTTTCGTTACATAAAATCCGGTTGGCGGAATGACGCCCCATCGCGTTTGCATTATCGGAACAACAACATCGTTACCCGCCCGCTTTACAGTCAACGACGGAAAGGAAAGATAAACGCTCCGCAACGAACTATTATAACTGCGATAAACAAGTTCTATACGGCGTAAACCTTTTTTATTATTTAATTCTGCCGATTTATTATTTTGGGTAATATTTTTTAATTGTTGTTGAACCGGAATCAAAATATCATTGCCTACGCGTTGCGGTTTCATAACTTGCCCGTCAAGTTTAACCGACCATATTTCATCGCCGTCTCCAAGCGATAATTTCACCGAAGCGCCGTCCGTACAAATATCATAAGTTACCGAATAAAGCGTTCCGTTTACGGCGTTATTTCCGAGTTGTGCGATTATCGTAACATTTTCTATAACCGCCGTAACCAGCGATAACAACTCATTCCTTTGCGTCATTACCACAACATCGCCTTCGTCGCGAACCGCCGAATAAACTCCCGTCAACCTTTTTCCGGGCTGATTGTGCATTCCCGCAATCGTACCCGCATCAACCGGACGCAACACTTTAACCTTGCCGCCGACTTTCGCTAAATCGCCCGCGTCTATTCCGTTTGAATCAGTTAGGACTTGTAAATCTAATTCTTCGTCTCCTTGTATCGCAATTATGTCTGATTGCCATTCTACATTTTCCGCAATAATTCCGGGCAACTTGAACGGTTGGGCTTTAGCGTTATTTATTTTTTCAGGATTTATTGGCATATCGAAATTTATGTTTAGTTTTAATAGACCCGCTTGCGGTTTCGACAAGACAATTTCCCATCGTCTGTATTTTTTGCCTTCGATTTCGACTTCGCTGCTGTATGTTTCTTTGATTTTGCTTTCATTGTTTATGGGCAATATGTTTGAGATGTTTGCGTTTTGTCTGGCGCTATACGGGACGGGCAAAAACTGATAAGCGGACAATTTCTCAATAGACGGCGTATTAGTCGTTTCAATCGGCAACAAAACTGCGAGCCGTTGCGTTGAGGCGTGTTTGGCGGTGAACCATAGTTCGTGATTGACGTTCAGTAACGTTGGCGTAAAAGAATAAATTGATGCAACTTTCACACTCAATCGCGGATTTAACTTTTCCAATTTCAACTCTAAATCAAACGGCTTCGACAAATACTCATAAGCCAAAAACGTCTTAAATAATTTTTCAGACGGAATATTTGTAACAGAAATTGCCGGAGTTTGCGGACGTTGTTGCGGGCGTTGTTGCGGTTGTTGGTATTCTGGTAGTTGGAAACGCGGCTGCGCGTTTGCAACCTGCTCTACCGTATCTGGAAATAAATTTTGCTTAACTGAATCATCTAGCGGTATAAGATTTTCATCTGCCGCCGGAATAATATCCCAATCTTCTTCTCCTCCGTATTTGACGGCGATTTTACCTTGTGTGTTTGTTGTTGCGTTTTGGATGTTGAATTGCGGGAATTTGATTTTTTTTTCGTTTTCAACAGTGAACCATCCGTCTATAGTTCCTGTTGCGGATAGGACAAATTCGAAAGTTTCGCCCGCAATTATTCCGTGCGGAAATTGAACTAATGTTTTTTGCACGTCTGTGTTTTTTTTGCCGTCGTCGATTAGGCGAAATTCTAAATTTTTATTATCGGCAGTTACAATCGACGCAATTTTCCAATTCGGCGGCGCTTCAATTATCGTTTCAAAAAGCTTGCCGGTTCGCACGGTCAATTCGTAATTGATCTGCAAGGTCGGCGTTTTATCGGCAAGAACTAAAACTTCGCTCGTTTCAATTTTGCAATCGTTTTTAGGGCGTTTGAAATTTGCTTTGACGTTAAATTGTCCGCGCGGCGCATACCATGCCGAAGCGAGCCGAATAAGCGGCGAGCCTGGCGCCGCATTCAACGTACTCGGCGGTATCGCATCACGCAACGCCAACGTATCTATCGGATAAAGTTCTTTACTCTCCAGATCCGTCATCTCAAGTTCCTGCTCGACAAGTAAACCCAACACCGTAGAATTCGCCGCAACATTGACCGGATTAAATAAAGAAAATTGCCAACTCGCAGATTTGTCATTCGGCAACTGCTTAACCTTAATCGCAGAAAGATAAATCGTCGTCAGACCTGGCAACTGTTCGCGAAATTTAAGTTTTAATTTAGCGGCGCTTTTATTTTCTTGTTTATTTGCGTTGTCAGTTTTGTCGCTTTTTTCAACATTCCATTTATCCAACAAAACGGCGGCAACGGCGGTAATTTCAAAACCGTCCGGAATTTCAAATTCCGCTTCAGATATTCCTTGATGCATTTCGGTCAAAGAAACCGTAGCGTGTAATTTTTCGTATTGTTCCGTAACTTCTGCAAACTGAATACTTCGCGCAAGTACGGCTTGATAAGCGCCGGATTTATGCGAGTTCAACGACATTGTAATATTAGTTTGTTGATTTCCGGCGTTTGTTAATAGTTCAAATTGCGTTGTCAACGATTTCGTATTATTTTCTCCGATTCGCTCTTCAACTTTGCGAGAAATAACCGAAGCGCCGCTCTTTAATTCGACGTCGCCGGTAATCGTCAATCGCATTGAATTTTTTGTTCCATGCGGCATTTGAAAAACGATGCGTTGTCTTGTCGAGTCTATTTCAAGCGGCGTTGTTGCGACGAATTTTATTTTGTGCCGTTTTTTACCTTTTAGGATAAGTAATTCTGTTTGTTCGTTGTTTGGATTTATGTCAAATTGTGAAATTGGCGGCATAGCCTGCGTCGCCAAAGCCGCCGGTTTTTTGGTTTCGGCGTCAATCGCTTCAATTATTGAGACGCGATCAAATTGAATTGGAATTGAAACAACATCGTCCGTCAACAATTCTATCTCAAACGTTCCGTCAATCACGGCGCGTAAATTTTCAATTGTAATTTTATAATCGCTAGCAAGCAAAACCGCCTCAACAGGACTGTGCGGTTGTGATTCCTTGCGGTGCATTTCGAGTAATATTTCGCGGGATTGCTTGCGTAATTTCTCAAATTCGTTTCGTTTGATCAACAAATTATCTTTCGCCGCATCGAAAATTACGCCTAATTCATTTGCGGGAATATAAATTTCACGCAACTTGTCCAAATAATCCAATTCCGATCTATCAATTTCTGATTTATCAATCGATTCAGACGTTGGCGGAGTTGGCGGCTGTTGCTGAAATCGCTGTTGTTGAAATTGCTGTTGTTGAAATCGCGTTTGCGGTTGCGTTTGCGGCTGATATTGTACAACTTGCGGTGAATGTTGCGTGATATTGCCTGAAACATTGGCTGGAACGAGATCGTTTGGCGGAACAGGAACGCTTGGCGAAACAGGATCGTTTGGCGGAACAGGAACGCTTGGCGGAACAGGATCGTTTGGCGAAACAGGAACGTATGTGACCGAACCTGTTGAAGAATAAGAAACGGGAAAGTGAACGCTTGGCGAAACAGGATCGCTTGGCGGAACAGAAACGTTTGCGGGAACCGAATTTATTGAAGCAACTGGAACGTTTGACGTAACGGGAACGATAACATTTAGCGCATTTGGATCTGGAACATTTGGCGTAGGAGACGGACCTGTTGAATAAGCTGTTGGCTGAACATTTGGCGGCATTTGTGGAGAATTATTGTTAGCGGTCGGTTGTTGCAATTGCGGTTGCGGCGGCTGATTTAGTTGTGGAACGACTGGATTTATATGAGCCGGCGTAACGTTGCTTGGTTGCGTGTAGCCGTGCGGCGTTGGCGGAATAGTTGGGTTAATAGTTGAACTCGTAACGTTGAGCGGTTGTGAGACGGCGTTAGGCGCTGGGGTAATAGTTGGACTCGGACTTTGCGCAACCGTAGATTGAGATTGAGCAAAAATCAGATTTGTTCCTTGTTGCAATAAAAATAATTGCAAAACGCCAAACAATAAACTAAATATTATTGTAACGAAAAATAAACTTCTAATTTTCATTATTCTATTCTCCTTATTTGTAACGATATTATTTTTTGGGTAAATTACGTATTCGATGATTTTTGAGGGACAGGAGGGACAATTTTTTTGTAACGAAAAATCGTTAGACGGATCGTAGCCGTCTCGGCTGCAAGTCGTCAACGTCGCCCGTTAAAGCGGTAGAGATAAAAACCTCCATCGCTAGCGGTTGAGTACAACCACACGCAGTCGGGACGCCCGCGATCCTTTGGACAATTTTTTGTAACGAAAAATCTATTCCCCTAATTCCTAATTCCTAATTCCGAATTTAAAAACTATCCCTAACTATTTTGTTCAGTTGGTTTGTTTGATTTTGTTTTGCGCAACAGAAAAATACAATTTAACAGTCTGCAAATTACAATAATTATTGCGCCCCAATAAATTGCCGATAGCGTTGATAAATATTCGGTGAAAGTCGTTGTTATAAATCCGGCAAAAATACAAACAATAATTATCGCAAGCGTGATTTGAATCCATTTTATGAACGTGATTTTTATTGTCAGGATTCCGTATAAAATCATTAGAATGAAAATTATTGATCCGAAATTTGTACCGATGATATTGAATTTTAACGATGTATCATCGTCCGGATGAATCGCCGTAAACGGGTATTCATTGCCCGCAACTTGGAAATCATCGTGCGGAATATTAAACTCCTCGCATAATTTTCTAACTTCGTTTTGAACGCTATTTGAAGTAACAATATTGTTTTTATAATTGGCGTTTTTTTCATACGAAAATTCTTTTGTCCAATTTCCGTTGTAACCTATGATGCAATAATTATCAGGAACGAACACTGACAAGTCCGCTTTCTGTATCGCTGCGCCGGAAGTTTTATCAGCGGCGGCGCCGGCGGCGGTAGCGGCGTTGTTGTTCGCAGGAAAAGTCGGTATGAAAATTTTGTTTTTACTTGGCGGCTCTGTTGTATAACGGACGTCTAGCAAAAACGGCGTATCAGGCGTAACAGACGTCAACGGTATCATATATTTTGCGGTAGATTCCGCTTCAAGCGGTACTCGTCTGTTATTTATTCTGATTTCGCTAATTTTTGCGGATTGGTCTAGCGTCATTTCGAGTCTTTGTTGAACGCTTCTTATTTTTAGCAATGCTTGCGCCGATACGCCGGCGCCTTTTTTTGAGATGAACAGATTTGCGCGAATAATTCCTTTTTCGATGCTTGTTCTTTTAACTTCTTCGAGTTTGTAACGCGTCGCGATTAGTTCTAGCGTCCATTTATCGTAAAATTCAAAAGCGGCGACGGCGTCTTGAATGCGGTCTTTTGTTTCAATATCGCCTTGCGGGTCGATAGGTTTTAATCCGTTTGATTTATCTGATTCTCCGAGATCGACGCTTTCTGATTTTGAGATAATTATCTGTCCCCACAATCTGTCGGCGGGTTGTTGTTTTTGGGGCGTTAATCTTGGAATTTCGATATTTATTGATTTACCGATTTCTGGTTGCGGAATAGCGTCTTCCCAGTTAATTGTGAAGTTTCCGACGCCTCTGATTTTATCGCCGCGTGAAAATTCCCACGCTACATAACCTTGCTCAACGTCTTCCGGCGGCGGGATAATTTTTGAATCTCTCCAGTTATTATTTGTCCTGTTAAGATTAATTCGTCCTGAAACTTGTTCGGGGAAATCGATGCGGATAGAATTTAAGCCGCTAAATTTGACGTCGTAATTAAATGTTACGCTATGTTTAATTGAACCGGTCTCAACTCTGACGCGGCGTACTTCTTTTAACGTCAATTGCGGTTTTCGCTTCTCCGCTTGAATTTTGAACGTAACTATATCTTGCGAGAACAGAAAACCAGACCTTGCGTTATTTTTTGACGTCAACCAGTCTTTATCGGTGATTTGTTGTATAGAAACGGGTTGAATACCTTCGATTTCGATTGGATTTATTCTGAAAGCATCGTCAACTTGAAGCATAAGTTTTCCGGTGAATCGTTCTGTTGATTCCGGCGGCATTGTCGGCAAAATTACGGGCAAGTCAAAAGACTCTCCAGGTTTTTTTGCGTCGATATTTTTGTTTTGACTGTAACCGTAAATCGTCAAAGCGACTTTTCCGATAGCCTTTTTTGACAAAGCGATAGTCATCAATTTGAATTTATCGTTGCCCTTAATCGGATCAAGCGTGAAAGAATCAATTTGAGCGCCGTGAATACCCGCGTTGGAATTACTATAAGTGTGAACTGAATATTGTTTGAATATTTCAGGCACGTGCAATTTGATTTGGAACAGACCGGCTTGCTCAATATTAAATATAAACAAATTTTCAAGTACAAGATCGTTATTAAGCTTGACAACCGCCTGCGACGTAACATTAATACGCGGTTTAACTTTATTAACGGCAACTTCAAGATTATAAGACGACGACGAAATCCGGTAAGCGGAGTTCCATTTGGTTCGTTTTAGATTTTCGGGCAATTCGGAGAAGTCCATTCGCAACAAACCTGTCGTATTTATCGTTTCGCAATTTAATTCGTTTGTTGCTCTGACGGCGACAATGCCTTGTTGTCTTCCCGTATTTACGGCTGCGAGTTCGGGGATAATTAATTTTACGGACGATTTTAATTTATCGTTTTGGTTTTGTTGTTCTTTGAAGTCGAATAATTTTTCGAGTTCAAATTTTACGTTTTGTCGTTCTTTGGCAGGTTCAAATAGTTCAATTTTTATTGTTTGGATATTATCTTTTGTTTCAACTTCCCATTTTTTGATATTTGAATCAGTAACGCGGACGACTTTTTGGTCTGCCGGAATATTTATTGCTAGTTTTGCGATAGGCGCTCGGCTGATGTTGTATTCGAATTCTGCGGCGGTTCGGTAGATGCCTTCGTCGATAGTAGTTTGTTGTAAAACTTGTGCGCTGACGAGCGCTTCTAATCCGGTTGCGCCTTCGGATTTCGGCGTCCATGCAATTTTGATTTCAGGAACGGTTCCGATAAAAGCGTGCAAGGTTGTTTGTTTCGGATTAGTTTCTTTTTTATCCGTAGCGGCGGCAATAGAAGGCGTAAAATTTATCTTCACGTCTGATTCCGGAATAATTACAGTCCAGCGGCTCAACGGAGTTTGTGGAATTTTGAAAGAGACGGAATTTTGACCAGGCGATTTTGTAATTCCTTTGGCAAAATGCAACGTTAATTTTAGACGTTGCGGCGTGATTTCGTTTTTATTTTTGTTTTGTGAATTGTCAATTTTTTTCTTTTCAATTATTAGTTTGTAGCCGGTTTCGGGATTGCCGTTTATTTTGGCGGGTTCGTTATTTATTTCCGCTTTCGTAATTGCGGTATCGCCAAGTTTAATCGGGATTTCATGCCAACCGTCTTTGAGTAATTCAATATTTAACGTCGACTCAACTTGAACAATATCATCAGATACCTTTACAATACCGGACATTTCAGTGAGCATCGAGTTAATTGGCGTTTGAGGCGGTTTGGTTTCTTCTTGACTTTTTTGAGCCGCTTCAAGTAATTTCTTATAGTCGTCATACGGTACGAATACGCCGCCTTTTTTTAAACCGAAGTTTTGATTAAATTTTTCGTAAGGAATGTAAATGATATTTTCTTGCGGCGGTAATTTTTCGTCTGGATTATTTGGTTTTGTGGTTTGGTTAGTCGGGTTAGGATTTGCGCTATCGGTTTGCTCGCCTGAAGCGGCGGCAGGAACAGCGACAGGGGCGATAATTGAATCATCGCCAAAAGATACAGGAATTGTTCTAGTCAACAAATTTGCAAACAAAATTGCAAAAAGAGATGTTAAAACAAATAGAAACATTCTTGTTACGAAAATTTTTAACGACATGAAATTGACCCTCTCTAAAAATAGGTTTTTGAAAATTTTTAAACTGCTTGTACTTTAATTTGCGTTTATCTTCGCCTGCCTAGATTTCGGACGGTAGGCTTTGACGCTTTTAAACTATTCGTACTTGAGTTTGCGTTTACCTTCGCCTGCCTAGCTTTCGGACGGCAGGCTTTGACGCTTTTAAATCGCTGAAATTCAAGTACAATCTGTATAAATCGATGAAATTCGAGTACGAGTAGTATAAACTGATAACAGGGCGTCTCTAAAAATTCATTTGACCAGGTAGGCGGCGTTTCGCCGCTGTGTTTATTTTTTGGGCCGCAATGGAGTTTATGCTATCAGTAAATTTTAATAATTCATAAAGCCTAAAATATGTATATTTTAGACGTGCGAAATATTAAAGTTTATTGATGTCATAAACCGTAATGCGGCCCAAAATTAAACACTGGGCGAAACGCCGCCTACCTTTTTGCAAAAAAAATGAATTTTTAGAGATACTCAACAGTTTAAAATTACGCTGTTCATTTATTGTGTAAATAAAAAGATTGTGTAAATAAAAAACAAGACAAGATAAATGTAATTTGTAGTATCCAAAATGTATCATGTCAAGTAAGGACAAAAAATTTCAAACTGTTTGCATTTGACTTTACGTTTATCTTCGTCTGGCAAGTTTTCGGACGGCAGGCTTTGACGCTTTTAAATCAATGGTTTTCCGGTACGAGCAGTATATCCTAATTCACTATAGGGTATCTCTAAAAATTAATATTTTTGTAAAAAGGTAGGCGGTGTTTCGCCGAAACGCCGCAATACGCACAAAATAATTATTAAATTTTAATAATTCATAACGTATAAAATAGAGATGTCTTTTAAGCGTTGTGAAGTAATAAAATTTATTGATATTGTAAACCGTACTGCGGTGTTTCGCCGAAACGCCGCCTACCTGGACAAATGAATTTTTAGAGATGCCCTATATTTTATTAGCGCATTCTAAAAATTTATTTGTTCAGGCGGCGCTTTGTTGAAGTGCGATTATATTAGCAAATAAATTTTCAGGGATTCCCGATAAAAAATAATGGCGATTACTAAAGACGATTGAAAAACTTTTTCCATAGTAAAAAAATAAAAAATTTTGAAAATACCCAGTAGAATAATGTGTATCTCTAAAGGTCATCTCTAAAAATTCATTTGTCCAGGTAGGCGGCTAAAAAAATTAAACAGAGACGCCCTAATTTTTTTGATCAAAATTTTGCGTTAATTTCGTCCTTAATATACGTATCGTTACAAAAAATAATACGCCTACTGAATAGTTACAATCTTTTTAATCTGTGTGTAATCTGTGAATCGCTCTAAAACAAATTATTTACAAACGCGTTAAAAAAACTATTGACCGGCGTTAATAATCTGTTAAATTGTTTGCCCTTCAATTTAAAGTTGAGAATTAATTTAGACGCCGATATAACTAATTGGAATAAATTTTAAACTGTTTGCACTTGAGTTTTCGTTTACCTCCGCCTACCTAGCTATCGGACGGCAGGCTTTTACGTTTTTACATCAATGAATTTCAAGTACGAGCGGTATACAATTATTATTTTGATGACTGTAAACAAATTGATATTGGGCGATAATCTTGCGATTCTTAAATCGATGGACAAGGAGTCGATAGATTTGATATATCTTGATCCGCCTTTTTTTAGTAATCGTAATTACGAAGTGATCTGGGGCGACGATGGCGAAATACGCAGTTTTCAAGACCGCTGGTCTGGCGGTATAGATCATTATATTTCGTGGCTTAAAGAGCGTGTTTTTGAAATGCATCGTATTCTAAAACCGACCGGCAGTATTTTTTTACATTGCGACTGGCACGCAGACGCTTATATTAGAGTTGAAATATTAGATAAAATTTTCGGATTAAATAATTTTAGAAATCATATAATTTGGAAAAGAAACTCCGCCCATAACTCGGCAGATAAATGCGGCGCTATACATGATAGTATTTTTTATTATCAAAAAACAAATAAACATAAATGGAATATCATTTATCAAAATTACAACGAACAATATTTAGATGAATTTTTTGATTGCATTGACGAAAACGGACGAAAATATAAAAGAGCCGATTTAACAGGAGCAGGTATCTCAAAAGGCGCATCAGGTAAAATATGGCGAAATATCGACGTTACCGCAAAAGGGAGACATTGGGCTTATGTTCCTGAAGAACTCGAAAAACTTGATAGCGAAGGCAAAATACATTGGACTAAAAAAGACGACGGAATGCCCCGCTTAAAAGTTTATCCTGAAGACATGAAAGGAATACCTTTACAAGACGTTTGGGATGATATAAAAGTCTTACATAATTTATCCAAAGAACGAATCGGCTATCCGACTCAAAAACCTGAGGCTCTTTTAGAACGTATAATTAATTGTGCGAGCAATGAAGGCGATATCGTACTTGATCCATTTATGGGCGGCGGTACAACTATCGCGGTTGCCGATAATCTTAATCGCCAATGGATCGGCATCGACCAGTCAGTACAAGCGGTAAAAGTTACCGAGTTGCGATTGCATAAACAAACGGATTTGTTTACCAATATTTACGCTAATTCTTACACGTTGCAATTACACAAATACGATTATGACACATTACGCAATAAAGACGCTTATGAATTTGAGAGTTGGATAATAGGTCAATTTGGCGGCGTTCCCCGCAACCAAAAAGGCGGCGACGCCGGAGTCGACGGCGTCGCTCAAGACGGCGCTCCTATACAAGTGAAACGTTCCGAAGGAATAGGCGTAAATGTAATAAAGAATTTTTCCGTATCTGCGAAACAATTTGACAAAACGAAATTTCAAAAAAATATTAAATCCGGTAAACCTGCCGGTTATATTATTGCGTTTTCTTTTGGCAAAGGCGCCGTGCAAGAAGTTGCAAGATTAAAAAATCAAGAGAATATTATCATACGTCTTGTTGCGGTAGATACAATAATTCCCGTTTCAAAAAAACCTAACATTAAAATCGAAGTAACTGAATTAGAACGGGACGCTAGCGGAATGCGGGAAATATTATTTGTAGCGTCTAGCAAAAATTCTTCAGACGTTGAATTTTATAGTTGGGATTTCGATTACGACGCGGACAAAGGTTTCAAATCGTCAATAATAAGAGATACAGAAGGCAAACAACAAAAACATCTAAAAGCCGGAATTTATCATATCGCCGTAAAAGCAGTAGATAATAACGGATTGGAAAGTATTGAAATATTAAAATTAAAAGTAAACGGCTCCGTCGAAAGAACAACTTAAATTGTGGAAAATCGGAATTTACGGTTTTGCTTTTGTACTAATAATTATTTAAAAATTTCGTGAATGGCTAAATTTTTTTCTATGTAAATTACAATTCATACGTCTTATATTTTGTACGGATAGCGCTTGAATTTTGGCGATTGCTATTTTTGCGATTTGCGGTTGTTTATTTTTGGCGGTCGTAATTTTATGTTATTGCAGCGTCGTTATTTTGAGTGCAAACTGTATGATTGAATAATGACGTCAATATTTTGCCTTGTACTTGATGATGCTTAATCAAAATTTGTATAAAGCGATTTGTCGTTATGTTGGCAGGTTTTCTTCCGACGAAGAGTTGGTGAAAGATATTGTGCAAGAGGTTTTTCTACGTTTTGAGCAGAACCGGCAAAATGTTACTAATACGCGGTCTTGGTTATACAGAACGGCGCGTAATTTGATTATTGATTATTGCCGTCGTCGCAATCATGCCGCTTATCCCGTCGCTATTGGAGATATGATAAAAACCATACCGGCAAACATCATCAATTATAACCCGCAAAATATATCAGAAAAAAAGGAAAATATAAACATGATGATTAAAGAACTCAATAACCTGTCGCAACGACATCGTGAAGTTTTAAGATTAAAGTTTCAGGAAGGTCTAAAATATGCCGAAATAGCCGAAGTAATAAACGAACCAATCACAACCGTCAGCTGGCTATTACACGAAGCGCTAGATAAATTAAGAAAAAAACTAAACGTAAATCAAAATGATATATCAGCTAGTACTTAAATTTCAACGAATTTTAAAGCGTAAAAGCATGCCGCCCGAAAACTAGGCAGGCGAAGGTAAACGAAAACTCAAGTGCGAACAGTTTAAAGGCGTAATCCGACAGATAAACAGGCAGGTTTTGGCGCTTTTTACGTCAAATGAATTTTAAGTACGAGCAGTTTAATAGGTGAAAAAATGATAGATAAAAATGATCATAAATTGACGGCATTTGCGTTAGGCGAGTTGCCGGAAGCGGAATTGTTGGAAATAGAGGCGGAAGTCAACTCTAATGCCGAATTACTGGCGGAAGTTGAAGCGATCAAAAAAATTGCCGGAGAAGTCAGCGAGGTTTTGTTATCGGAGCCGTGTATTGACGTTTGCGATATTGAGGAGATTGCAGATATTATTGGCGGTTCGGATAATCGTGTTGCGATTTTGCGTAAAGTCGACGAACCGGCGGCGAATGCGGCGACGATAAGATCGTTTCGGATGAGATTAAATTTTCGCGTAACGGGGATTTTGTCTTTAGTTATTATTGCTTGCGTAATTTTTGTAACGATAATTCAAAATTTTGACTCAATTAAAATCGCCGTCGATAATATTCGTCCTCAAACAAACGAAACCGCAAAAAAGAACGCAAAAATAAGTTTACCCGAAACCGGAATTGCCGCAACAAAGAACGCAGAAATAAATCAGCCCGACGCAGTTGCCGACCTCGCGCAAAATATTATTACGGAGGACAAAGGAGAAAGTATAACAGTAGAAAACGAAAAAAACAACGCCGCAGATGAAATAAACGTCTCTCAAAATAATATCAAAGTCGATGATTTTTTGCTCAGTAATACCGCAAGAAATAAAACAGCGCCCGTTCTAAATTCTCCGTATCAAGACAGGATGTCCAATATTAGCGGACAGAATTTGATTATTCAAGACAACATGAAAAATCAAAATTCAAATATGCCGCCCGTCGTTTTTGACAGCAATAGATTTAGCGGCTATCAAAATTTCAACGGTAATAGTATCGTGAATAATCAAAGTTTACAACAACAAAAAATGATTTCATTGCCTACGCCAAGTCAGTTGTCGCAACAAAATATAATTAAAAATAATTCAAACGTAATTGCAAATAATATCAATTCCGAAATCGCACAAACGCAAACGCAAAAAAATGAAACAACGCCGCCAAATATCGTAACGCCCGAAAATACGTCAACGCCAACATCCGACAAAACAACGTCCGACAATAAAACAACAACGCCAAATAATACGCAGCGTTTAGATATTGCGTCAAAAGATTTGTTATTACCTAATTTCAGATCGTTCAGCGCCGACGCCACAAAAATCAGTAATAGCGGAAGACGCAACAAAGCCGAAATTCACGCGACATACGACGTAATGCGACAGTCAATAAACAAAGGCGAATTTCCACCGGTAGATAAAATCAAAATTAACGAGTATGTAAATTATTTTCGTTACGATTATTCCGGCGCTAAAAATGAAGGGCAATTTGCTATCCAAACTGACATGATTCAATGTCCTTGGAATACGGAACATTTGCTAGTATGCGTTGGAATAAAAAAACTAGCGGACAAAATTGACAATATTGATATTAACGAAAATACAAATGAAAATACTGCTGATAAAAATATTACTAACAAAAATACAAACGCTAAAACAGACGCTAAAACAGACGCTAAAAAAGATGTTGAAACAGACGCAAATACTGACGCTAAAGAGAAATTGTCTTATGATAAAATTTCTGATCGGGGCGATGGGCGCTTGAGTGTTGCAATTAAATTTGACAAAAATAAGATTAGCGGTTATGTTCCGGTTGACAATATTATTACAAGCGAAGTTGCGATTAAGCAGCCGCAGGGTGGTTTGTTTGTCGTAAATTATTTTCTTGGGTTGCCGGATGAGTCGATGTTGTTTTATGAGGTAATACCGGTTGACGGGCAAGTTGCTAACATTACGCCGCAAACACGCAAAAAAACAGAAACAGATTCAATTGAGAAATCAAATTTACAAAATCCGTATAACAAAAATCAATCTACCGATTCAACAAATACAAGCGGCAAAGTTGAAGAATCGGCGAAAGGAAACTTTGTAATTAACGATTATTTTTCGGTTGAGTTAGGTCTGGATGCGGCGGATGTGAATAATAAGTTGGGGACGGATAGTAAATTGTCGAGTAATGAATTGTTGAGTAACAATATCGGCGACGGCAAAAATAAGTCCGAAAAATTGAATCCAAATTTTGGAAAGCATATTAGCAATTTACAAGGAAGAAGATCACACGGAGGAATATCTAATAACAATAAAAACGACAATAAAGCCGCCGATAAAATCAACGATGAAGCCGCCGATAAAGTCAACGAAGATATTAAGGGTGAAACGCAATTTGCCGCCGCTGTGATGTTATTTGGATTATTGTTACAAAAAGGCGGAAAAATGGAAAATTGCGACTGGAATACCGTAAAAAATTTAGCAGAACCAAACATAAAAAACGACGAAAAACGAAAAGAATTTCTAAACCTAGTCGAAAAAGCATCAAACATAACGCCAAAATAAAAACTAATTCGGAATACAAAATTCAGAATTTTTTGTTATAAAAAAATTTGTCCCTCATGTCCCTTCTGTCTCACTTGTCCCTCAAAAATTGCCAAAACGTAATTTAATAAACAAATTTCTGTGAACGGTTACTATACAGTTCGTGCTTGAAATTTATTGTTGATTTATACAGATTGTACTTGAAATTCAGCGATTAAAAAGCGTCAAAGCCTGCCGTCCGAAAACTAGGCAGGCGAATGTAAACGAAAACTCAAGTGCGAACAGTTTAAAAGCGTCAAAGCCTGCCGTCCGAAAATTAGGCAGGCGAATGTAAACGCAAACTCAAGTACGAACAGTCTAAATATTGTGAAAAAATTCGTCTTGCAAGTTTTTTGATTTTTTGTTATTCTATGCGACCTTTTGGAGGTAGTTCCCTTTTAGGGAGTTCAGAAATTATTTATGGGCGTCTCTAAAAATTCATTTGTCCAGGTAGGCGGCTTAAAAAATTAAACACTGTACCGAAACGCCGCATTACGGTTTACGACATCAATAAATTTTAATACGTCACACGTCTAAAATGAGCATATTTTAGGCTTTATGAATTATTGAAATTTATTGATAGCAAAACTCCATTGCGGCCCAAAAAATAAACACAGCGGCGAAACACCGCCTACCTTTTTTGCAAAAATGAATTTTTAGAGATACCCTTATGAATATATATGAGTAATGGAGGAATTTTTGTATGAGTCTGATTTGTAATGACGACGAGGATTTTCGCGTTTATGTTCGTTGGATGGTGCGCCGTGATTTTGCGGAGGTAATGACGATAGAGAATAGTTGTTTTGAATTTCCTTGGCGGGAAGAAGATTTTCAATCTTGTCTGAAACAGCGAAATTGTATCGGTATGGTTGCGGAAAAAAATAATCGCGTCGTCGGATTCATGATTTATGAAACGCCAAAAAACCGCATACATCTGCTAAATATCGCTATCCTGCCGGAATTTCAACGACAAGGCATAGCAAGCCAAATGATACAAAAACTAATAAGCAAATTAACAAATCAAGGCAGAACAAAAATCACAATGGAAATAAGAGAATCAAATCTACCGGCTCTGTTATTCTTCCGCTCACGCGGATTCAAAGCAACCGGAGTTTTACATTGCTTCTACGAAGACACAAACGACGACGCATACCTCATGCAATATCACATCAATAACTCGCAACAACAATACACGCCAATAAACAGAATTACAACAAAAATAGCAGGATAAAATCCATGTAACCGTTCACGAAAATTTCAGCAATAGATTTTAGGGAGTAGGGGATAGGGAGTAGTTTTGTAGAAAACTAGAGAACAGTTTTTTGTTACAAAAAAATTGTCCACAGAATCGCAGGCGAAACGCCTGCAAAAAAAAGGAATGCCGGCGCTAAAGGATCGCACTCGCCGCCGGATCGCGGGCGTCTCGCCTGCATGCGGTTGTACTCAACCGCTAATGAGCGAGGTTAAAATCGCAACCGTTTCGGTTGTTGCATTCGGAAAGTTTGTATTCTGCGTTTCGTCTTTATCATATTCCTCCGAAGTTTCTTTTACGTTTTTTG
>JAISLW010000378.1 GCA_031277105.1 Planctomycetaceae bacterium | reverse complement strand
AATTAAACGCTGTGCCGAAACGCCGCAATAGATATTTTGTAGCAATTAAATTTTACTACTTCACAAAATCTAAAATTAAAAATTTTGTAACCGTTCACGGTATTTTTTTATTATTTAATATTGTTGTTGTTGAATTATATTCGTCCCGATAGGGACGGTACTTTCATAACCGCAGGTCTGCGACCTGCGGTTAAAATCCGCGCATACTTGCTGCCCTGAAAGGGCAGGACTTTATGGAGATTATTTAACGCAAAATGTCCTGCCCCAATCGGGGCAGAGTTTGGTATGGACTTTTAACCGCAGGTCAGAGACCTGCGGTTATGAAAATTCCGTCCCTATCGGGACGAAGACAAGTCATTAACCAAATGGACATCTCTAAAAATTCATTTGTCTTGTTAGGCGGCTAAAAAAATTAAACGCTGTGCCGAAACGCCGCCTACATTTTTGCAAAAAATGAATTTTTAAACTGTTCGCACTTGAGTTTTCGTTTACATTCGCCTGCCTAGCTTTCGGACGGCAGGCTTTGACGCTTTTTAATCGCTGAAATTCAAGTACAATCTGTATAGAGACGTCCTATGGTACGATTTTTAACAATGTTTAACGATGGAGGATAAAAATTATGAGAATTAGGAACGTTAAAATTTTAGCGTTTACGTTGATTGAGTTATTGGTGGTGATTTCGATTATAGGTTTGCTTGCCGGTCTTTTGTTGCCGGCGATTCAATCAGCACGTGAATCGGGGCGACGTACTACTTGTATGAACGGACAACGTAATATTGCAACGGCGCTGTTGCAATTTGAAGCGTCTGCCAATGCTTTCCCAGGTTGGAGGAACAGCGCAAAAATCGGCGGTAGCGACGCGGTTGTTTCATGGGTAACAAAAATCTTGACGCAAATAGAAGAACAAGATTTATATCAAAAAATTATGAACAACGAAGCGCCGTCAATTCCAAAAATTCCTATCTTACGTTGCCCAAGCGCAATGCTCACGTCTAATTCATCCGCAAGAATAAGTTACGTCGTCAACGGCGGCGCGGTAGATGATTTTTGGAATGAAACAGGCGAACCCGTTACTTATGATTCAAATGCGTACAATGGCGTATTTCTTGATCGGCAAAAGTTCCCAAATATACGGACAAGTATTGAAGAGATAAATAAACTTGACGGAACGAGCCGGACTTTATTATTGTCAGAAAATTTGAATGCCGGATTTTGGATCACATTTTATGTGGAGGAAGTGAATGGAGTGGATGAGAATAGGACGACGTCAGATTGTGATCGCGGAGGGTCTAAAGGTTCGCCGGATACGGCGGAGGGCGGCGTTGCGTTTTGTTGGGGCAAAGGGTATCCAAACGGGGCTTTTACTTCAGGCGCTACGCCAATTTATAGTAATTTTGCGAGGACGTGCGATTTGGCTGGCGGCGGTATGTCAAATTTACGTTTACCGCGTTGGATCAATATGTGTGTTGATGCTCCGTTTAGCGATGGCGATTGGTATCAGAGCGCTAGACCTTCTGCTTATCATCCTTCGGTTATTGTTGCGGTATTTTGCGATGGTCATGTTCAAACGATTAATGAATCGGTTGACGAGATAATTTTTGTACAATTAATGACCGGCAGCGATAAACAATCAGACGCAAGAGGTTTTATTGGCGCTGCGATTTCTCCAAGTTTATCTGATCTTTGATTTATTTTAAGTTGTTGTCATTTGAAATTGCGTTTACCGTCGTTTGCCTAGCTATCTGACGGCAGGCTTTTACGCTTTTACATCGCTGAATTTCAAGTACAAACTGTATAATATTAATTTTATAAAAATATCAATGTAAAAAATAATGCGTCTATTCATCTGAATTTTTACATTGATTTTGAATTTATTTTCCGTAACCTAATTTTTACCTTATTTTTCTTTACAAAACAACCTCAGTAGAAAATGCATCCGCCAAACCACAACCTCATTACCTCATTAAAAAATAACGTTAAACGTCATTTCGTAGAGACGCAATGCCTTGCGGATCTACATTATGTCTAACACTTGCCTAACACCTGTCTAACACCTGTTGAACACATTAATCTCAACAACAATAAAAACAAAATTACGACATTTATTGGCGTGGATTAAAAATGAGGTAATGAGGTTTGTTTTGTGGGGGCTTGGTTACTACTAAGGTTGTTTTGTAAAGAAAAATAAGGTAAAAATAAGGTTAGGTTATAAAATAAAAATTCCGCTGAAATAGTTACAAAAAATAAGTAAATTTTACCTCTTTTTTACACGTTATTTACGTCAATACCATTTTGCAATGGGTATCTCTAAAAATTCATTTGTCTAGGTAGGCGGCTAAAAAAATTAAACACTGTGCCGAAACACCGCCTACCTTTTTGCAAAAAAATGAATTTAATGTTTTCGTTTAATTGTCTTCGTCCCGATAGGGACGGTACATTCATAACCGCAGGTCTGCGACCTGCGGTAAAAAACCGCGAATCCTTGCTGCCCTGAAAGGGCAGGACTTTATGGAGATTATTTAACGCAAAATGTACTGTCCCTATCAGGGCAGAGTTAGATGTTGACTTTTAACCGCAGGTCTGCGACCTGCGGTTATAACGATCACTATTAATGGTACCGTCCCTATCGGGACGAAGACAAAACATTAACCAAAAGGACATCTCTAAATGAATAGTTATTCGTATTTTTAAAAAACTGAAATTTAAAGTGCGCAAAATATAAACGCAAATTTAGGTGTGAACAGTTTTAAATGCTTTTCAAAAAAATTTTAAAAATTTTTTCATGCACGACCAAAAAATAAAACCTATAATCTAAGGGTGTAGGGCGTTCAAAATGGATTTTTAGAGACGCTCTCTACTTAAAATTTTCGCGAGCGTTTTATCCTCATATTTTTATAACGATAGCAAAATGTATTTTTGTAACAATTATTTTAATCAACTTGTAAATAAATTATCAATGTCCGAAGACTTGTCTGTCGGGGGGGTAGATATTGTGTTTGTATTGCGTCAATTTGTATTTTATGTAAGTTTGATTTTTGTTTTATTTTTTTTAATTTGCGGAGAAGGTTTTTGCGGCGGTATTGGCGATTGTTTGTGGGGCGGGTCGAATGAAGAAACCGCTTATACAGTTCCGTATATTCAATCAGGCGCTTCACTCGCACAAGTTAATCAGCCGCCGATGAATATCGGCGCGCCGTTGCCGTCAATACCTGTACAAGCCACGCCGGCAACCAGACCAACACTTATCCCACAAGCAAATATCCCGACAATTTCACCCGTAACCGGAAACGTAGGCTCCATCGGTCAACCCGCAACCGCTAACATAAACACAACACAACCACAAATAAAAACAAACTCCGCAGGTATAAGAACAATTCAAGACGACGCTGAAATCGTTTACGTTTTACCGTCTGAAAATAAAACGGCGGAACTCTGTATCAATGGACAACAGTTGCAAAACGTCGCCGCTGCTTCCGTCGTACCCGCAGGAACGCCCGGCGCTATACCTGTCGCCGTAAAAAATATCACGGCATATAAACCAAAAAAAATATACCAAATGCAATTCACGCCAATAAAACAAAAAATCGAAACCCTAGTAAACGTCGTCGATCAACGAACAGGACGAATTGTAAAAAAATATTGCCAAACAGAAGAAAAACAAATCACTCATTTACCTGTATTACATTGGAAAGAAGTAAATACGTATGAAACCGTAAACGTTAAAATAGGCGAACCAATAAAACAAAATTACCCGCAAAATTACACGCCCGGAATACAACAAATACAACAAATACAACAAAACCAAAATAACACCACGCACAAAGTCCTATACCTCTACCAACAACCAGAACAACAAACACAAATAAACAACCAAACATTCTCTACCGAAATCTATTAAATTCGGAATTAAGGATTTTAATTTCAAATTTAAAATAATCTTTCTAATCTGTGGATCGATTTTTTTGATCCACAGATTACACAGATTAAAAAGATTTTTTTAATTCCGAATTCCGAATTATCCTCCTTGCCCGTGATATTTGCCCGTGAAATTTGGTTGTTGCTTGTGAATATTTTATTTTGGTATTGAATGGCTCTGTGATAATTTTTTTATAAAAAAATTTTTCTGCTTATTTTTCTGCTTATTTTTGTTCTGTTTTTATCGATTTTTATCTTTTTTAGTTTTGTGAGTTTTTTACTCTGGCATAGCAATTGCAATAATATATTTTCAACAAGGATTTGTTACGGTAACGGTAGATCGAAACAAATAACATAACACAACATAGTAGATAGAAAGGATTCACTATGCGCAAGTTAAATATTTTTTCGTACATGTTTGGTTTTACGCTTGTAGAACTTTTGGTAGTAATTGCAATTATAGGCGTTTTGATAGCGCTTTTATTGCCCGCCGTACAATCCGCAAGAGAAGCGGCGCGAAAAGCACAATGTACTAACAACCAGAAGCAAATCGGACTTGCTGTTCACACTTTCCACGACGCAAACGGCGCCTTGCCGCCTTCGACGATTTTTAGTCATAAGCCGTCGTTTTGGGCGTTGATTTATCCGTATATTGAGCAACAGAATCTTTACGACTTACTTTCAACTATCGACGTCAGCGCAACAAATAAAGCGCCGCTTATAACAAACGGAACCTCGCCGACAAATACAGGAGGCTGGTTTGTAAATGGATTGAAAAACCAACATGAACATTTAAGAGCCGCTTTCGGCTCCGTGTCAATTTATAAATGTCCGGCAAGACGTTCAGGCATAAGATATGTTGACAACTCGCCGCCAAATCCAGACGGTTCAACTAACCTTAACCTTAACGGACCACGCGGCGATTATGCAATTGTTTCGTCTTTTGATCCCGCTAGTTTAACGGGACCAAGTTATAACAATTGGTTTTCGCAAGTTTCCCTGTACGGTAATAATGCCACTAATGCAAATAATTTATTACAAAGAAACAGTAGCCCGTTTCGCATCAGTATCGTAACATGGGCGCAAGGCGCAACCGCAACAGGAACAAATCCGCTCGGTTCAAATAATAGCGATAAAAAATGGATAACCGGATGGCAACCGCGCGATACTTTTTCATGGTGGAGAGACGGAACGAGTAATCAGATTGTTGTAGGTGAAAAGTTTATTCCAGGTTCGTTGATCGATAAAGTTCCTAGCCAAAGACAAGAGGCGCAATGGGACGGAGGAAACATCAATTCAAACTCAACACATGCTAATATGAATGTTGCGCGAGGAGTTTATTTTTTGTTGCCTAGTATTAAGCGCTCGCCTTATGATATTCCTGATACAGAACTGTACACTACAAGTGACAACGCTAATACAAATCATGCAGTTTTCGGCGGCATTCATCCGGCAACGGCAGTATTTTTATTCGGCGACGGTTCGGTTCGCGGCATATCGCCGAATATAAATTGGACAACTATTTACAATCTAGGAAAAGTAAACGACGGTCAACCGGTTTCTATCGATTAAAATCGATTGAATGAAACTGATAATTGAACGTAAAAAATAACAAAAGAGCATCTCTAAAAATTCATTATTGATTTAATTTTATTTTTAACAAACCTCATTTTAACCTAATTTTTCCTAACAAAACAACCTCAGTAGCAACAAAGCCCCCACAAAACAAACCTCATTACCTAATTTTTTAATGAGGTAATGAGGTTGTGGGTTTGGAAGATTCATTTTCTACTGAGGTTGTTAAGTAAAGAAAAATTAGGTTGAAATGAGGTTTGTTAAAGAGCGTATTAAAATTTTAGAGAAACATCGAATGATTGATCGTTTCTCCCAATAATGAATTTTTAGAAATTCCAAAAATAAAATATGATCATATTTAAAAACAAATTTAATGTTAGCGGTTTTACGCTTGTTGAACTTTTAGTCGTAATTGCGATTATTGGAATATTGATAGCGTTGTTATTGCCCGCCGTGCAATCGGCGCGTGAAGCGGCGCGAAAAGCTCAATGTACCAACAACCAAAAACAAATCGGTATCGCAATTCACACGTTTCACAGCGCCAATAACGCCGTGCCGCCTTCGACAATTTTTAGTCATAAGCCGTCTTTTTGGGGATTGATTTATCCGTATATCGAACAACAGAATCTTTATAAGGCGCTTGAAAATATTGATATTGATACGGATCCCGCTGTGAACAAATTTGCCCCGCTTACAACAAACGGGAATAATGTAACGAATACTGGCGAGTGGTTTGTTGACGGATTGACGGGATCAAATGAACATTTAAGAGCCGCTTTCGGTTCCGTGTCAATTTATAAATGTCCGACTAGACGATCCGGCGTAAGGTTTGTCGATAACGAGCATCTAGCTGCTGATGGTTCACCTAACCGACACAACAATGGACCTCGCGGCGATTATGCAATTATTTCATCTTTTGATCCATCCAATGCGGCATCGCCAACTTACAGTAATTGGTTTAATCAAGTTTCATTGTATGGCAACGCATCGGGCGCTAATTTTTTTATAAATAGAAATACCAGTCCGATTCGAGTTAGCGTTGTAACATGGCGACAAGGCGTAAGCGGACTCGGTTCAACTAATACTGATAAAAGACATATAACTAATTGGCGACCGCGCGATACTTTTTCATGGTGGCGAGACGGAACGAGTAATCAAATTGTAGTCGGTGAAAAATTTATTCCAACTTCGTTGATTGATAAATTTCCTAGCCTATTGAAGGAGGCGCAATGGGACGGAGGAAATCTCAATACAAACGCCGCACACGCAAATATAAATGTTGCGAGAGGAATTTATTTGTTGTTGCCTAGTATTAAACGCTCGTCTAATGATGTTCCTGATACAGACCTATACACTTCAAACAACGCTAAATTTGAACACGCCGTTTTCGGCGGCATTCATCCGGCGACGGCAATATTTTTATTCGGCGACGGTTCGGTTCGCGGCATCTCCCCGAATATAAATTGGACAACAATTTATCGTCTAGGAAAAGTAAACGACGGAAAATCCGTCTCAATCGATTAAAAAAAATTCTTCTAATCTGCGTAATCTGTGGAAAAAAGTTCGATCCACAGATTACACAGATTAAAAAAGATTATTTTAAATTTGAAATTAAAATCCTTAATTCCGAATTCCGAATTCCGAATTACCCCCCTAACCCATAACTTAAAACGATGTCAAGAAAGATTTTTATTATTGTTGTTTTGTTTCAATTATTTTTGAGCGTAGGTTGTTCGCAGAATGTTAAGGTTACAGGTAACGTAACATTTACGGACGGCGAGCCTGTTAAATTTGGTTCAGTAGTTTTTGAAACGCCGAAAAACTCATATTCGGCAAGACTTAATCAAGACGGATTTTATTCTATCGGCGATACAAAAGACGGCGCCGGAATACCAGAAGGCGACTATAAAATCTGGCTCGCCGGAACTGACGAAATAACCGAAACCGGCAGCGACGAAAATATTGAAACAACCACTAAACCACGCGTAAACTCAAAATACACAAACGCTGATAAAAGCGGACTAAAACTAGAAGTCAAACGAGGCGCTAAACAAAAATTCGATTTCAAAGTCGAAAGACCAGAATAAAAATACGTCCGCAGATTTTTAGGGTGTAGGGAGTAGGGTGTAGGGAGTAGGGAGTAGGGCAAGACGCGGCGCAATATTACTCTCCACGTGTAGGGAGTAGGGAGTAGGGAGTAGGGAGTAGGGGGTAGGCGCTAGATTTATTGTAACAATAAATATTTGTCACATCTGTCCCGTTAGGGACAACATGTTGGTAGAAAATTAAGGTCAAAAATATATTTGTCCCGCTAGGGACAACATGTATACTGCTCGTACTTGAAATTCAGCGATTTAAAAGCGTCAAAGCCTGCCGTCCGAAAGCTAGGCAGGCGAAGGTAAACGCAAATTCAAGTGTGAATAGTTTAAAAACAACATTAACCCTAATAGCGTCCCTAACAGGACGCTAAAAATTAGCGTAGGGCAGCGCCCTACGACAAAGATGCAAAAAATGTTAGCCCTGTAAGGGCGATAGCCGTCAGACGTTATGTTGCTTGCGCCCTTACAGGGCTTGCGTTAGTTGACAATCATTACGTATGGCGCTGCCCTACGCTAATGCTTGTCGCCCCGATGGGGCTAATATAAATCAATTACGATCAAAAAAATAAATATGTCCTGAATAGTTGCCAATTGCCAAAACGTAATTTACTAAAAAAATTTTCGTGAACGGTTGCGCGAGATTTTTTTTAAAAAATCAACATTTGATTATTTCCAAATTGTTGTTTGTTTAACATTTCCATCCCCTTTTATATTAGGAGAAAAACATGAAAAATTTGTTGTATGTGTTGACGTTGTCGTTTGTGTTTAGTTACGCTTTCGGCGATATTATTTCGGCGGATGAAAAATCCGCACAAAATGACCCCCGCCCCAATATCCTTTTGATTCATACCGACGACGTTGGTTGGGGCGATTACTCGATTTACAATTCGGAGAGTAAACTCAAAACGCCTGAAATAGATCGTCTTGCGCAAACGGGTATTCGTTTTACAAATGCGCATACTCCTGCGGCATTGTGCGCGCCTACTCGTTATGCGATCCTTACCGGCAATTATCCTTGGCGCGGACGTTATGCGGGCGGCGATTGGAATTGGCATACCGATACTCAATTTCTATCCGGTCAAAAAACTTTCGGACATTTTTTACAACAAGCCGGTTATCGTACCGCTATATTCGGTAAAGCCAATCTCGGATTAGTATATGAAAAAATGATCGACGATAAAACGCCTGATTTTTCATCGAAACTTGCCGAAGGTCCAATTCAATGGGGCTTCGATTATTCGTATATTATCCCGCGAGGTCATCAAAGTTTTCCGTATGCTTTTTATGAGAACAATATTCTCGTTGGCGATCCGAAAAACGTCGTACAACTCAAAGCCGGTAAATTAAAAGGCGATTCGGTTGTTACTGCCGATGGTCCTGGTTATGCAGATTGGAATAGCGCAGACGTCGGACGAACTCTTACCGAAAAAGCAACCGCATTTATCGATGATGTTATTGCGAAAAATAAAACGGAAGGAAAACATCAACCGTTTTTAATTCACTTTAACACAGACGGCGCACACACGCCGCATACGCCTAGCGACGTTCTTTTTGGCAAAAAACTCAAAGGCGAAACAATCACTCCCCAAACCGATATGATTCTCGAAACCGAAATTATCACCGGTCAACTCGTCAAAGTTCTCAAAGAAAGAAATCTCTATGCGAATACTATTATTATCATAACCAGCGATAACGGCGGTATCCCCGCAAATAAACTGGAAAAATTCGGGCATGACGCAGTAGGCGGCTTGCGCGGCAGCAAATCCACAATTTGGGAAGGCGGTACACGCGTCCCGTTTATTATTCATTGGGGCGACGATACTGTTAAAGGTTCAAAAATTAAACCTGGAACAGTTACAAATCAAGTTGTCGGCACGCACGATCTCGCCGCAACTTTTGCCGAAATCGCAGGAGTAGAACCAGGCGAAAATCAAGCGCTAGACAGCGTAAGTTTTCTGCCCGTACTACTCGGTAAACAAAGCGAAGATAAACCGATTCGCGAAAGTCTGCTTGTTCAATCCAGCCCAGGACGAGATACAACCGGAGAACGTATCCCGCCGGAATTAAGAGAACAATTTCAAAATCGCCCTAAACCGTTAAAAGCCTACCAAAATTATCGTGCAAAATTGGCGCGGGATGAAGGTTTTGACGGAATCGGTCATGCAGTTTTGAAAGACGGTTGGAAATTGATTTTTGGTTTAACAGACAAACCAGAATTTCTCGCCAATCTAAAAGACGACCCAAAAGAAACAACAAACCTCCTCAAAGAACCAGAAAACAAAAAACGAATCGAAGAATATCAAAACATTTATAAATCCATCCGTAAATCAAAACGAAGCACGCCAACACTAAAACTTTAGTAACAGCGCTAGGTTTTAGGATGTAGGGTGTAGGGGATAGAGGATAGGGTATAGGGGATAGGGGATAGAATTTTTGTTACAAAAAACTATCACCTATCACCTAACCCTACATCCCCTGAAACTCTATTTCCTACAAATTTCGTGAACGGTTTAAATATGAATTAGAAAGGATTATTTTATGAAAACTTATATTATCCAAACGTTAATTATATTCATTTTATTGACTTCATTTTCAGTTGCGGCGGAACGTCCCAATATTTTGTTTCTTTTAGCGGACGATCTTGGTTGGGGCGATCTTGGCTGTTACGGAAATCAGCGAAAACGCACGCCGAATCTTGATAAACTTGCTGCGCAGGGAATACTCTTTACGCAATTTTATCAAGGCGGTTCCGTTTGTTCGCCGTCAAGAGCAACATTGTTGACAAGCCGTTTTCCGGCAGAATTGCAAGTTCACGGGCATTTTGCAACGCCTGAAAGGAATAAAGCAAGAGCCATGCCCAATGAATTAGCGCCCCAAACGCCTACATTGCCGAAATTTTTGAAACAATCCGGTTATCGAACAATTCACATCGGCAAATGGCATTTGGGAAATCCCAAACCAACTGCAGACGCTTTGCAGAAATACGGTTTTGATGAAACTTATTTGTTCAACAATAAAATACCTTCGGACGGCGAAGGTCCTAAACGTCCCGATTCTTCCAGGATTTTTGTCGATGATGCAATTAAGGCAATTAGCGCCGTTAAAGATCAACCATTTTATGCTCAAGTTTGGTTTTTTGATACGCATGCTCCGTTGCTTCCTCCTGCGGAATTACGCGAGCCGTACCGGAATAAACGCACGCCGGACGATTTTACAACGCCGTACGAAATTTTTTCGGCGGCGCTTACAGAATTTGATAGACAAATCGGACGATTGCTGAAATTCCTTGAAGATTCCGGTTTGGCAGACAATACGATAGTGATTTTTTCATCAGATAATGGTCCTGAAGATATTGAAATTATTAATGCGAGTTGGTCTGGAATTGGAAGCGTCGGTCCTTTACGCGGACGAAAACGGAGTTTATACGAAGGCGGCGTCCGGCTTCCTTTTATTGTACGCTGGCACGGAAATATTCCCGCAGGTCAAGTCAATAATCATTCCGTAATTAGCGGCGCTGATTTATTACCGACCTTGACAAATATTGCAGGCATTGAATTACCCGACGAAGTCAAAGAAACATTACGAGGCGAAAATATTACCGGCGCTCTCAAAGGAAATAAACAATTCACCCGATCAAAACCGCTTTATTGGGAATGGCGTTTCAGAATTGCTAATCACATTTGGAACCGTAGCCCAATTCTTGCAATTCGCGACGGTCAATGGAAATTGTTACTCAATCCCGACCAAAGCCGCATCGAACTTTACGATATTCCTAACGATCATAGCGAACAGAATAATGTTGCAGAAAAATATCCCGATATTGTTAAAAAACTTTCCGAAAAAATTCTCGCTTGGCAAAAAACATTACCGGAAGGCCCCTACGAACCAATAGCCGGAAAAAATAATTACCCTTTCCCAACAGAAAATAAATAAAGAAAGAAGCAATCGTTCACATTATTTTAAACTGTTCGTACTTGAGTTTTCGTTTACCTCCGCCTGCCTAGATTTCGGACGGCAGGCTTTGACGATTTTAAGTAGATAGATTTATTGTAACAATAAATATTTGTCCGACCTGTCCCGCTAGGGACAACATGTTGGTAGAAAAGCAACGTCAAAAATATATTTGTCCCGCTAGGGACAACATGTAAATACAACCTTAATCCTCATTGCGTCCTTAACGGGACGCTAAAAATGCGTATCATTTTTTTCTACCAACATGTTGTCCCTAACGGGACAAATATTTATTGTTACGAAAATTGTCCCGATACGCCCTACCCCCTACCTCCTACCTCCTACCTCCTACCTCCTACCTCCTACCTCCTACCTCCTACCTCCTACCTCCTACCCCCTACCCCCTACCCCCTAACCCCTACACCCTAACCCTTAACGCTTAAATTTTTGTGAACGGTTACAAATAATTTTACGAGGAGATTTTTTATGTTGAAAATGAATTTGTCGATTTTATGTTTTTTGTTTGTTTTTATTTTCGGCGTTGTTGTCGCTGATGAGCAACGTACAAACGAATCGGCGCCGCCGTTAAATAAAACGTTACCCAATTTTTTGGTTGTACTTTCGGACGATCATAGCGCTCCATTTGTTGGGGCTTACGGCGATACGAATGCGGTTACGCCGAATTTGGATAAATTTGCATCCGAAGGTATTTTATTTCGTCGCGCTTATGTTAGTTGTCCGCAATGCGTGCCTTCACGTGCTGGAATTTTTGCGTCCCGTTCTCCTGTCGGTATTGG
>JAISLW010000352.1 GCA_031277105.1 Planctomycetaceae bacterium | reverse complement strand
CTGCGGATCAAGTTTCGGCGCTGCCGGTTTATTTTGGGCAAACGTGAAATTTGAGAGATTCACGATTGCAAAAAGAATTATCGTTACAAAAAAACGTCTTTTGAAAGTTTTCATAAATTCACCTTAAAATTATCCGGTTAAATTTTTGTTACAGAAATTACAAACTCACAATTTCGACAATGCAATTCAGAATTTCGGGAATTTTAGATAAACATAAATGCTTGTCAATATCCATTCTCAAAAAAATCTTTTTAATGTGTGTAATCTGTGGACAAAAATAATGATCCACAGATTACGCAGATTAGAAGGATTTTTTTGTATCTGGTTTTTTATAGTTTGTCGTTTATATTTGGTACATTATATGAGTAAGTGTTATTGCCGATGCGATACTTGATATTGCCCACAAAAAATTACACAACAAACCAATAATAGATTTATATGATATAGATATTACAAAAAAATTTATGATCGAGTTAAGAAAAAAAATAATAGGTATTCCTATAACAACAGGTTTCTCAAAATATATTGTATATCTTTCTAACCAATAATTACCATTGGAAATTATTATTATAATAACGACTATACAAATAACTAAACCGGCTAAACATAAAGTCCACAAATAATAAAACCACGATAAAATTACACTCCAATAAGACGCCGGATTTCGCTCAGGAAATAATCGACGAATTATAAATCCATAATAAAAAGCCAATACACAACAAAAAAAATACCAAAAAAATATAAAAAATATTAACGGTACAATTTTTATGATAACTTTCACGACAATACAATAGTCAAAAATCGTATCAAAACATACAGAACATGAAAAAAATACAGCAACAACAGATAAAAATAAAACAGATATTGGTATATTATTCATAATATTTGTATCGTACTTAAAATTTAATAATGTAAAAACGTCAGAAACTGCCGCCCAAAATTAGGCAGGCGAAGGTAAACGTAATTTCAAGCGTGAACAATTTAAAGTGCGAAAAATATAACACAAAAGGAAAAAATATGAAACATATAGAATTGTTTTTTAGTTTATGTTTGATTTGTTTTGGCGGGAGCATTCTTTTGGCGGCAGATGTATTCGCATCAACGCCGATTTTACCGCCGCTTTCTTTGCCTGCGTCAAACGGCACATACGGAAGTTCTGATCAACTCGGTCGCATTTTGCCGATGCCAGACGATAAGTCGATAACGTCGCCGGTACGCAAAGAACGTTACGTCGGATTGTTTTATTTTTTGTGGATGGCACAACACGGGAAAAACGGACCTTATGATATTACAAAAATTGTCGCCAAACATCCCGAAGCAATTCGCAACGCAGATCATCCGGCATGGGGACCGGTTTCTGCATTTCATCATTGGGGCGAACCGTTGTACGGTTATTACACTTCCGAAGACGCTTGGGTTATGCGAAAACATGTCCAACTTCTCACCGATGCGGGCGTGGATTTTCTCGTATTTGATGCGACAAACGCATCGCATTACCTAAAACCGTCCCTAATGCTGTTCGCTATTCTCGACGAATACCAAAAGCAAGGATGGAATGTTCCAAAAATTGTCTATTACACAAATTCTGCATCCGCCACAACAATAGAACATATTTATAACGATATTTATGCGAAAAAACTTTATCCCGATCTTTGGTTTTATTGGGAGGGAAAACCGCTTATCATCGGTCACCCAGAGGAATGTAACAATACGGTAAAAAACTTTTTCCGCATCAAAAAATCACAATGGCCCAATGAAGGAAAATATCATGCTGACGGTTTCCCATGGATTGCCTTTGAACGTCCGCAACATGTGTTCAAAAATACATCGGGAGAAAACGAAGTAATTAGTGTTTCAGTGGCACAACACGCCGGTACGATCCGTTTTAGTTCAAGCGCATTTTACGGCGATCAATCTAACTGGACGCGAAGTTGGCATAACGGTAAAAACGATCCGGCAAAAAATGCAGTGAATTACGGCTACAATTTGGGCGAACAGTTTGATTTTGCTATTTCGCAAGATCCGAAAATTATTTTCATTACCGGCTGGAACGAGTGGATAGCAATGCGTTTCAAAAAACAATCTCCACATGAGCCTGTCGCTTTTGTCGATCTTTGCGACGTCAACAACAGCCGCGATATTGAACCGATGCGAGGCGGATTTTGCGACAATTATTATCTGCAAATGATCGGCAATATTCGGCGTTATAAAGGAGTTGCTCCGTTGCAAAAATCTGTTGCGTCTTCAAAGAAAACAATTAACGTATCAGATAGTTTTTCGCAATGGGACTCGGTAAAGACAACATATTACGATTATAAAAATGACATTGTTGACCGCAAAACTTCCGGTTACGGCGAATTGGTTTACACGAACACGACAGGATGTAACGATTTTGACGCAATGAAAATTGCATTTGACGATGAAAACATTTACTTTTACGTTAAAACCGTGAAACAAATTTTATTGCGACCTACTGAAAGCCGGATGACGTTATATTTAAGCGTCCCGCAAATTTCGGCAAGTTCAAAGAATACGGTTACAAATTGGAACGGTTATCAATGGAGTATTAACCGTATTGATTCCGGCAGCGCTGATAAAGTAACAATAGAACAGTTTTCTCGTAACGGAAAATGGGAAAAAGTTACGGTAACAGATTGTCGGGTGAAAGAGAATCAAATGCAAATTGTTATTCCGCGTAAATTGATCAACATGCAAAACAAATCGCTCCAATTACAATTCAAATGGGTTGACAATATATCGT
>JAISLW010000184.1 GCA_031277105.1 Planctomycetaceae bacterium | reverse complement strand
AATAAATATTTGTCCCGCTAGGGACAGCATGTTGGTAGAAAAAAATGATACAAATTTTTAGCGTCCCGTTAAGGACGCAATAAAGGTTAAGGTAGTATTTACATGTTGTCCCTAACGGGACAAATATATTTTTGACCTTACTTTTCTACCAACATGTTGTCCCTAACGGGACAGGTCGAACAAAAATTTGGGCGCGTCTATACTGCTCGTACTTGAAATTCAGCGATTTAAAAGCGTCAAAGCCTGCCGTCCGAAAGCTAGGCAGGCGAAGGTAAACGAAAACTCAAGTACGAATAGTTTAAAACATGGCGCTTAAATTTTCGTGAACGGTTACTTACAAAACTCTGTTGACAGGTTTGATTTTAATATTTATAATTCTTGCCCTTTTTTAAAGCGGTCGCGATTGATTTGCGTTTTACGCCGTTTGACTGTTTAATCAGATCAGATTATTGGACGGCAGGCAAAGATAAACTCAAATTCAGTACGAACAATTTACACCCTTAACCCTTTAACCCTTGAAAAATTTCATGTCAAAAAAAATACAAATAAACACTCTTGTAAATATAACTAGATCAATAACGATTTTGTTATTCGTTCCGTTTTTCATTTTGACGTTTACGTTCAATTTGTTTGCGCATAAAGGTTACAATAACGGAATCGTTCCTGTCAATACCCCCGAATCGGCTAAACGGCTAGTCAATGATTTGATCAAGACGTTTGGCGGTCGCTACCCCAAAGGCGCCGAATATCTTGCTAAAATTGAGAAACTCGACGAGCGACTTAAACAGAATCCTAACGACGCCGAAACGAAAACTGAATTTGACGCTGTTCTCCGCGAAGCGGCGCTCGCTAATCCGTTGCTGGATTTTGACAATATTCTTTTAATACGCCGCAATACGTCAAAAAAAGGATGGGGATTTACCGGTCTGAACGCTTACACAAACGATACGGTTGCGAAAAAAGGTTGGGACAATGAAATCGTCGTTTTGAACGATATACGAACTCAACCGAAGTTGACGCCGATTTACCGGCATCCCGACGGCGCAATTATTCGCGATCCTGATTTGCATTTTGACGGTAAACGGATAATGTTTTCATCAATTAACTCAAGCGGACATTGGGCGGTATTTGAAATCGGCGTCGACGGTAAAAATCTTAAAGAACTAACTCCAGGCGACCAAGCGGATGTTGACTGGTTTGACGCTTGCTATTTACCCGAAGAAGGTCATATCATCTCCGCATCTACCGCCGGAATGCAAGGATTACCTTGTGAAAACGGCGGCAGAGTTATGGTCAACCTCTACCGAGTAGCAACAGGAAACAAAAAAGTACGCCAACTCACATTTGAACAAGACAGCGATTGGCATCCGACCGTAATGCACGACGGACGCGTGATGTATTTGCGATGGGAATATTCGGATATTCCGCATTACATGAGTCGTATCCTTTTCGCAATGCAACCAGACGGACGAAATCAAAGAGCGATTTGGGGCAGCGGTTCTTATTTTCCAACCGCATTCAAAAATCCGCGCGTCGTTCCCGGACATCCAAGTATGATTATCGGCGTAGTCAGCGGGCATCATACTGCCGGCGGCGGCATCCCCGAAGCCGGACGACTAATGCTACTTGACCCGCAACTGGCGTCAAAATATCCAATGCGATACGACCCCGAATCAAAAGAATGGGGACAACCTTTACAACATATCAGCGTTTATCCGCGCGTTTATCCTAAAGAAGTTACCGGTTGCGTTCAAGAGATTCCTGGTTACGGGCGCGACGTTATCGGCAACGTTTACGATAATCAAGGCGGCAGCGGAAAATATAGATTTGCTCATCCGTATCCGTTGAGCGAGAATTATTATCTTGCGAGCGTGCGGGTTGACGGTCGCGGCGGGTTTGACTTATATCTTGTTGACCGATGGGACAACATGATAAAAATTATGAGCGTTCAAGACAACTCGTTATTCAATGCGATACCGCTTATTTCACGCGAGCGACCGCCGGTTCAACACGAAATGATTGATACGTCAAAAAAATACGGCACGATTTTTATTTCGGACGTTTATTTCGGCGGCGGACTCAAAGGCGTGCCGCGCGGCAAAGCGAAATCTCTGCGTATTTTTGCGTATCATTTTGGTTATCGCAAGAGCGGAGGGCATGAATCGGTAGGGCAACATTCGAGTTGGGATGTTAAACGGATAATTGGAACGGTTCCAATTGAAGCGGACGGGTCGGCAATGTTCAATGTTCCTGCGAACACGCCTATTTCTATTCAAGTTCTGGACGAAAACGGCGCCGCTTTACAACTAATGCGTTCTTGGACTGTCTGTATGCCAGGCGAGCAACAAGCGTGTATCGGTTGCCATGAAACGCCGCTGGAAGTTTCGCCCTCAAAAATTAACCCGCTAGCGGCACGCAACGAACCGCGCGAAATCAAAAATTGGTACGGCAAGGCTAGATCGTTTGGATACGAAGCGGAAATACAACCGTTGTTAGATAAAAATTGCGTGCCTTGCCACAACGACGAAACGGCGACAACGCACAAAATACCGTCTTTCGTCGCCCATAAAACCGGCAACTGGAGAACAGATTCTTCTTATGCGGCGTTAAATCCATACGTTTATCGACCGGGTCCGGAGCCGGACTTGGATATGTTGACGCCGCTAGAATATCATGCGACCGTGAGCGAATTAGTGCAACGTTTATCACGCGGACATTACGGCGTAAAATTTAACGGCGAATTGCGGGATAAAATTTACACATGGATAGACTTAAACGTGCCGTATCGCGGAATGTGGGATAACAAAACATTTGAACCGCGCAGACTAGAATTGCAAAAACTCTACGCCGGAATTGATACTAATCCCGAAGACGAATACAGAGAAGCGCTAGAAGGCAAAGCAAACAACGTAATACGTTTATTGACGGCGGAAGAATTAACGGCGGCGATTCAGAAATATGATACTGTTGATAATTTGCCCAAATCTGCAAAACCGGTTATTAAAGGGAATTTTGCAAAAGGCGAAACGATGGAATTAGAGATAGGCGACGGCGTAAAAATAAAATTTGTCAAAGTCCCCGCTGGAGAATTTATTGCGGGCGATCTAACGGGATTGCCGGACGAGCGAAAGCGAAAATTAGTAAAAATTGAGAAGCCGTTTTGGGTTGCCGAAGCGGAACTGACGAACCGACAATACGCAATATTTGACGCAGAACATGATACGCGATACTTGCATGAAGACGGCAAAGATCATGTTACGCCAGGTTATATCGCAAATCATCCAGAACAACCAGTAGCAAGAATAAGTTTTGAAGAAGCAAAAAAATTCTGCGAATGGCTAGCGAAAAAAAGCGGAAAAAATATTACGCTGCCAACGGAAACGCAATGGGAATGGGCGGCAAGAGCAGGAACGGAAACAACCTTCTGGTACGGAGACAAAAATACAGACTTCTCAAAATACGCCAACCTAGCGGGAGATGAAGTTAGAGAAACTAGAACCCAATGGGAAAACGGATCAACGTTGCATCAAAGACGCTGGTATGATGAAAAATTAGCGTATCCGTTAAGGGACAATAGATGGAGAGACAAATGGTTTGTCGTAGATTATGTCAAACAGTATGAGCCGAATGATTGGGGATTGTACGACGTAATCGGCAACGTCTGGGAATGGACTATTCCCGATACCGAAAACACGCCTGAAGGTAAAGTAATCGCAAGAGGCGGAAGCTGGAAAGACAGACCAAAATTCGCAGGCGCAGCCGCAAGAGTAATTTATGAACCATTCCAAAAAGTAATGAACGTAGGTTTCAGACCTATAATTATTGAAAAATAAACGCAACTGTACGAACTATGATTTTTATGATTTGTGTGATTTTTTTATTTAATTGGGCGTCTCTAAAAATTCATTATTGATTTAATTTCAATTTCAACAAACCTAATTTTTAAACTATTCGTACTTGAGTTTGCGTTTACCTTCGCCTGCCTAGCTTTCGGACGGCAGGCTTTGACGCTTTTAAATCGCTGAATTTCAAGTACGAACAGTATAGACGCGCCCAAATTTTTGTTCGACCTGTCCCGTTAGGGACAACATGTTGGTAGAAAAGTAAGGTCAAAAATATATTTGTCCCGTAGGGACAACATGTCAATACAACCTTAACCTTTATTGCGTCCTTAACGGGACGCTAAAAATTTGTATCATCTTTTTCTACCAACATGCTGTCCCTAGCGGGACAAATATTTATTGTTACAAAAAATACCGGATCGCAGGCGGAACGCCTATGTTCCTTCAGATTCGCAGGCGGAATGCCTGCATCACAGGATCGCGGGCGTCTCGCCTGCATGCGGTTGTACTCAACCGCTAATGAGCGAGGTTTAACATCTCAACAGCCTTTTTGTTTGCCTATCGGCAAATTGCAGGCGGGACGCCCGCGATCCGTTGGTCTCGCCTGCATTTCAGGATCGCAGGCGTTTCAGGATCGCAAACATTTCGCCTGGTGTTTCGTCAGATTCGCAGGCGGAACGCCTGCATCACAGGATCGCGGGCGTCTCGCCTGCAAGCGGTTGTACTCAAACGCTAATGAGAGAGCTTAAAAACGCTACAGCGGTAAGTTTTGCCGTGCGGCAAAGTGAAGGCGGGGCGCCCGCGATCAGGCGGTCTCGCCTGACTGTCAGTCTAGAGTGCATTTCGGATTGATTTTATTCAGATTCGCAGGCGTCTCGCCTGCATCCCAGGTTCGCGGGCGTCTCGCCTGCATGCGGTTGTACTCAACCGCCAATGAGCGAGGTTTAAAATCTGGGCGTTTTTAAAAATTCATTTCTGTCCCGTTAGGGACAACATGTTGGTAGAAAAGCAAGGTCAAAATATATTTGTCCCGCTAGGGACAACATGTCAATACAACCTTAACCCTCAATGCGTCCTTAACGGGACGCTAAAATTTGTATCATTTTTTTCTACCAACATGCTGTCCCTAGCGGGACAAATATTTATTGTTACAAAAAATACCGGATCGCAGGCGGAACGCCGATGTTCCTTCAGATTCGCTGGCGGACTGCCTGCATCACA
>JAISLW010000317.1 GCA_031277105.1 Planctomycetaceae bacterium | reverse complement strand
TGTGTCTATTTTACACGTTACGAAGTAGTAAAATTTAATAATTGTTTTACGCGTATTGCGGCGTTTCGGCGAAACACCGCCTACCTTTTTGCAAAAAATGAATTTTTAGAGATACCCTTTTTATATTTCAAGTAATGTAGTAGGTGAAAATGATTTTCCAATATTAATAAAGCAAACAACTAACGCACCTAAAGGTATAGATGGCGATTGGATATCAACTCTTGAAATCAATGACATTAAATATCATGATTTTTCCAAAAAAGAATTTTACCTACCCGATAGGGCGAAACTAACAGAAAATTTTTTTAATCAGTGGATCATTTTTTTGTCTCCAGATTACACAGATTAAAAAAATTGTTTTTTAAAACTAATTCAGAATTTCGCATTCCAGATTCCGAATTAAAAAAATACCGCAAACGGTTACGAATATTCTACCGAATAGTTCCAATTACTGAATTTCAATTACGAACAGTACGTCGGGTAACCAAATTAACATACAACCGCTTAACGAAAAATTGAGAATATGAAAGATATAATCGTTTCCGAACAATTATTGCAACTCATTAACGAACCACTCGCAATCGTTAATCCGCAAAACAATACAATACTTTGGACAAATGCCGCATTTGACAAGTGGATAAATATTACTGTCAACTTTTCCGCTTCACAATTTGCCGCTAATATTGCCGCTAATAATCGCGGCGAATTTGAACGATTGACTCAACTTAACCCGCAAAATAACGCCGGTAATATTCGTTACAATAATTCTGAACAAAAAAATAATGACAACAACGCGGTTGTTTTGCAAACGCCGGAATGGAAAGGCAATATTACGGCGTTGCGAATTTCTTGGCAAAACGCAATCGCAATCGCAATTATTTTGCATGATAATTTACATGATAAATTAGAAAATCAACCGACGCCGGAAAAAAATAAACGCGATGAATTTTTACGTCGGCAAAATCAGGCTTTGATTGAGTTGAGCAAAGACCCGATTCTTACAAGCGGCGATTTCAACGAAGCGGCTAAAAGAATAACCGAAGTTACGGCAACAGTTCTCGAAGCGGCGCGTGTTGGCGTGTGGTTATTGAAGCCGGATAGTTTGGTTAATATTGCGATGTATTCGGCGGTTACGAAAGAGTTTTCGGTTGATCCTCCTTTTAACGCATATTCTTATCCGAGTTATATTCGTCTATTAAAATCGGAACGAAGTATTTCAATTCCAGACACTGAAACCGATACAATTTTACCTGGAATGGCAGAAGGTTATGCGCTTGGCGGGATACGTGCGCTTTTGGATACGCCGATTCGCGTCAACGGCGAAGTAGTCGGTACGGTATGCACGGAACATGCGGGCATGCCGCGCGAGTGGACTTTTGAGGAGACGGCTTTTGCGGCGTCGATTGCGGATTTTTGCGTTATTGCGTTGGAAGCGACCAAACGCCGCGAGAGCCAGCGGCGAATGGAAACTTTGATCTCAAATTTACCCGGCATGGCGTTTCGGTGTAGAAATAATTCGCCGGAATTTACAATGGAATTTGTCAGCGACGGCTTGACGGCAATAACAGGATACAACCCCGATGACTTGATAGACAACAAACGAATGTCATTTTTTGATCTCGTTCATCCTGATGATCGCGGGATACTTCTAGCGGACAACAACAGCACGCTTGCGGTCGGGCGACCTTTGGAAGCGACGTATAGATTTGTTCACAAAGACGGCAGCGTCAGATGGGTTTGGGAACGGTCGGTAGTTGTGGAAATTGACCCGAAAAATCCAAATTTTAGTATTTCGGAAGGTTTTGTTACGGATATTACGGAGCGGCGGCGGTTGGAAGAGGCGGAGTTGGCTTCGCGGGCAAAGAGCGAATTTCTAGCAAATATGTCGCATGAAATACGGACGCCGATGAATGGAGTTATCGGGCTTACTAATCTGCTTGCCAAAACGTCTTTATCGCCGTTGCAACAACAGTATGTTGAAACAATACAACAGAGCGCAACGTCGCTTTTATCGGTAATAAACGACGTTTTGGATTTTTCTAAAATCGAGGCGAAGAAGTTAGTTTTGGAACAGATTGAATTTGAACCTGGCAAATTGCTTGAGGATATTTGTGATGCGATAGCGGTGCAGGCGCATAGTAAGCAATTGACTTTGACGTTAATTATTGATCCAAATTTTCCGTCTTGTTTGATTGGCGATAGTGTTCGAGTACGTCAAATTTTGGTTAATCTTTTGAGCAATGCTGTAAAATTTACATCGACGGGCGGGATACTTGTAGAAGCGAAGTTGACGGCAATAGAGCAGGATAAGTGTACGATATTTATGTCCGTCAAAGATTCAGGAATAGGAATCCCGCAAGAAAAATTAGCGTTGCTGTTCGATCCTTTTTCGCAAGCGGACACATCGACGACGCGGCGTTATGGCGGGACGGGTTTGGGTTTATCGATTAGCAAGCAACTTGTTGAGATGATGAATGGGCAGATTCAGGTTGAGAGTCGTCTTGGCGAAGGTTCGACGTTTGCGTTTTCAATAACGCTTGGAATGCCGAAGTCTGGTATTCGCAATCAAGCGGCGGCAGATAATTTATCTCAAATTTTAGTTGGGCGGGCTGTTTTAGTTTTTGACAAACATGAGTTGACGCGAAAGTCGCTTGAAGTAATTTTGAGCAACTGGGGCGCCGATGTTTACGACGCAGAAAATACCGCAGAATTTATCGAAAAAATTCATAATAGAGTTAAAACTGGCAAGACGTTTGATTGGGTAATTGTGGATATTGACGACGTGCGGGATGAAATTGTGCGTAAAATTATTCAACTTCCTGATACTGAATTGTACAAAGCGATCCGTTATACGCCGATGTTTTCGCTTGGGCGGGCGGTTGATCTGGGTGAAATTCTGTTGCCGAACCGTGTAGAATTTTTGACGAAGCCGGTAAGAGGATCGAATGTTTTGGGAGTGTTGCGAAAATTCATTCCTGAAGCCGGCGGGAATTTAGAAATACGAGAAAATACGGACGGCGGCAATGGCGATGAATCGCCGTTGAAGATTCTTTTGGTGGACGACGTCAAGGTAAATATTATGGTGGCGAATGCGTTATTGACGTCATTCGGGCATAATGTTTATTCGGTAATGAATGGCGTTGCTGCGTTGAAGGCATTGCAAGAGCAAGATTTTGACATGGTGTTTATGGATTGTCAGATGCCGGAAATGGACGGTTATCAATGCGCAACTTTAATAAGATCGCCAAATTCGGGAGTACGAGACTCCGGCGTGCCGATTATTGCAATGACGGCGCACGCAATGAGCGGAGATCGTGAAAAATGCCTTGAAGCAGGAATGGACGATTACATCTCAAAACCTATCTCGCAAGAAATGATACAAGCCGCCATCGAAAGATGGAAAGGAAAAAAAAGCTGTAGATAAATCGAAAAATAATGTTAGCGATAATTTTTGTTACAATATGTTCACGAAAGGTTTGAAATGAATAAGATTCAATCCAACGCCAATAGGTTATTTCGATTACTATGCTTAAATGATCGGAGGTTAAAAAGAAAAATAAAAAAGATTCTCATTAAAGCCTGTGCAAAATTTTTTGAAAAACACAATAAAGCCGTTCTCGCTAAAGGTAAATCCGAAGGTATTGCCAAAAATATCATTCGTATTTTGACGCGTCGATTTGACAAGTCGCCTTCTATGCGATTGCAAAGGCAGATTATGAGCGTTAAAGATATTGACAAGCTTGACGAACTCTGCGATTTCGCTTTTGATTGCGTATCGCTTGGTGAATTCGCTACGGCGTTTAATTGAATTGTAACCGTTCACTGAAAATTTATTAGATTGGTTTTTTATTTTTGAATTTTTGTTATTATATGGGTATCTCTA
>JAISLW010000356.1 GCA_031277105.1 Planctomycetaceae bacterium | reverse complement strand
CTTCCAACGTCTCAACAAAACCCTCATGCCAATTGATAACTTTACGTTTATTATCGGTTAAAATTTGGCTTTCGTTATCGTTAGTTTTTTTAATTTTTTTATTTACCATGATCTGTTTTAAAAAAATGTTATTGAGATTATTTAATCTGGGCGGCTCTATACAGATCGTACTTGAATTTCAGCGATTTAAAAGCGTCAAAGCCTGCCGTCCGAAAACTAGGCAGGCGAAGGTAAACGAAAACTCAAGTGCGAACAGTTTAAAAATTCATTTGTTCAGGTAGGCGGCTAAAAAAATCAAATACAGCGCCGAAACGTCGCCTACATTTTTACAAAAATATTAATTTTTAGAATACCCTATTATTTTAAATTTGAAATCAAAATCTTTAATTCCGCATTCCGAATTTAGAATTTTAGTATCCTCTTCCGCCGCCGTAGTTGTACATTCCTCTTTCGCCTCCTCCGGTCATTACGTGTCCGTAATATCTTGTCATTACTGATGCGGTTAGCAATGAAAAGCCCATTATTCTTTCCATTGGCGCTATTATTCTTGCCAACACGCCGTCCGTTGTAACCCAGCGGTCTTCCACGACAAACACTCTGTCCCCTGGTAACAATTGGTAATTTGTATGCGTTCCGGCATAAGCCGTAATGTCAACCCAATCTACCGGCAAAATTATCGGCTTGTGCGAATTTCCTATCGGACGCGCAACCCAAATTCTTTTTGACGCATTAGGCGTTAAACCATTGCAATTCGCAATCGCCCGCAACACGTCTTCATTGCCCGTATAAGGAAATCGTAAAACTTGCTCGCCTGCGGCGGCAGATTGAAATATCACAAAATAATCCTTGCTATTATAAGAAAAAACATCAATAGCAACTTGCGGATGTTCCAACGCCTTCGATAAATGCAACTCTATCGCTTCGCGACATTCAGGAAGCGTCAACCCCGAAACCAAAACCCGACCATACGACCCCAACGTAATATATCCATCCGGACCAACAAGATGCGTCCCCGCAATCTGCTCAATATCAGACATCTTTAAAAGACGCAACGAAACAACCGGATCGCCAAATGATGTCGTCAATAAATGATCCTTAATTCGCTCTTCGGCTTTGCGCAACGATAATCCGTCTATTTTGACCGAACCGTAAGAACCGCCAAGTTGAATTGTGCCGCCAGGTTCTATTGAAAATTCGCCGCTAATTCCTTCATCTTCCAGAGCGCCAAATGCGTCAACCTCAACTATATCAAATACACGCAAAACATAAGGGTCTTTCGGCACCAGATGCAACGCTTCAACTGAAATTATATCAGGCGGCTCTATCCAATATGCAGGCAAAATCGTTTTTGAAGCCTCCGTAGGCACGTCGCGAAAATTAGGGACGCCTGCCGGTTTAGGATCAAACCAAGCCGTAAATGCAACACAACCCGAAAAATTTAACAAAAGAAAACAACAAAACATAAAACCAATATAGCCAGATTTTGAAACCGCCGCAAAAAATTCAATTAAAACTGATTTCATAAAATTTACTCCATTACGCAAAATTTTTTCCAAATCAAAGCCCCACAAAAAATATAACAACTCTTATCGTAACTAATCGTAACTATACGTATCGTATTTGAAATTCATTGTTGATGTAAAAGCGTAAAATCATGCCGCCCGATTGTAGGCAGGCAACGGTAAACGCAAATTAAAATGCGAACAGTTTAAAATACACGTACACAATTATATTGATCGTCATAATCAAAACCCACAATTAAAACTTACAATATAAACCAATATAACCGGATTAAAAATAAAAATCATCACAAATAGTACGCTTTAATTGTATAACCAAAGAAACGCAACCAAGAAGGCTGTAATCCTTCAAAAATAATCTTTGTAATATTTGTAATTTGTGGACTCTTTTTTAAAACGATCCACAGATTACGCTGTAGATTAAAAAGATTATTTTAAATTTGGAATCAAAATCTTTAATTCTGCATTGCGTAATCCGAATTGTAAAAAAATTTTTTTAGAAAAATTTTCTGTTGCCGGAAATAAATTACAAACTGGCATATTGACAATATAACATATTTGACAAACATAAATTATAACTCATAAACCTAAACGTCAATAAGATATTTTTTTATTATTTTGAAAAAATTTTTAGAAAAATTTCTATTTTTTTCTTGAAATTTTCAAATATTCCTATTTTCAAACTGTAATGAATGAATTAGAATTGTCCCCGCTTGACGTGTGTTTGCGTTAAGTAACGGTTAATCTTTTTTTCGAGCGTCGAATTTTTGATTACCCGCTCTTCGTTACAAAATATTTGTGACACAAACAAAGGAGACAGATTTATGAAAGTGAGAAACTTTTTCGGGTTCACGTTAGTTGAACTCCTCGTGGTCATTGCCATTATTGGCGTATTGATCGCGCTATTGTTGCCCGCGGTTCAAGCCGCGCGCGCCGCCGCCGCCCGTATGGCGTGCAGCAACAAGTTGCACCAACTTGCAATTGGTTCGCATAACTACCACGATACTACTGTCGATCAGCTTCCAGCTGCAGGTAGAGTCGGTTTGAATGGTTCACCAGCTGTAGTATCAGGATTTGTTGCGGTACTACCGTTTGTTGAAATGGATGCTTTATTTCGGAATTTAAATGCAGCACAACTAACAGCTGCTGCAATTCCGAATGTTGCCACAAGTGGTGAAACTGCTCTTGCAAATCAAGTGGGTACGCTTTCGCCTTTCCTATGTACCGCTGATGCAAAAGGTAAAACTTCAAGTTCTAATCAATCACATACTAGCTATGTTCACAATCTTGGTGGCGCCGTTTGGGCGGTTACTGCTGGCGTATTTACGGCGCCTACAGATACCACATTGCGCGGAGCATTTGATATTGTGGCTGCACAAGACAGTCATGTTGGATTAAATGGAATGAGGGATGGTACATCCAATACAATAATGTATTGTGAACGTCCTGGAGGTGAGTATGTTAAAAATATTGGTGGAACAACACAGACTATAGTCCCAGGTAATTTTGGTACTCGTTTTGCTGATGCCCATCCGAGTCAAACTGGTTTTTATACATATGCTTTACCATTTGCTAAGACAACAGAAGCAATTACCGTTGGTACAGGAACTGCAGATGGTTATATTGCAGCTAGCGGACACCCTAATGGCGTTAATACTGGTTTAGGCGATGGTTCTGTCAAGTTCATCACATCCACTACGCAACCTGCAACTTGGTTAGCGCTTGGTACTCGGGACAAAGGTGAAGCGGTAACTCCTCCGTGATGTTTTGTTTGCCAGTTATTTTAATATAGTTTAACTAATGTTAAGCGAAACCCTCTCAATGCTAATAATAAATTAGTATTGAGAGGGTTATTTTTTAGATTTAGATTTGAGAATATTTAATTTTGTCGTTTTAAAATTTACGTGAAAATATGGTTGCATAAAAATTAGGTTAAAATTAGGTTTGGTAAAGAGCGTATTAGAATTATAGAGAAACATCGAATGATTGATCGGTCTTTCAAAAAATGAATTTTTAGAGATACTCTAATGTAATAGTTACAAAAAATCTTTTTAATCTGCGTAATCTGTGGACAAAAAAATTGATCCACAGATTACACAGATTAGAAAGATTATTTTAAATTTGAAATTAAAATATTTAATTTCGAATTCAGCATTAAAAAAATACCGTGAACAGTTACAATTATTTTATCCCCCTAACCTCATTTTTACCTTATTTTTCTTTACAAAACAACCTCAGTAGAAAATGAATCCACCAAACCACAACCTCATTACCTCATTAAAAATTAGGTAATTAGGTAATTAGGTAATGAGGTTTGTTTTGTGGGGGCTTTGTTGCTACTGAGGTTGTTTTGTCAAGAAAAATAAGGTAAAAATGAGGTTTAGGTAAGTGTAATTTAAAGCGTGAACAAATTAGAAAGATTATTTTAAATTTTAAATTAAAATCTTTAATTCCGAATTCCGAATTCCGAATTTCCCCCTATCCCCTAAAACTTTACGCTTCTAAAATTATCGTGAACGGTTAAGGTTTCCTTATCCTCTTGTTGTAATATTGTACAATGGCAAATCGAAATGGCGTTATAAGAAATTATCGGAGCTGATTGATATTCCTGCGGGATTTGATAAAAATATATTGGATATTCCGGTTATGTTGATAGACGTTAGTTTATTGACGGAAGCCGATCTTAATCGTGGTTGTCCGGTAGTTCAAGCGTTATTGAAGACTTTTCGTT
>JAISLW010000177.1 GCA_031277105.1 Planctomycetaceae bacterium | reverse complement strand
TAAGGGAGAAAGGTTATGCTTAAGGTTATGTTGCCGGATGGTTCTGTTCGGGAGTATTCTGGTTGTGTTACGGTTTATGAGGTTGCGTCTGATATAGGGGCGGGTTTGGCTCGTGCGTTAGTTGCGGGATTGGTTGACGGTCAACTTGTTGGAGCGGATTTTAAATTGCCCGACGACGGCGCCGTGCAATTGCGTATTCTTACCAAAAAAGATTCCGAGTCGCTTGCTGTTTTGCGTCATTCGACGGCGCATCTTATGGCTCGCGCAATTATGCGACTTTACGATAACGTTCAACTCGCCTTTGGTCCGACGGTTGAGAACGGTTTTTATTACGATATTCAGACGGAACGCAATTTGACCGAAGACGATTTTCCCAAAATTGAATCCGAAATGCAAAATCTTATCAAACTCGACGAACCATTTGAACGCATCGAATATTCGCGAGACGAGGCTGTTGAAATACTTAACGGTATCGGTCAAAAGTTGAAAGTAGAACATCTCAACGACGCTTTGTCCAGCGAGCAAAAAGTTTCTTTTTACCGTCAAGGCGAATTTATTGATCTTTGCCGAGGTCCGCATATTCCAAGTCCGAAATTTATCGGAGCGTTTAAGTTGACGTCTATCGCGGGCGCTTATTGGAAAGGCGACGCGACAAAACAACAACTTCAACGACTCTACGGAACGGCGTTTTTTGATAAAAAAGAACTCGACGAACATCTTGCCCAAATCGAAGAAGCCAAAAAACGCGATCACCGCGTTCTGGGTAAACAACACGAATTATTTGCGATAGATTCGCGGGTCGGTCAAGGTTTGATTTTGTGGTTGCCGAAGGGCGCTATTTTGCGGCGGCAACTTGAAAATTTTATCATGGAGGAACTTGTCAAACGCGGCTATACGACGGTCAATACTCCGGTAATCGGCAACATCGAACTTTACAAAACATCGGGGCATTATCCGTATTATGCGGACAGTCAATTCCCGCCGATAAAAATGCAAGACGGCGACGAGTTTTTGTTGCGTCCGATGAATTGTCCTCATCATGTTGTGGTGTATTCGCAGAAACCGCGTAGTTATCGTGATTTGCCGGTTCGTATTGCGGAGTTTGGTTGTGTGCATCGATTTGAGCAATCCGGCGAATTGAACGGCATGACGCGGGTTCGCGGATTTACGCAAGACGACGCTCATATTTTCTGTATGCCGGAACAAGTTGAAGATGAGTTTCGTAGTTGTATTGATATGACGTTGGCGGTGCTGGGGACGATGGGTTTTAGAGATTTTGAGGTGCGGTTAAGTTTTAGGGATTGGACAAGCGACAAGTACGTAGGAAGCGCCGATAATTGGAAAACGGCGCAAACGGCGCTAGAAAAAGTTTGTCGCGAAATGAATCTGCCAAACTTGGAAATAGTCGAAGGCGAAGCGGCGTTTTACGGACCGAAGGCGGATTTTGTCGTCCGTGATTGTCTCGGAAGAAAATGGCAACTCGGAACCGTACAACTAGATTACAACTTGCCGTCGCCGGAACGATTCAACTTAGAATACACCGGCTCCGACAACAAACCGCATACGCCGGTAATGATCCATCGTGCGCCGTTGGGATCGTTTGAACGTTTCTGCGGAATTTTAATAGAACATTTCGGCGCAGCCTTCCCGCTCTGGCTTGCGCCGGAACAATTGCGAATCTTAACCGTAAGCGAAAAATTCAACAATTACGCAAAATCGCTCGAACAAAAATTTATCGAAAAAAATATAAGAGTTACAACAGACCTGCAAAACGAAAAAATAGGCGCAAAAATAAGACAAGCAAGATTAGACCTAGTACCCTACCAAGCCATCATCGGCGCAAAAGAAGCAGAATCAAACACCATCGCACTACGAAACAGAAAAAACGGAGAACTAGGTGAAATACCAGTAGAAAATGTTATAGAAATGCTACTAGACGAAATTAAAATGAGGAAATTGTAAAACAATAGTACGAAATATTTGTTATAAATTTATAAAAAATTCATTAAGGCAACTTCTAATAACCTTTTTTTTATTTAAGCGCCGAGAACACAATCTCACAGAGAATAAAATTTGTAAAAATTATTTTAGATTCAACGTCAATTATAATATTAAATAATGTTTCGTTGCCAATTAAAAACTTCCTCTGTGTGATCTGTGGTTAATAAAAATATATCTGTGTTTTTTAGAAGTTCCATTAAGTACTTTTTTGACTATGTTACTTGTACTTGAAATTTATTGATGTAAAAGCGTCTAAGCCTGTCGTCCGATAATTAGGTAGGCGAATATAAACGCAAATTAAAATAAGAACAGTTTAAAATATTTGGCAATGATAAATAACTATTGTAACAAGATTTTGTTGGGTGATTGTTTGGAGTTGTTTAGAAACATTCCAGACGCATCGGTTGATATGACGTTTGCGGATCCGCCGTTTAATTTGAAAAAGAAATACTCTAGTTATAAAGACAGTCTTGAATTGCAAGACTATTTGGATTGGTGCGGGCAATGGATCGGCGAAATGGTACGTGTTACTAAACCGGCAGGCTCAATATTTTTACACAATATCCCAAAATGGCTGACTTACTACGCAACTTTCTTGAATAAGACGGCATATTTTAAACATTGGATTGCTTGGGATGCGCCGACGGCGCCAATGGGAAAATCATTGCAACCGTCGCATTATGGAATTTTATTTTATACAAAATCTGAAAAAACCGCTAAAATCTATGAACTCAGACAACCGCATAAAAGAGATCGTAAACAAGGTTTTCTTTGTAAAGATTATGGCGGCAAGAAGGATTTGCTTCATCCATTTGGTCCGTTAGTTGCGGATGTTTGGACTGATATTCATCGTGTCAGGCATGCTTCAAAACGGGATTTACATCCTTGTCAATTACCGGTACATTTATTAGACCGTTTAATTTTGATGGTAACGGATGCGGGAGATATTGTTCTTGATCCGTTTTCTGGAACAGGAACGACTGCGATTTCGGCAAAACGATTAGGGCGACAATTTATTGGATTTGAGTTGGATAAAAAATATAAAGCGGTTTCTGAACAGAAACTCGCACAAGTTGAAGCAAATTATAAAATTGGCGATTGTTGGGTTAGTTTTTATCGCAATGAAATTATTACGTTGCGCAATATTGATTGGAATAAACTTGAAAAGTTTTTTAATATTCCTTTGCCCGCTCGAACTATAGATTACGAAAAAGCGGAATTGAAAAGCAACGTTTATGTTCCTCAAGAAATTTTACCTGAAAACAAAAATGAGAAACTAAACCAGTCAACAGATATTTTGAAACTTCCTAATGATAAAAATCCTCCCAATCTGTTTCGACAAATCAAATCTAAAACTATTTAAAACGCTCGTACTCAAATTTGCGTTTAACGCCGCCTGCCCAATTATCAGTCGGCAGGCTTTGATGTTTTTATATCATGGCATTTCAAGTACGAATAACACTAAACGAAATTAAAACAATGAGTTTATAAAAAAATGACCAATCAACATAAAACGATAAATATATATCAACCCGATCAATCCAATTGTTTGTATAATGCTGATGCGTTTGAGATATTACCTTGTCTCAAGGATGATAGTATTGATTTAATAATTTGCGATGGTCCGTATGGGGTGACTAACAACGCATGGGATAAAGTTGACGGTATTCAGAAATTTAATCTTAATCTTATCAAAATATTTTCGCAAA
>JAISLW010000194.1 GCA_031277105.1 Planctomycetaceae bacterium | reverse complement strand
GAATTTATATTTTTTATTTTTTATAATTCCCTAGAGCAAGGATGTTCGAAAGCTAACGCTGTTGTTTAGGCGGTTTGTGTGCGTGACGTAAGACGCCTCCTATTGTCTGCCACAAACCGCCCTTTTTTTAATTCGGAATTCGGTATTCGGAATTAAAGATTTTGATTTCAAATTTAAAAAATCCTTTTAATCTGTGTAATCTGCGGACAAAAAAATCGATCCACAGATTACACAGATTAGAAAGATTATTTTTTTAATTCCGCATTCCGCATTCCGAATTCCGAATTTCCCCCTCTCCCGTTTTTTGTAGTTCTGTGAAAAAATTTGGGAAAGTTTTTTGTACGCAATCTGGATTTTCAATAATTACTCCGTCAACTTTTAATCCCGCAATCGCAAAACTCATTGCCATTCTGTGATCGTCGTAAGTTGCAACAGTTGCAGGCTTGATTTTTTCCGGCGGGATAATTTTTAATCCGTCCGATTGTTCTTCAATTTTTGCGCCGAATTTTCTTAACTCAGTCGCAAGATCAGATATTCGGTCTGTTTCTTTATACCTTACATGTTCAATATTTTTTATTACAGTTTCGCCTTTCGCAAACAACGCTACAACACTTAACGTTTGCGCCGTATCGCTAATCGAATTCATATCGACGACAATTCCATTAAGCGGTTTATTTTTTGGGCGCGATACGGTTGTCGTATTTTTGATATTGTCAAATTTTACGTCGCAACCCATTTTCGCTAAACATTCGACAAACTTAATATCGCCTTGTATGCTTTCTTGCGACAAACCTTCGACCTTCACGGCGCCGCCGCATATTGCAGCCGCCGCAAAAAAATACGACGCCGCCGAAGCATCCGGCTCTACCCAATAAACCTCCGGCGAACAATAAAATTCATTGCAACAAAATTTGAACGACGTGAAATCAGAATTGACTACCGGATAAATCCCAAACGACTCCATCATGTTAATCGTCATCTTAACATAAGGTAACGAAACCAATTTACCCGTAACTCTAACCTCAACATCCATACTGTCCGACGCTAACGGCGCCGCCATTAAAATAGCGCTCAAAAATTGACTCGAAATATCGCCGGAAACAGAAAGTCTAATCACGCCAGACTCAATAACGCTCTTGCACAATTCGCCGCGACGACCAATAATTAAAGGCAACGAATTATCAGAATTTTCGTAACGAATATTCCCGCCAAGCAAACGTAACGGATCAACAAGATCAATAATCGGACGCCGATGCATTCGCGGCTTGCCATACATCCGATAATCGCCAGAACTAGATAACGCCAACGCCGCCGTCAAAAAACGAGCGGACGTGCCGCTGTTGCCTACGTAAATTTCAGCGCTAGGCTTGGGAAATTTACCGCCTAAACCGACAACTATAATTTGATATTTATCCGACTTATATTTATCCGATTCCAAATCGTCGCCGTAATCAATCGATATGCCCAATTGCCGCAACGCATCAATCATTATTTGAGTATCTTCTGACTCAAGCGCATGTCTCAATATCGTCCGACCATTACAAAAAGCCGATAACGCCAACGCACGATTCGTTATACTTTTCGACCCTGGCAATAATACAGACGCATCCAAACATCCAACAACCGGAATAATCCTTCTCGTCATAATCATATTAAATCAAATCCTCCTTTCATAAATTCTAAACTGCTCACACCTGATGGTATCTCTAAAAATTCATTTGTAAGGTAGGCGGTCGTTTCGCCGCTGTGTTTATTTTTTGGGCCGCAATAGAGATTAAGACGCTAATAAATATTAATATTTCACAATGCCTAAAATATATTTATTTTAGACGTTAAGAATTATTAAAGTTTAATAATTATTTCATATCTAATGCGGCGTTTCGGCACGGTGTTTGCTTTTTTTAGCCGCCTACCTTTTTGACAAAAAATTGAATTTTTAGAGATACCCCTGATCGTCTCCAAAAATAATCGTAACCGTTTGACGGTTTTTAAAGGGACAAGTGGGACATGAGGGACATGAGGGACAATTTTTTTTGGACGTTGCTTTTCTACCAACATGTTGTCCCTAACGGGACAGATGGGACAAATATTTATTGTTACAATAAATCTAGCGCCTACACCCTACACCCTACACCCTACACCCTACACCCTACACCCTACTCCCTACTCCCTACACCCTACTCCCTACTCCCTACACCCTACTCCCTACTCCCTATCCCCTACACCCTATCCCCTTTTTATCCAACGTCTCCTAGATTTAATACGGCGCCGTATCTTTTTAACATTTGGCTGCGTAATTTTGCGTGTTCTGGATTTGCTAGTCCGGGATCAGAAGTTACCATTTCAATTGCGTCCTTGCGCGCTTCCGCGACTATTTCCATGTCGCGCGACAAATCTGCGATTTTAAATGGCGGGATACCATGTTGCTGCGTTCCAAATAAATCGCCGGCGCCGCGTATTTTTAAGTCTTCTTCCGCTAACTTGAATCCGTCCGAAGTAGAAGCAAACGCCGCCAGTCTCTTTTGCGCATCGTCGTTTTGATTACTCGTAAAAACCGTACAATATCCTGGCTTCTTGCCCCTGCCAATTCTTCCGCGTAATTGATGTAGTTGCGATAATCCAAACCGCTCTGCACTCTCTATTGTCATTAAATTTGCATTCGGCACATCAACGCCGACCTCTATTACCGTCGTCGCAATTAAAATCTCAATCTCCCCCGTTCTAAAATCAAACATTATTCGATCCTTTTCCTCCGACGACATTCGCCCGTGCAAAATTCCGATCTTAAATCCGGCAAATACGCCGTTTGATAATTGTTCATAAACTTCGTTTAAGCTACGCGCATCAAAATTCTCCGATTCCTCAACTAACGGCACAACAACATACGCTTGCCAGCGATTTACGCGTATTTTACGCGCGACGAAATCCCACCACTTCGCCCTGTCTTCAGGATTAGAAATATACGTAACAACCTTCTGACGTCCAGGCGGCAACCCCCGCATTACCGAAACATCAAGATCGCCAAACACCGTCATCGCAACACTACGCGGTATCGGCGTCGCCGTCATTACCAAATAATGCGGATCAAATTTCTCATTAGTTTTCAGCGCCGCCCGTTGCATTACGCCGAATTTATGCTGCTCGTCAATCACAACCAAACCTAACTTCTGAAACGGAACCTCGCCATAAACTATCGCCTGCGTCCCGACAATAATATTTGCGGCGCCTGAAGAAATATCTTGCAAAATAGCCGCCCTTTCCGTAGGACGTTGCCCTCCTAACAACGGCACAACATTTACGCGACTATTTTCTAACATCCTATTTATCGTCCGCAAATGCTGCCTTGCGAGAATCTCCGTCGGCGCCATAAACACAGCCTGACTCCCATTCGCTACCGCAACAAGCATCGCATAAATCGCCACAACCGTCTTCCCACTGCCAACATCGCCTTGCAAAAGACGATTCATCGGCGTCGCCTGAGACATATCAGCCAAAATCTCCTTGATCGCATTCTCCTGCGCCTCCGTCAACTGAAACGGAAAACGTTGTCGAATACGCACGTCAATAGAATGATTACTCGGAAGCGGCGTCGCTTTAAGTTTAGTACGATGCTGCAAACGCCGAATCGCAAGACCAAGTTGCAAAATAAATAATTCTTGATACACAAATCTACGCTTCGCCAAAACTATCTCGCGCTTGCTTGCCGGAAAATGTATCGCCTTGACCGCCTCCGCAATCGGCAATAACTCATGCGCCGCCAAAAAATCTTGCGGAAAAACCTCTTCCAACTTCGACGCATACTCCGGCAATATCTCGCGCATTATTTTTCGTAAATGATACTGCTTGACGCCTTCGGTCAACGGATAAATAGGCAAAAAAGGATCCGACTCAATTTCAGACCCGTCCTCGTTGTCCGCAAGATACGTAATTTGAGGATGCATCATTATCCAATACGGATGATCAAATTTCGCCTTACCCGTAAGCATTACGCGACGATGATACGCAAAATCACGCACAACAAAAGGCATATTAAACCAAAGCGCCTTGACAAAACCAGCGCCGCAATCGACAAATAACGCTTGCATTTTACCGCGCCGCGTCGAACGCGATTCCCACGACTCTATTATGCCCGCTACTGTTTGTATCTTATCGGGCTGAAGTTGCGTAACTTCGCAATGATCCGTTAAGTCAAGATAATCACGCGGAAAATTAAACAATAAATCATACGCCCGCTTAATTCCAATCCGATTTAAATGCTCGCCCCGAACAGACCCGACGCCCTTCAAAAATTGAACCGGCGTGTACAAAGAATCAAGTTTTTCTGAACTCATCTGTTTAAACTGTCCTAACTGTAATTTGCGTTTAACGCCGCCTGACGTCTATCGGACGACAAGATTTTACGTTTTCAATTCGCCGAATTCCAAATATGATCCGCAAATATGATCCGTAATATAATTATTGTAACAAAAATTATCGTTAATATTATGCCTGTTCCAAATAGTCCGCAATTTTCATAAACGTCGCGAATGTATTTTGCCAAACTGATTTTCGAGACGATTACTATAAATTGATATAAAAAAAAAACAACCTCATTACCGTTTATTAAAAATAATAATAAGGTAATGAGATTGTTTTTTGGGTAAAAAACGGCGTTCTTTAGTTTATGTTTAATCTAGTTCTTCGACTGTTTCAGAGTAAATGTTGTTGTATCTGGTTTGGTTGTAGAAGTCGTTTGGTTGTTGTTGCTGTTGTTGTTCGCGTAATATTTGTTGTGATTCTTGTCTTATTTTTTGGCTTAATACGGCGGCGTCGTACCATGTGAAGCTGAGATCAGGATTTGACGCATAACGTCCAAGCGTGCGCAAGGTTTCGGCGCGGCTTGCGTCGCTGTAAAGAAAAATATAGCGTTCTTCGCCTTTTACCAATGCTAAAACATTTACATCCTGACTCATAGAATTATCTCCTTTATAAATTTGTCCGTCAATCATTTTGTCTTTTGAAGCGTTTGATTTGGGACGTGTTGGTAATGTATTATTTTTGGAATTTGTTTTTTTAGTTTTTGTCGGCGTGTTATGGTAATAATTTTTCATGGTTTAATTTTGTTAAATTATTTTGTAACTATTCGCAAAAATCAATTTAGCAAGTCGTATTAAGGATTGATCGATATTGCGGGCAAAAGGGCGTTTGACAATTTTTGTTACAAAAAATCATTGCGTTACGTTTATTTTTGTCCGTTTATTTCTTATCCTTATTTTGATTTTGTTGAATTGTTACGCTTTGTTGTTATCCGAACCATGAATAATTTTCTGCGTTCAAGCGGCGTTTGGAGTTGCCGGCGCTAATTCGTAAATTACAAATTCCGCCCAGACAATCTGCTAATGCCGTTTTCTATTTATCGGATTAAATTCAATTCCGGTTTCAGCAGTTTTATCAATGATTCAGTTTTTTTTGAACAATTATTTTTTTTAACGAGTTACAATTTGAACAATCGGTATTTTTTATCTGTATTTTGTAAACGGGTCGCATTTTATACAGATCGTACTTGAATTTCCGCTAATTAAAAGCGTAAAAGTCTGCCGTCCGATAGCTAGGCATGCGGCGGTAAACGCAAATTAAAGTACGAACAGTTTAATAGGGTCTTTCGCCGCCTTGCCATGGTTTTCTTGTGCGTATAACTTTTTCGGCGGGACCTGCTCCGCCTCTTGCGGACAACATTTCCCAAATGTGCATTCTGCAACAAAAAGCGATAAATTCAGCCGTATTGTTTAAAATTGATTCTTTTCCCGCAAGCCGTCTGTCGTCTCTGAACAAAAGATCGTAATCGCTTAACGCTTGCATAAATTCGGCGCTATTTCCGTTGTAGATAGCGATATGCGCTATTACGGGCGCTTCGTTTTTTTGTGTTCTTTTTGGTTTTTCTGGTTGCGGCGTTTCGGGTATCAATCCGCGCGGGTCGGGCCAATCGTTTGGCAGTCCTGGGAATCTTGCAGGTTCGCCGTAAATTATGTTTTGTTGGTTTGTTACTTGCATTCCGGGCATCATGTTATTGTATGCTGTTGTTGGTTCGATTGGGTAATTTATCCATCCGTACTGCGCAATTTGTTCGGGCGTAAGTCCTTCGGGCGTTGGGTAACCTGCGTAATGTCCGTTGAATTGACCGTTATTTTGCATTTGGTTTTGGTAAATTTGGTATTGATTTTGTTGCGACCAGACTGCTTGGTTGGGCTGATGTTGTTGACTTGGCCAAGGTCCGTATTTCAAGGGGTGATCCCATCCTAATTCTTTTGGGCGTATATCTTTGATATTTTTGCGTTTTATATCTTCGGCGTTGAGGGGCGTTTCGTCGGGAATGTAAGGTGTTCCGGTGTTTTTGATTGCGTTATTTATGAATTGGTCTTGTTTGTAGTTTGCCGCCAATTTTTTTAACGTATTATCATCTAAAATATTATCGTCCAAATCGTCGAAGTCGGCGGCTTGTATGATTTGATTTTTTTGTGTTGCGGTTCGTTGCGGCGTAGAATTTTGGTTATTATTTTTCGGGGCGCTGATAATATTTTGCGGGTTAAGTTGGTAATTGTTTTGATTTTGGATATTATTTTCGGGATTTTGTTGAATATCTATTTGTTGTTTTTCTTGTTCAATTCTGTATCTTTCGGCGGGCGATTTAATAGGTTCATAATCGGGCGTTTGTGTTTTTAATTGTGCGGCGGCTAATTCGTGTTCGGCTAGAAGTACAATTTTATCAGGAATTTGCGGCTCATATTCAGTTCCCCAAGGTTCGCCGTGACCGATGGGGATAGGGTGAAGATATGGATTAACGGCGTACCATTCAGTTTCAAGTTTTAGACGCGGCGGATAATAGCCGTTGAAATCGTGAATTTTGCCAATTACAACAGCGTCAACTCCAAGCAGTTGACCAAGATAGCGAATATCATCGGCGCATTCAAATTTGTACAACTCGTGTTTAATCATCATTTTTTCAACCGTTTCGTTGGCGATAACTTTGAAACAAGGAATAGCTTGTAGTTCGTTGGCGTAATGTTTGGCGAAATCGCGACCGTTTAATTTCGGGTTTCCAGACTGGTTAAAAAATGGAATAACGGCGATATTTGTAAGTTGTGGATAAGGGTTATGCAAGGTAGGTTTATCGCGTACTATTGGCAAAACCTCGCAGCCAATTATGCCGGAGAATAAAACCAAAATAATAAATATACGAAATAAATTTTTACTTACCGCTAACATAATATTTGAGAATTTATGAATCATGCCAAACCACGCAAAAATATCGCTGCCGATCTAGGTTACAGTATTGCGTCAATCGAAAACTATTCAGCTCGTACTTGAATTTCAGCGATTTAAAAGCGTCAAAACCTGCCGTCCGAAAACTAGGCAGGCAAAGGTAAACGAAAACTCAAGTGCGAACAGTTTAAAACGTCTATGTTTTTGTCTTGACGGATAAATTAAAACAAAAAACTAAAATTAAAATAAACAAAATCCAATCAAAATAAACAACATTATCGCTATAATCGGCATAACCGGCAAAGTTTCTCCAGTTTATTTTGTCAAATTTAAGATTTGCCAGACAAATTAGAAAATGACAAGATTGAAAAATTTCCTAAATGCAATTTTCAATAACCAATTTTTTATTTATTAACCACCGAGAACACAGAGTTCACAAAGAAATAATTTGTTAAAAATATTTTGTAACCGTTCACGGAAATTTTTTTAGCAAATTACGTATAGGCAATTTTTGCAGGACAATTAGGACGATTTTTTGTAACAATAAATATTTGTCCCTAACGGACAGAAATGAATTTTTAGAGACGCCAAGATATTAAACCTCGCTCTCTAGCGGTTGAGTACAACCGCATGCAGGCGAGACGCCCGCGATCCGGCATTTTTTGTAACAATAAATATTTGTCCTAAAATGTCCCGTTAGGGACAACATGTTGGTAGAAAAAAATGATACGAATTTTTAGCGTCCCGTTAAGGACGCAATAAAGGTTAAGGTTGCATTGACATGTTGTCCCTAGCGGGACAAATATATTTTTGACCTT
>JAISLW010000193.1 GCA_031277105.1 Planctomycetaceae bacterium | reverse complement strand
TGTCCCGTTAGGGACAACATGTTGGTAGAAAAAAATGATACGAATTTTTAGCGTCCCGTTAAGGACGCAATAAAGGTTAAGGTTGTATTGACATGTTGTCCCTAGCGGGACAAATATATTTTTGACGTTGCTTTTCTACCAACATGTTGTCCCTAGCGGGACAGGCGGGACAAATATTTGGGCGTCTCTTTTACAAAAATATTAATTTTTATAGACGCGCTAATAATTTAAACTGTTCGTACTTGAGTTTGCATTTACCTTCGCCTTGTTATTTTGCGGACGGCAGGCTTTTACGCTTTTCAATCGTTGAATTTCAAGTACGATCTTGAATACGATCTTTATAAACTGTTCGTACTTGAGTTTGCGTTTACCTTCGCCTTGTTATTTTGCGGACGGCAGGCTTTGACGCTTTTAAATCGCTGATTTTCAAGTATGAACAGTATAATTATCCTTCGTCGAGTGTTTCGTTACCTTCTTGTCCGTCTCTTATTCTGATTGAGTTTGAGACGGGCAGTACGAATATTTTTCCGTCGCCGCTTTTTCCGGTTTGGTTTGTTGTGATGATGGTTTGTACGACTTTTTGTACGAGTTTATCTGGTACGATGATGGAGATTTTTCGTTTTGGTATAAGTCGTCCGACGGCGCCTAGTTCTTCCATTTTTTCTTCCCATAATTTTTCGGCGCCGTTAAGTCGCAATATATCAACTAGACCTTTACCGCGTCCCAGCACGTCTTTAACGTGCATTGAGCTAATTCCGGCGTTAATTAGTGCGTTTTTTGTTTTATTGATTTTATCGATTCTGATTATTGCCATAATTTCTTTCATAAGAATTACTCCTCTGTTTCTTTTAATCCTGAACTAACCGTATAAACTTCATCGACCGGCGAGATGAAAATTTTCCCGTCGCCGAATGCGCCTTGCGAGCTACGTGCGATTTCCATTATTTTTCCGGTTACGAAATCTTTATCTTTATTTTTGATTACCATAAGCAGCATAACTTTTGGAATCTCATCGTATGTAACGTTACCGATTTTTATACCGCGTTGTTTACCGCGTCCGGCGACAGTAATTTTAGTAACGGCAGGAAAACCGTCGGCCATCAATGCCGCAAGGACGGCGTCTGATTTTTCAGGTCTGATAATTGCGCGAATCATTAACATAATGATTATTGTTAGGTTAAAGGTTTTTGTGTAACCGGTCATGGAAATTTGTTTATTAAATCACGTCCGGCATTTTTTGATGGACAAGAAAAACAAGAGGAACAAACTAAATTCACAGTTTCAAAATCAAAATCTTTAAACTGTTCGCACTTGAGTTTTCGTTTACCTTCGCCTGCCTAGATTTCGGACGGCAGGCTTTGACGCTTTTAAATCAATGGGCGTCTCTAAAAATTCATTTTTTTGCAAAAAAGGTAGGCGGTGTTTCGCCACTGTGTTTATTTTTTGGGCCGCATTACGTATAAAATAAAACAATTATTAAATTTTAATAATTCATAACGTGTAAAACAGATGTATTTTAGGCATTTTGAAGTAATAAAATTTATTGATGTCGTAAACTCTACTGCGGCGTTTCGGCGAAACGCCGCCTACCTAGACAAATGAATTTTTAGAGATGCCCCAATGAAATTCAAGTACGAGCTGTATAATTCCGTTTTACGTTTTACGAATTAAAATTTAATCGGCGATTCCGAATTCCATTAGTAGCGATTCTAGTTCGGAGATTTCCAATGGGTTTGGCACGACGAATTGCGTATTTTTTTCGATGGCGTTTGCGAGTTTTCGGTATTCGTCTGCTTGCGGTACAGTTGCGTCGTAATCGATGACGGTTTTTTTGTTTATTTCGGCGCGTTGTACCATGTTATCACGTGGTACGAAGTGTATCATTTGCGTACCGAGTCTTGCTGCGAGCGCTACAATTAGTTCGGCTTCGCGGTCAACTTTTCTGCTATTGCAGATTAGTCCGCCGAGTCGGACGCTTCCGGCTTCGGCGAATTTGCGGATACCTTTGCAAATATTATTTGCGGCGTACATTGCCATCATTTCGCCGGAGCATACTATATATATCTCTTCCGCTTTACCGTCTCTGATAGGCATTGCGAAACCGCCGCAGACGACGTCGCCGAGTACGTCGTAAAAAGTGTAATCGAGTTTATATTTCGGGTCGAATGCTCCGAGTTGTTCGAGTAGGTTTATTGATGTAATAATTCCGCGGCCTGCGCAACCGACGCCAGGTTCGGGACCGCCGGATTCAACGCAACGAGCGCCTTTAAATCCGGTTTTTACAACATCGTCAAGGTCAAGGTCTTCGCCTTCGGTTCGTAAGGTATCGAGTACGGTTTTTTGGGCGAGTCCGTTTAGTAGTAATCGGGTTGAATCTGCTTTAGGGTCGCAGCCGACTACCATCATATTTTTGCCCATTTCAGCGAGCGCCGCGACTGTATTCTGCGTGGTAGTGGATTTGCCAATACCGCCTTTACCGTATATTGCAATTTTTCGCATGATAAATTTTTTCTTCTTGTAAAATAAATAAGAAAATTTCTAATATTTCATTTGTTAAGTTAATCGGCATTTCACGGAAACGCCGCATTCTGATTTCATACGCATCAAACAAACGATTGCAAACATAATAAGCATTAAACATGCCATTAAATAAATTGCAAAAATGAAGGATTAGATAAAATTAGTTTTGGGCGTTAATTTCAAGCGTTTCTGAGAAAAATATTGAGCGATTATATTTTTTTATCGCCTCAAAAAATACGCCAATGTAATCGACTAACATTCCTGTCGCCCCAACAAAGCATACATTATCGTTGCCAAAAAACTAGAATTACGCAAATGTAACTTATACAAATATCGCCCGATTCGTCATGAGTAAATCGCCAATAGGACGACTCTAAAAATTCATTTTTTTGTAAAAAGGTAAACGATCCACAGATTAAACAGATTAACAAGATTATACAGTTCGTACTTGAAATTCAGTGATTTAAAAGCGTCAAAGCCTGCCGTCCGAAAGCTAGGCAGGCGAAGGTAAACGCAAACTCAAGTGCGAACAGTTTAAAAGGATTATTTTAAATTTGAAATTTAAATCTTTAATTCCGCATTCCGAATTTAGCCGTATTGACAGACTTTTCTGTTTATCTAAAATTTTCAAATTCTGATAATGAAATATAATTACAATTATCGTTACAAAAAATAATCTACGAATGCTGAATAGTTACAAAAAAATTACACCCTAAAATATAACGTTTAAATTTTCGTGAACGGTTACAAAAATTTTATACTCCTGATAATTAAATCCAATGATAGAATTTACTTGTCCTAATTGTGGAAAATCTTATTCATTTAGCGACCGTTTTGCTGGACGGCGCATGGTTTGCGCAGGTTGCAAAAATAATATCACCGTACCCGAAATATCAACGTCGCCGTCAACACCTCAAACAACATCAACGCCTCCGCCAACGCCAACTTTGACTCCAACTCAAACTCCAACTTTGACCCCAACATCAACGCCGACTTCGCCAACGCCGTCAACTTCGCCATCAACAATCTCCAATTCCCCGCCTTTATCTTCAACAGCGTCAGTTTCAGTTTCCGTTTCAGATTCTTTACCGGATGTCGTTTCGTCTGATATTGATTTATTGGCGGAATTGGATTCGGCGTCGTCGTCTGTTGCGGTTGATTCAGTTTCCAATAAAACTAATTCAGTTATTTCGCCTAACGACGTTGAGACTGCACTTCTTGCCGCCGTATTTACAGATAAAATACAAGATAAACGCGAAGCCGCCGCACGCGCGAAAATCCCGCCGCCGCCGCCAAAACCAATAATTAAAACGGAGCCGGAAAAAAAACTTGTTTCAAAAGAACTAATAATTATCGTTACAATAATTCTGCTTATGGCAGTAACGGCAATTTATTTTATTTTCTTTTTTGATTGGCTCGGGCCGGACGCTCGCGTTGATCTGTTAAAGCGTCTTGAAGAACATCGCATTAAAACGACAATCGCAATCGGCAAAAAAGATTCGGAGATAGAGTCGTTGCGCGGGCGGTCGTTGCAATCATGGACTTCGACGTGCGATGCGATTGACGCATTTATTATGACGATAGGCGATATTGATACGAAAAATCGCGACGTGCTTGAACTTGATTGGAATATCGCCCTTGACGCAATTAACGAAGATGGTAAACGACAAATTGCTATTGCACGCGACGAAATAAAAAATTCTATTCCTGCCGCCGAAGCGAATTTGATCAAACTGAAATCAATAGCGACCGACGACGTAACTAAAGCGGAAGCCGACGAACTCGCAACCGATGAAGCAATACACGATGCGGCAAATTTACGCGCCGAATTACAATTTTTTGAATCTGAAATTACGAAATTGAAACAACAGATAGCAACTTCGCCACAAGACCGCCCTGCGGTATCGTTTCCTGTTTTTGACAAAGCCGCTCTTCCGCCGCGCGATACGACGGCGAAATTAGACAAAGATTGGACGGAAGAATACTATAATCAATTTTCATTTTCCGAAGTGCGTCAAGGCAACTATTTTACAACGTTTGACAGCATGCGTAGATTGTTCGGCAACAGGTCGCTGCGGATAACGTTAATTGATCGCACGCCGGTAACTATTCATTTTCCAAGCAGTAATCGTACAAAAAACGATCTGCGAATTGTGAGGACGTTTAATTTTGCGATCCGTTTTCCCGATTTAACGGATGCGATAATGATAGGCGAAGAACGCCATCAAGGACAATTTCGCGAAATACAAATCCGATTTACTAATAACTCCGGTTACGTCGATTTCAAGACGAAATCGCGCGAGTATTGCGACGCTGTTTTTTATTCGGGTCGCGGCAAGTTTATCGTGATTGAGTTTTCGCTTGAAGGCGATGAATTTTGGAATAGGTCGGATAATTTTGATAAAACTAAATTGTCAAAAATTATTGACCAAAAAGAAAAAAACGAATTGACGGAAGACGAAATCAAAGCGATGATAGATGAAACGAAAGCGAAAGAACTTGACCGTGAAGCGGCGGCGTTATCTTTTTTTACGCAAGTGGACAAAGTCGAATTTAGGTTGACGCCCGCCTCAAGCAGGACGACGTTTTGGATTGATGGAATTTCTGTTTCGGATAATTTAAACCAGACTAAAATCGATCTCGCCAAAGCAAACGCAATCAAACGCGGCTTGCAAGAACTTGAAATAGAAAACCGCAAAAAACGCAGACAACGATCCGCATTGCACTCCTTGTCGCAAATCAAAGGATTTCAATACTGGCAACAACCAGACCTCGACCCAAATTCAACAACGCCAAACGACAGCCAAAATATCGAATACGAATCGCAATCGCAATCGCAATCGCAAAAAACAACGCAAACAAATAAACAAAATAAATCGCCTAACGACGCAACAAATAACAACGCCGATAAAAAAGCTGAAACCGCTACAGAAACAGTCGCAGATAAAGGAAAGGCGGCGTTTTTTAAGTGGATTTTGAATGATGCGAAGGGACGAATAAAGGCGAATTATAACGGTAGAACGTTCTCGTTCTGGCAAGGCGTGAAGATACCTGACGGAGTTGAGAATTATGAAATAGAGCAGGTTAGTATTTTGAATTATGAGATTACGGCGGCTCAATTGGATTGGGTTGTGAGTTTTAGGTCGCTCAAGCGTTTGGAGTTAGCCGGCGCAGGTTTACGCGACGGCGATGTTGTGAAGTTATCGGTATTGGATTTATTGGAAACGCTTAACTTGGCGAATAATCAATTGACTTTTGAGGCGTTGCAAGGAATAAAAACGTTACGAAAATTACGCGAATTAGACGTTAGCGGAATGAGAACTAGCGTCAAAGGAATAGAGTCGTTAGGCGCGTTCAAGTCGCTGGTTAAATTGAATTTGAGTAATTCCGAATTTGACAGTACGGACTTAAATTATTGCGTAACGCTTTCGGAATTGGAAGTCTTAAATTTAGCAGGTACGAAAGTCGGAGATCGCATAACGGGAATAATGCAAATGTTTTTTAAGTTACGCGAAATAGATTTGTCAAAAACGCGAATCTCAAATAACGCAATTGAACCGCTCGCAAACATAAACAACCTAGAAATATTAAGACTAGACGCAACAGAATTAGACGATAATTGCTTAGAATCAATAACAAAAATAAAAAATCTAAAATCAATATCGGCAAAAAAAACAAAAATCACAAAAGAAGCAATAAAACAAAAATTACAAAAAACAAATATTAAATTTGAATTGTAAACTGTTCTTACTTGAATTTTCGTTTACCGTTGCCCGTCTAGTTATTGGGCGACAGGCTTTGACGCTTTTAAATCTCTGAACTTTAAGTACGATTCGGGTATCTCTAAAAATTCATTTTTTTGCAAAAAGGTAGGCGGTGTTTCGCCGCTGTGTTTATTTTTTGGGCCGCATTACGTACAAAATAATTATTAAAAATTAATAATTCATATTACGCATCATACGCAGAAACAAGGCTAAATATAGTAACTATATTCGGTCTGAATTTGACCGCCTGCGTAACGTGAGATATTAAAATTCATTTGTTCACGAATGAGTTTTTAAGATTCCTATAATTTACCAAAATAAAATTTAATGAGATTTTCGACATTAGCAGTTCATGCGGGTCAAAGACCCGATCCTTGTACGGGCGCAGTTTGCGTTCCGGTTTCACTTACGTCAACATTCGCAATGGACGGTATTGGCAAGTTGCGCGGCGACTTTGAATACGCCCGCAGCGACAACCCCAGCCGCCACGCCCTCGAAACATCAATCGCCGCAATTGAATACGGCAAACACGCATTGGCATTCGCTTCCGGTCAAGCGGCGTCTACGGCTGTTCTGGATTTGCTGGAACCAGACGATGAAATTGTCGCAACCCCCAATATCTACGGCGGCACCTATCGCCTATTTCACAACGTTTACAATAAATATAATATCAAAATTAACGTCGCAAAAAACTCTACGCCCGACGAAATCAAAAAAGCCCTGACCCCAAACACCGCCATCGTCTGGGGAGAATCGCCGTCAAACCCATTGCTCGAATTATTCGACATCGCCGAAACCGCCGAACACGTCCACAAATTTCATAACAAAAAAAATAATAAACCAATATTAGTAATCGATAACACTTTTCCAAGTCCGGCATTGCAAAATCCGCTATTACTCGGCGCCGATATTGTTACTCATAGTTGCACGAAATACATCGGCGGTCATAGCGACGTAATCGCCGGCGCCGTCGTCGTCAACGACGATACAATTTACGAGCGCTTGAAATTTTATCAAAACGCCGCCGGCGCCGTGCCTGAACCGTTTAGTTGCTTTCTACTCCAACGCGGCATCAGAACATTGCCGCTAAGAATGAAAAAACACGAAGAAAACGCTTACAAAATTGCAGAATTTTTACGCAATAACGCCGCCGTCGAACAAGTATTTTTTCCAGGTTTTACCGACTTCCCAAATTACGAATTAGTTAAAAAACAAATGCGCGGCTTGCCCGGAATGGTATCATTCAAAATTCACGGCAATATCGAAAATGTTAAAAAACTTTTTGCCGGATTAAAATTGATTATTCTTGCCGAAAGTCTAGGCGGTCCCGAAACGCTAATCTGCCATCCCGCAACAATGACACACGCCGCCCTGCCAGAATCAGAACGAAAAAAAATCGGTATCACCGATAACCTAATCCGCTTGTCCGCAGGCGTCGAAGACGCAGAAGATCTAATAGACGATTTAAAAGAAGCGCTGCAAAATATAAAAAAATAAAATTTTAAACTGTTCGCACTTGAGTTTTCGTTTACCTTCGCCTGCCTAGATTTCGGACGGCAGGATTTGACGCTTTTAAATCAATGAAATTCAAGTACGATCTGTATATTTACCTCAAAAATATATTTGTTACCGTTCACGGAAATTTGTTTATTAAATTACGTTTTGGCAATTTTTGAGGGACAAATGGGACATGAGGGACAAGTGGGACAATTTTTTTTGTAAAAAAAACTATTCCCTATTCCCTGAAACTTTATTTCCTAAAATTTCGTGAACGATTACAAAAACTTTTTTACCCAATTATTATCATCAATTATACGAATTGACCTTTTATAATTTCAGCGGTTTGTTGACGCGGCGTGGATTACTGAAATTTAAAATATGATTCGTTTGGAATAAATTATGTCCCAATCTCAATTATTACCTGTCTCTCGTGATGAAATGTTATCCAGAGGTTGGGAGGAATTAGACGTTGTATTTGTAACCGGCGACGCTTATGTTGATCATCCTGGCTTTGCGGTTGCTATACTTTCGCGATTTCTTGAGTCGTCTGGTTTTCGTGTTGGTATAATTTCTCAACCAGATTGGCATTCGGCTGACGCTTGGAAAATATTCGGTCAACCGAAACTCGCTTTTTGCATTTCTGCGGGCAATATGGATTCGATGATTAACCATTACACCGCTAATCGCAAAATTCGCGGCGCCGACGCTTATTCGCCTAACGGTCAAATTGGTTTGCGTCCTGATCGTGCGACGTTGGCATATTCGCAGCGCGCCCGTGAAGCGTTTCCCGATTGTCCCGTAATCATCGGCGGCGTTGAGGCGAGTTTGCGGCGTTTTGCGCATTATGATTATTGGAGTGATAAAATTAAACGCTCGATAGCGCTTGACTCTAAAGCCGATTTGCTCATTTACGGCATGGGCGAAATGCCGTTGCTCGAAATTATCACGCGGTTGCGCGACGGCGAACCTGTCCAAACGATTCGCAATGTTCGCGGTTCTGTTTACCGGTTGAAGCAATCGGAAGACTTGCCGCCGGAATCAAAAAACGTCGTTCACTTGCCGAGTATGGAAGAAATAGAGGAGGATAAATTGTTGTTTGCCAGAATGACGCGGCTGATTTACGATAATTTGAATCCGTTTCTCAACATTACGCTAGTTCAAGAACACGCCAAAGAAGCCGTCGTCGCAAACCCGCCCGCAATGCCTTTATCACAAGACGAAATCGATAACATCTACAACTTGCCCTTCACGCGAAAACCGCATCCAATTTACGACAAAAAAAACCAAAAAATACCCGCTTGGGAAGTAATTAAAAATTCTATACAGATTCATCGCGGTTGTTTTGGCGGTTGTTCGTTTTGTTCTATTGCGGCTCATCAGGGTAAATTTATTCAAAGCCGCAGCAAAAAATCTATCTTGAACGAAATTAAATCTTTGACAAAAGCCCCCGACTTCAACGGCATAATTAGCGATCTCGGCGGACCGACCGCAAATATGTACGAATTATATTGCCGCAATACGGAGGCGAAACAAAATTGTCAACGTATTTCATGTTTGTTTCCTGATCAATGCGGTAATTTGAAAACGGATCACGGCGAGTTAATCGAGTTAATGCGTGAAACGCGGGAGATACCTAACGTGCGTCAAGTCCTGATCGCTTCGGGCGTGCGTACCGATTTAGCGCAATTGGATAAACGTTATATTTCGGAGTTGGCGGCGTTTCATGTTGGCGGGCATCTGAAAACGGCGCCGGAACACGTACACCAAAAAGTCCTAAACTTGATGCATAAACCGCCATTCGATAATTACTTGAATTTTTGTAACGAATTTTCCGAACATTCCCAAAACGCCGGAAAAGAACAATACCTCGTGCCTTATCTAATCGCAGGATTTCCAGGTACGACATTGCAAATCGCCATCGACGCCGCAGTCTGCCTCAAACAACACAACATTAAATCAGAACAAATCCAAGAGTTCGTGCCTTGTCCTGGCGAGTTGGCGACTTGTATCTATTACACGGGAATAAATCCGCTAGACGGCGAACCTGTTTACGTGCCAAAAAAATTAAGAGAAAGACGTTTGCAAAAAGCGCTGCTAATGTATCATAAACCCGAAAATTATCACGACATAAAAACTGCTTTGCACGAAGCAAAACGCGAAGACTTAATCGGAAACGGCGCAAGTTGCCTAATAACGGCGTTCCCGCCAAAAGCAGAATCAATAAAAAGAACTTCGCAAGTAAAAAGATTAAAAAAACAAAACGAAAAAGAAAAAATTGAAAAAGAAAAAAGACGTGAATTATATGAATTAGCCGCCGAAGAAATAAAACAAAAAAAATTCACACAAAAATTCCCAGACAAAAAATACTTCAAACCACAACAAATTGACCCCAATAAAATCAGATCAAGATACGACGAAACTAGACAACTTGATTCAGATAAAACAAGACCAAGACGAGACGAAAACAGACGTTTTGATTCGGACAAAACAAGACCAAGACGAGACGAAAACAGACGTTTTGATTCAGACAAAACAAGACCAAGACGAGACGAAAACAGACGTTTTGATTCAGATAAAACAAGACCAAGACGAGACGAAAACAGACGTTTTGATTCAGACAGAACAAGACCAAGACGAGACGAAAACAGACGTTTTGATTCGGACAAAACAAGACCAATACGAGACGAAAGCAGACGTTTTGATTCAGACAGAACAAGACCAAGACGAGACGAAAACAGACGTTTTGATTCGGACAAAACCAGACCAAAACGAGACGAAAACAGACGTTTTGATTCGGACAAAACAAGACCAATACGAGACGAAAACAGACGTTTTGATTCGGACAAAACAAGACCAAGACGAGACGAAAACAGACGATTTGATTCGGACAAAACAAGACCAAAACGAGACGAAAACAGACAATTTGATCAAGATAAACCTAGACGTAATTTTTCGGATGGCAGGCGATTTGACGGCAAACCTAAACGGCGTGAATTTGGCGACAATTCAGATTTGCGCAACGAAAAAAATTACAGACAAAAAAGCGATTACCGAAAAACTGCCGATGAAAAATCACAAGACGGAAATTCGGACAACGGGACAAAACGCAATGATAAAAATTTTGGCGGCGGCGACGGCAAACGGCGTGAAACCGGCAATTCAGAACGTAAATTTTCAAGCGGCGCTAAACGCAATAATTTTCAATCAAAAAATCATAAACCAAAAAAGTTTTGACAAGATATACGCATCATACTTGAAATTCAGCGATTAAAAAACGTCAAAGCCTGCCGCCCAATAACGAAACAGACAAAGGTAAACGAAAATTAATGTAAGAACAGTTTATAAATTGCTATTGTGCTTTATGCCAAAATTTTTTACAATTCGCTTTAATGAATTTCTAAAATCCAGTTGTCCATGTATTGCGGCATTTTGGCTAATACATTTTTACAAAAAAATTTTTAGAAGTTCGCTTTATTAAATAGTAAACGTTCACGAAAATTTAAGTAAATAGGTTTTAGGCGATAGGGAGTAGTTTTAAAAAATTTAGAGAACAGTTTTTTGTTACAAAAAATTGTCCCCCCCGTCCCTCTTGTCCCTTTAAAATCGCCAATACGTAATTTACTAAACAAATTTCTGTGAACGATTACATTGAATCTAACTAATGGGCGTCTCTAAAATTTTAGAGTACGCGACAAATTTAACCAAACAAATTAAAAATGAGTAGAGGTCAAAACGATCTAAAAGATTTTATTGTCAATCAGTATGAAGATTGGATATATCCTAATCGCAAGGTTTTAGGTAGTCTTGTTTTTGTGGTAATTGCGATATTGGGCGTGTTATTTTTTGTTTCGCGTTCCAATGCTAATATTAAGGCTACGGCTTGGGAACAATTTTTTAGGGCGATAGAGTCGCCTGATCCGGTTAAACCGCTTGAAGAGTTTGCCAAGATCAAAGACGGTTTTTTTGAATATCAAGCCGCAATAACGGCAGGGCAATTATTACTTGCTCAAGCTTGTAATGCCGGTTTGACTGATAAATCGCAGGTTACGACTGATTTAAATAAAGCGTTGGATTTATTCCAAAATGTACGCAATAGCAGAAAAGCGCCGCAAAAATTTAAACGTCAAGCCGCTTTCGGAATCGCGCAAGTTTACGAAGCCAAAGCCGGAGTAAGCGCAGGTTCAAACGATCTTGAAACCGCAATCGCAGAATATAAAAAAATTGTTGAAATATGGCAAGGCGAATACGAAGCAAAAATCGCAGAAAAACAACTAGAGTTAATAACGCGACCAAACATAAAAAAATTCTATGACCGTTATGCAACCGCAAATGTTGAAACAACGCCGAACCCTGCAGATTTCAAAATTGAAATAGACCCAAACGCTCCGCTCGTGCCAAATTCAAGTTTAGACGAATTGCTAAAAAATATCACAACAGAACCGCAAGAACAAAAAAACGAAGATAAACAAAAAAACGATTCTGATAAAACAACAGAACAAATACCAAATGATAAACCAAAAACTGAAACAAAAACTGAAACAGAACCAAAAACTGAACCAAAAACTGAACCAAATAAAAAACCGGAATAGAATAATTGATCGGAGATTGAGAGGTCAGGAGATAGCCGATAATTTTTGTTACAAAAATTATCTTGAAATTATCTCACTTGTCCCTTCTGTCCCGCTTGTCCCTTAAAAAAAACTGATATGATCTTTTATTAAAAATAGATTGGAGATAGAGATGGCAAAAGTTCCTATAGACGTTTATAAGTCGTGGTTGAAGATAGATGCGGAAAATCGTCCGCTTGATTTTTATCAACTTTTACGGTTAGGTCGCTTTGAGGATGATATTGCAAAGATACGCAAAAATTATCATGTGTTGAATGAGCATGTTCGTAAATTTGCGGCGGGCGATTATATGGAGGAGTCGCAGAAGTTGTTGAATGAGCTTGCGAAGGCGATGCTTTGTTTAACGGATACGGCGCGTAAGTTAGAGTATGATATTTCGCTTGGTCGCAAGGTCGGCGGCGCCAAAGCGCGGCGGTCGTTGGAAGAGATTCTTATTAGCAATCAGATTGTTCCGGCTGAAAGGATGAAGCAGATTAAGGGTTATGCGGATTCGATTGGTATAGATTTGCAGGAGGCGGTATTGCAGCAGAAGTTGGGGACGCAGGAGACGGTAATGCTTGCGTATGCGGAGTCGATAGGCGTGCCTTTTGTTAGTGTGGATGAGATAGGGGTGGATGAAACGATTGCGGTACAAATCAATCCTAACACGGCGCGGCATCATTCTTTTGTGCCGTTGATGATTGATCGCGGGCAACTTCTTATTGCGTCGCCGAAGCCGGTTAATCCTGATGTTGAGGAAGAGTTGCGGATGATTTTTGAAGTTCCGGTAAGAAGTACAATTTGCACGGTTGCGGAAGTTAATGCGGCGATAGCGAAATATTACCCAAAAAATGCCGTGCAACTAATAAGAAAAAACGATGGAACAAACGCCGCCGCAACAAAAACGCCGCAACAAAAACAAACCCAAACAAAAACAACGACAAAAACAATAAATGAAACGCCGGTAACGCCAATGTCAGACGAAGACAAGAAAAAACGTTTCCAAACGACTCTTGTGGTATTTAATTTTACGGTAATGTTAATTTGTGTAACGCTTGTTACGACGAATATACCGCCGTTATCCAAAAATACTTTTTTGCAACTTGTAGTAGATGGTTCTATCGGCGTAATTGTAGGTCTAATAACAGGATTCATAACATGGAACAAATTGTCAAAATAAACGCTAACTGTTCAAGAAAATTTAATCGCAAATTTGTAATTGTAGTGGATAGATGATAAATGATAGCGATTAGCTTTTTAGAACTTGACAATCTTTCTAATCTGCGTAATTTGTGGATCATTTTAAAGCGATCCACAGATTACACAGATTAGAAAGAATTTTTGTTACAAAAAAAAATTGTCGGCAGGATCGCAGGCGTCTCGCCTGCTGCGGTTGTACTCAACCGCCGATGAACGAGGTTATATCGCAACAGATTTTTTGGTTTGCCTTACGGTAAAGTGCAACCGAGACGGTTGTGATCTTCAATTTTTGTTACAAAAAAAAATTGTCCCACCTGTCCCACTTGTCCCTTAAACAAATATACTGCTCGTACTTGAAATTCAGCGATTTAAAAGCGTCAAAGCCTGCCGTCCGAAAGCTAGGCAGGCGAAGGTAAACGCAAACTCAAGTACGAATAGTTTAAACCTTTGGGCGTCTCTAAAAATTCATTTGTCTAGGTAGGCGGCTAAAAAAATCAAACACCGTGCCGAAACGCCGCATTACGGTTTATACCATCAATAAATTTTAATACTTCACACGCTTAAAATAGACGTATTTTAGACGTTGTGAAATATTAAAATTTATTGGTATCATAAACTCTTTTGCGGAGTTTCGGCGAAACACCGCCTACCTTTTTGTAAAAAAATGAATTTTTAGAGATACCCCTTTACAACAACAAAACAAAGGAGTTAAAAAAAATGACCAGAACATTAAAAGAATCTAAAAAAGAATCCAAAAAATGGTATCAACGTAAACGAGTTTGGGCAATAGTGATTTTTGTTTTGTTGGTATATTTTTGTTTTGTGCCTTCGCGGTTACGGATTTCGCCGGAGACGACTGGAATTGCGAAACCGTTGACGGCGGATGGGCGTGTTGATTATTTTGCCGCTTATGAAAATATGTACATCGACAAACTCACACCGCCAGAAAATAACGGGCAACGTTTGCTAATCGCCGCTTGCGGTCCGCGAATATTAAAGCAAAATTCAATGGCAGACGAAGTCGGATCGTGGGAAAAATTACCAACGCATGATAGCAGTAAAAAATGGTTTAACGATTATTGGATTCCGCTTTGCGAACATCTTTATATTGATCCGCACAAGAAGCCGATGTTTTATGATAAACGTAATTTTCGCTCTTTCATGTTCAGATATTTTAAAGAGCAACAAAAATATTTTAAAGACTCTCCCCAAAATACCAGTTTAGAAACTGAAATTGTAAAAGAACTAGGCGAACTTTATGACAAACTCACTGCCGGAACTTGGAAAAAAGAAGATTATCCGCAAGTTATTAGATGGTTGGACGAATATTCGGAGGTGATGGATTATTTTGGAACGTGCGTGCGTAAACCGAATTTTGTAAACTGGCGACAACGTCCTTCTGCTGAATATGATAGTTTAATTACAATTCTACTTTATGAAGTTCAGTCGAATCGTGAATTTGCTGATAGTTTACAAGTTCGTATTTGCGAGCGGATTAGTCGCGGCGATATTGACGGCGCTTGGTACGATATAATGAGTTTAAAATATCTGGCAAGACATTATGTAAATAGTCATTCTTTTGTTATAAATATTGTAGGATTTCATGTCAGCCGTTTAGCGGATAAGGCGACAAAATTACTACTGATCTATTGCAAGCCCAATGAAAAACAACTCGCAAAATTTATTAACGACTTGGATAATTTACCGAAATATAACCCGCTAATATCAAGTTTAGAATCTGAACGACTAACCATGTTTCAAATAATACAACAGCCAAATCTTTATATGTACCCAAGATTTTTATCTTCGTTGGACGGTTCAGATATAGACATTGGGCAGAGTAACGCAATAATAATTTTGTTTAGTTTGATGCCGTTTGATATGAATATTGCCGGTAAACGTTTGACAAAAATTTATAAAGAATGCGAGTTAAAAAATGAAAAAAATAATATTGACAATCCAATATTACGCCGTCAATATATTGAACGATTTAAAGAAGTTAGAAAAAAATACGTCGATAAAATGAATATCATAAAACAATTTTATCGCATTCCGTTAATTCGCACGCGTTCTGAATTATTAGCGGAAAGTATTTTTGTTTTTTCAACGCCGCCAATTTTAAGTGGATTTATATTATTTGACTGTTATGAGGCGTTAAATGAGATGCAACGGTTATCTATTAACTTGGAACGTTATAAATTGGCAAATGGAAAGTATCCGAATAAATTGGATGATCTTGTGCCAAAGTATATTGACATAATACCGATTGATCCGTGTACGGGTCGAGCGACATTTGTTTACAAGTTAAGCGACCCCGCAAAAGAAAAAACAAAAACAACCGATCCGCCAACTCTAAATTACATCTTATATTCGCTCGGTCCTAATCGCAAAGACGACAACGGAACGCCAAAAAAAGAAAACAAAGGAAAAGAATACGATATTGTTTTTTAATAACCGTTCACGAATTTTTTTAGTAAATTACGTTTTGCCAATTTTTTTGAGGGACAAGTGGGACAGGAGGGACAAGTGAGACAATTTTTTTATAACAAAAAACTTGTATACTTTCACGAGATTATAAAAGCGTAGAGTTTTTGGCGATAGATTTATTGTAACAATAAATATTTGTCTCATCTGTCCCGTTAGGGACAAACGATTTTATTTCGTATCCCTATCTCTGCGGTTAATAAAAAATAAATTTGTGTTTTTTGGCAGGTTCTCTTTAGGCAACTTCTAAACTGTTCGCACTTGAGTTTGCGTTTACCGCCGCCTGCCTAGCTATCGGACGGCAGGCTTTGACGCTTTTAAATCGCTGAATTTCAAGTACGAACAGTATAAAAACCACAAATTTATTTTTATTAACCACCGAGAACACCGAGAACACAGAGGAAGGTTTTATTAGAATCAAAACATTATTTAATATTATACTTGACTTTGGATATAAAATAATTTTAAAAATTTTCATCTCTGTGTTCTCTGTGATCTCGGCGCTTAAATAAAAAAC
>JAISLW010000166.1 GCA_031277105.1 Planctomycetaceae bacterium | reverse complement strand
CACGTGCTACTAAGGTTGTTTTGTAAAGAAAAATAAGGTAAAAATAAGGTTAGAGTAAACGCAAATTAAAACGCTAACAGCTTAAAAATCGACAATACGTAATTGGCTAAAAAATTTTCGTGAACGTTTATCAATCATAAATCTGATCGTCTGTACAATCAATCGACAAATTGTCATTGTAATAAAAATTTATCTAGGAACGGGTATGTTTTTTTGCCGTTGATTTCGTGTCCGCCGTCAAACCAATGTATTTTGGCGTGTTCTGGTAATTTTAGGCAATGGTCATAATAATATCGCACTTTTCCGAATTCAAATCCTACATACTCGTCGCGTCCAACACCGTCTAAATGCCCGCGTTCAACCATAAACGGACGCGGCGCAATCAATTTTGCCATATCCGAATAGTCATAAGTATTCGCTAAATCAAATTCAAACATCTCATATTCTTGCTTCCAAACATAACTGAAACTATGCAACGTCGATGCACATTTTAAGTTCCAATAATTGAAATCAGCCGAACAAATTGAAAGACAATAATCTTTCACCAGCGGCGGTATTCGCATCGCCGTTTTGCCGCCGTATGAAAGCCCATAAAATGCAATCTTATCACCTTCAACAAAATCCAATGTCCGCAACCAATTCAAAATCTGTTGATGTTGCGGCGCCATGATTGAGAATAATGTTTTTCCGAGCGAGTTGAGTTGGCGTTGGTTGAATCTGAATTTATCTTTTAATACGTACAAATTTTGCGGGGCGAATATAACATAGCCGCGTTCACAAAGAGCAGTTGCCATACCGTTATAACTTTTTCCGCCGCCGCGCAACGTAGTTGCCGGAACGCTTTCGAGACCGTGTTGGCAAACTACTACCGGACGTTTTTCATCCTTCGCCAATCCCTTCGGAATCAAAAGCAAACCATACGCAATCACGCCGTCAAACACGTCCAATTCAACTTCATAAATTGCGTGCGTCGATTCATTTTTATAAAGTCTTGTCCGTGCGTTTGGCGAAACGAGCGGATCGTCAAATTGACCAATAATATTTTTTGCAAAATAATTACGATAATATTCAATCGTTTCGGCGTTTTTTTCCGGCGACGTCGTATCGTGATTTTTCCAAAATTCACTACGCGTTAAAACTGAACGTTCAAGCAGATGTTGCGAATGCCGGTTCATGCGGTCGATAATTCGTTTGTTGCGTAGTCGGATGTGGTTTGTTTGATTTTGCGCCGTCTGGTTTGAAACGGTCAAGTCGGCGGCGATTTTTTGTAACAATAATCCTGCGGGTTTAATTACTTCGTCCGGTTCAAATACAATCCAATCAGGCGCCGCAATTTTATTTGCAACAAGCGGCTCAACTAATTTTTTTGCGCGTTCAATTTCAATTTTAACAACATCATTTTGAGGTTTAATCAAAATTCCAGGCGCCGACGCTTTCTCTGTTTTCAAGTTGAGTTCGGGAGCGTTTTGATTAACTATAATTAATTTTCGCGGCGCTATTAAACTTGCGATTTCCGCATCGCCGAATTGTTCGAGCAAGCCGAATACGTTTCGATCAATAGGTTCGTCGCAAAGTCTGTTACGATTATTAAAGTATCCGGCGACAACTGTTTCATCGATACGCATATCAATTGCGGCGGCGTAAAATGCAAGCAAACCGCCGTCGCCGTAACCTTCAATGCGAACTATTGCGTCTTGCGTTTTTTTGATCCAATCGACCAATGCGAGAATTTCCTGTATTTCGTAACCGATAATATGCCGTCCGAGTTGGAATGCGGGACGGTAAATAAATTCGCGATTTCGCACGTTGCGATTATCAGAAAATTTCCGATTGACTATTGACGGAATAATAATTCGGCAATTATCAACAGACGTATAGAAACCTGTATCATTTATTGTTGCGATATGGTTGTTAGGGGTATTTGAGATTTTGAGACCGATGATTTGTTCGGGAATAGCGTTTGCGTCTGGGATGTGAATAATGGTTTTGGCAATTGGTTTGTCGTTCTGCTTTTTTTTGGGTTCGAGCAAAATACCTTCTCCGTCTAGCAATTCAAAAACAGACCATTTGATATTATAAATTTTGTGAGTATTTGTTTCGCCGATCAAGGCTGCGGTTTCAAGTGTTTCGCAAATTTCGGGCGATCCGTAATTTTTACGTTTATCGCGGACGCCCGTAATAAATTTGAGACGCTCGCGATTTTTAGCGACGGAATTTTCATATACTTTGCGATTATCAAATTTATACGACCAATATTGGGAGCGGCGTTTAGCGCTTTCGGCGATTTTCTTGTCAAGAAATAACGTAACAAATCTATTATTACGCTCGGCGCTATTTTCGTTCCAAGTCAATAATTTTGTGCCAACTAAAACTTCAGGCTCATTTCGCGCAACTCCAGAATTATTTTGAGCAATAACGCCGTCAGATAATAAAAAAATTAACAGTATCAAAAAAAAAATTTTGAAATAATCCATGATTAAAAAATTGTAAAAACTTGTAAACAAAAGGGCGTCTCTAAAAATTTATTGATGGTATAAACCGTAATGCGGCACAAAATTAAATACTGGGCGAAACGCCGCCTACTTGGACAAATGAATTTTTAGAGACGCCCTTTTTGGAGACGTCCCTGTGTTTTTTAGACGTTTTGTTAGGTGCGTTGTTTATTTCCGTACCATACGATTTGCATTCTTGGGCAGTAGCTGAAACCGTGTGATTCGCAATGTGGTATGATCCATTGCGCTTTTTTGTCCATAGTTGCAATATCGGTGGCTTGCGGCATTAGTAGGACGCGTTCTGGTATTACGTTTGGCAAGTTTTCGATATATGAATCAATTTCGTTTAGGTCTTGCGGCGTATCGACGACGAATTTTAATTGATAGTTGTAGCGGGCAATTAATTTTTTTACGATTTCGGGTTTTGAGTAATGTTCGTCGTGTTGTTTTGCGTCGGAATTATTATTTTCGTTTATTGGTTTTGAGTTGCTTAATTTCGGGCTGATTGACATTAGGTCGCAATAAACGTCTGCGAGAAATATTCCGGCGGTTTCGATTGTAATTAGGTAATCGAAATCTTTTAGTAATTTTGTCAAAAGTGATATTTCGTTTGAGTGCATTGGTTCGCCGCCGGTTAGGACGACGTGGTGTTGATCAAGCAACAGCACGCGTCCGGCAATTTCTTCAGGTGAAAGATCGGCGCCGATTTCAACATCGGATTTGTCCGGAAAATGTCTAGCATAAACCGTGTCGCAATAACGACAACGCAATGGACAGCCAAGTAAACGAACAAAAACGCTGTAATAACCTGTCCAAATCCCTTCGCCTTGACGCGATTGATATATTTCAAGAACCCACATCAATCAACCTCCCAATTTATAATTTTACATATTAAACGTAACAAAAATTACGCCCCCGTCGCGCAACAAAAAACAACTCGATAATCATAGCAACGCATCCAAAAATAACAATACGCCGCCCCCCAATAGCGCCCGCCAATCAAACGCAATTTATAAACTATTCGTACTTGAGTTTGCGTTTACCTTCGCCTGCCTAGCTTTCGGACGGCAGGCTTTGACGCTTTTAAATCGCTGAATTTCAAGTATGGGCAGTATAACTTTCTTATAAAAAATGTAACCGTTCACGAAAAGTTAAGCGCTAGATTTTAGAGGTTGGGGTTAGAATTTTTGTTACAAAAAATCGTCAGAAGGGATCGCAGACGTCTCGCCTGTTAGCGGTTGTACTCAACCGTCAATGATCGAGGTTAGATCGCAACAATCTTTTTGTTTGCCTTGCGGCAAATTACAACCGAGACGCCTGCGTTCCTACTAACGATTTTTTGTTACAAAAAATCGTTTGAAGGATCGCAGGCGTCTCGGCTACAATTCTCAATTTTTTGTTATAAAAAAATTGTCTCACTTGTCCATCGTGTCTCACTTGTCCCTCAAAAATTGCCGCGTAATTTAATAAACAAATTTACGTGAACTGTTACAAAAAACGTAAACGTCTGACCGTTAAAATAAATTTTGGCGGATTCTATTTTTGAAATTTTTTACCATTTTAAGCCTGCGTTTGATTCGTTGTTATTATTTCCTATTCCTCCTTTTAGCGGTCCTTTTTGTACGTTTTTAATTTTTATTGGCGCTGGGACGCCTTCTTGTTTTTTCTTAATATTAGATTTTGTGTCTTGCGTTTGTTGGTTATTTTTATCTTTATCGTTGTTTGTTTCGTTTGTTGTAATATTATCGATTTCCGGCTCTGTTGGAATTAGTTGTCTTATTGATAATTTTATTTTTTTCGTTTCCGTGTCAATTGCGACAATAAAAACGTCAACCCATTCGCCCTCCTTCAAAATTTCGTGAACGTTGTTTACATGCCTATTCGCTAACTCGCTAATCAACACCAAACCGTCAACTCCAGGCATTAGTTCAATAAAAGCGCCAAACGGCGTAATTTTTACGACCTTGCCTCGCGCTTGCGTTTTCTCTTGGAAATGCTCGTAAATATTCGACCAAGGATTAGAAGCGTCGTCCCTATAAGTCAACGAAATCCGATTTGTCCCTTCCTCAATTTTGTCAACTCTCACAACAACCCTCTTGCCCTCGCTCACCACATCCGACGGATGCCGCACCCGCCCCCACGATAACTTACTAATCGGAATAAAACCATCAACGCCGCCAAGATCAACAAACACGCCGCCATCAATTATCTTTCGCACAAGCCCTTCCTTAACTTGTCCAGGCGCAATCTCCGCCATTAGTTGTTTCTTTTGCTCCTCCCGCTCGCGATAAAGCATTGAACGCCGGCTGACAATAAGATTCCGCCGCTCAATATTGACCTCCTCAACAATACACGTCAACTTCTGACCAACATATTGCTCAATATTATCAACACGAAAAATATCTATCTGACTTACCGGCATAAAACCTCGCAAACGATTCACTTCGCATTCAAGCCCGCCGCTATTAGATTTTATAATTTTTGCCTCGACGATCATGCCTTCCTGAATTTGCGACCAGTCCCTAACATCAGCCGCCGCAAGCGGAACCGTTACCTCATAAAGTCCCTCTTCAATATCCAACTTGCCAACCGTTACTTCGATTTCATCGCCGACTTTAGGCGTCGCATCAACCGGAAACATATTTATTAACACTACGCCCTGCTCCCGCACATTCAAATCAATAAACAAACTATCGCCGCGTATCGCTAACACCTTCGCCTTCAACTTCGTGCCAGGTTCTATTACTTCTTTGTCTGCAAGTTCCGACGCATTTTGTAACATACTGTCAAATTCGCCGGCGCCGCCGGAAATCCCGCCCGCGCCCATTACCGCATTAAATTCAGCCTCAAGATCGTCAGACATCTTGCCATTACGCAACTTAGGAATCTCAACACGTTTCGCCGGAGAAACCGTCAACTCGCTCAATATCTTCTTGTCCAAATCCATCGCCGCAACTCCGCCGTCGTCATCGTCGTCGTCCAACGCCTTCGGTAAACTCGCAGAATTAGCCGCCGCAATGTTATTGGTTGATGTTGATGATGCTTTTGTTGTTACTGTTGCGGCAACTGATGGAACAGTTGCGACGGTAGAATTTTTATCAAGAGCGTCAAGTTGTTCGCCGTTTATTTTTTGTAACGAATTATCTACGGCAATTGCGTTATTGTCGGCGATTGGTTTTTGTGCGTCTTGCGTGGTTTGGGGCGTTGTCGCGTTTGGCAGATTTTGATCCGCCGTTGAAGTTGAATTTGGCGCATTTTGCGAGTCTAATGCGTTTGATGCGTTTGTTTCAGCGGCAGGATCAACGACTTGGATTTTCGGTCGTATTCTGTATGCTTCGGGATGCCGTTGTGAACCGATTAGACGTTTGGGACGAACTATTTTTGTTTCGGGCAAATCATTTGACGGCTTATCCGAAGCCGGATTATTTGCAGCCGGATTATTTGAAACAACGTTATTTGACGTTGCAGATTTATCCTGCGTCAAATTTTCACGTTGCGTATTGCTTGATGATGACGTATTACTTGAATCGCTACTTGTAGCCGGAACTTTGCCCGAATTTTCAATTTCAGAAAACATACAATAAAATTTTTATCTCAAAGGTTAAGGTTAAAGTTAAATTTATAAACTGTTCGTATTTTAATTTTGCGTTTATCTATCGCCGTCTGCCTAGATTTCGGGCGGCAATTTTACATCAATAAAATTCAAGTACAATGCGTATAAAACACGAACAATATAAATCAAAAGGTCAATAAGTATATCACATCAAAAAATTCATGGAAGTAGTTTTAAACTGTTCGCACTTGAGTTTGCGTTTACCGCCGCCTGCCTAGCTATCGGACGGCAGGCTTTGACGCTTTTAAATCGCTGAATTTCAAGTACAAGCAGAGTATAATTTGCATAAACTATGGATAATTTCAATCAAAAAAATAAATATGTACTGAATAGTTAATACTGCTCGTAGTTGAAATTCATTACTTTAAAGTAGAGACGCAATGTATTGCGTTTCTACGATAATTAAACAGGCGAATGGAAACGCAAATTCAAGTAAGAACAATTTAAAAAACAAAAATGAAACTTTACGCTTTTACTACGCCAGGTATTCATAAAAACGACGGTTATCTCAAAATTGGAGAGACTCGCGGCGACGTTGGCAAACGGATCAAAGAACAAGGGCATACGTTAAATACAAAAATCGTCAAAGTCTGGCAAGACGCTATTCTTATCGACCGCTCGCATATCGATAAACGTATCCATCAATACCTGCGTGACAAAGGTTTTCATAACCAAATATTTCAAGACACCGGCGAATACACCGAACTAATTAAATGCGATGTTGACGACCTCAAAAAGGCTTTTGAAGTCGTTAAACAACAAATTTACAACGAAGAAAAACAACGTCAGGAACTTTGCGATAAATTTTATTTTGAAATCCGCAACTGGTTCTACTGGACGGCAAA
>JAISLW010000170.1 GCA_031277105.1 Planctomycetaceae bacterium | reverse complement strand
TTTGTTTGGTGGATTCATTTTCTACTGAGGTTGTTTTGTTCAGAAAAATAAGGTAAAAATAAGGTTAGGAAAAAGCAAATTAAAACGCTAACAGCTTAAAAATCGACAATACGTAATCTGTGGATCTATTTTTTTTGTCCACAGATTAAACAGATTAAAAATCGACAATACGTAATTTGCTAAAAAATTTTTCCGTGAACTGTTACAATTCGGAATGCGGAATGCGGAATGAAAGATTTTAATTTCAAATTTGTAAATTAGCATTGTCCCATTTGTCCCTCATGTCCCATTTGTCCCTTATAAAAAATTTATTGTTTATATTTTGCGGCGATTACTACGCAATTTGTACCTACCATTCCGAAGGAGTTGTTTAAGATGTATTCGACGTTTTTTATTTTGCGTGGTTTGTCGATTATTAGATTTTGTATTTCGCAAGCGGGATCGAGTTCGTCGCAATTTATTGTCGGATGAATAACGCCGTCTTCAAACGACGGCAAGTTTCCCGCAAGTTCCAGCACGCCCGCCGAACCCATTGCGTGACCGATGAAGCTTTTTGTGTTATTTATGTAAGTATTTTTTGTATTTTTTAGCAGCGATCTCAATGCGTTAATTTCTTGTTGGTCTCCTAGCGTTGTTGCTGTTGCGTGCGTGCTTATGATGTTTATTTGTTCGGGTTCGAGTTTTGCTTTTTTTATAGCTTTTTGCATACATTCTAATTGTCTTTCTGGATTTGGTAGTACGAAATCTGTTGCGTCGCTATTCATTGCGTATCCTACGATTTCGGCGTAAATTTTTGCGTTTCTTTTTTTTGCGTCCGTCAACCTTTCCAAAATATAAATACATCCGCCTTCGGATACGACGATGCCGTTTCGTTTTTTGTCAAAAGGTCTTGACGCTTTTTCTGGTTGTTCGTGCGACGCTAGTGCGTTTTCGGCGGCGAAGGCTGCGAAAATTCCAAACGTATGAATACTTTCCGAAACGCCGCCGGCAAGCGCCAAATCAACTTCGCCCAACCGCAACATTTGAACGCCTTGAATTATTCCGGCATTGCCTGCCGCACAAGCGGCGCCGATACAATAATGAGCGCCCGTTACGCCTAAATTTAACGTAACTTCGCCTGCAGGATTATTGGCTACAGTTCGCGGATTATGAAAATGCGACCAAGTTTTGCAATCGTAATCGAACTGTTTAATATTGTAAATTTCATTTTCCGTTTCAACATTGCCATGTTCGGTGATACCGATAAACACGCCGACTTGCGATCTGTCAACCTGTTCCCAATTTATCCCGCTGTCAACAATCGCCTCATTCGCACAATAAACCGCAATACTACCCGCACGCGTACCACGCCGAATATCCTTGCGACTCTGATATTTCGTCGCAGGAAAATTACAAATCCCAGCAACCGTTTTGCCAAAATAACGTACCTCATAAGGCGAAATACCGCTACGACCATTAAGAAGAGCCTGCCTAAACTCACTCAAATTATTTCCATTAGGCGAAGTAAGACCAACGCCGGTTATTACAATTCGTTCTGACGTGTACATAATTCTGTTAATAATTTTTAAACTGTTTTTAATTGACTTTGCATTTACCGCCGCCCGCGATCCGTCAGACGCCCGCGATCCTGAAATGCAGGCGAGACCAACAAATCGCGGACGTCCCGCCTGCAATTTGCCGCAAGGCAAACAAAAAGGCTGTTGAGATATAAACTCGCTCAACGGCGGTTGAGTACAACCGCTTGCAGGCGAGACGCCCGCGATCCTGTGGTGCAGGCGTTCCGCCTGCGAACCGAAGTAACACAGGCGAAATGCCTGCGATCCTGCTGATCATTTTTTGGGTATCTCTAAAAATTCATTTTTTTGCAAAAAAGGTAGGCGGCGTTTCGCCGCTGTGTTTATTTTTTGTGCCGCAATACGTACAAAATAATTATTAAATTTTTATAATTCATAACGTGTAAAATAGATGTATTTTAGGCATTGTGAAGTAATAAAATTTATCGATGTCGTAAACCGTAATGCGGCCCAAAATTAAACACTGGGCGAAACGCCGCCTACCTGGACAAATGAATTTCTAGAGACGCCCTTTTGTAACAAAAAATCGTTCTCTAGTTTTCTAAAAAAACTACACCCTACACCTAACCCCTAAAACTTTGCGCTTAAATTTTCGTGAACGGTTACCTGTTTTCTTCCATGATTTTCATTAGCAACTTAATATCTTCCCATGCGTTTTTTTTTGCGGCGGGTAAACGTAAAAGATACGACGGATGATAAGTACAAACAACCTTAATACCATCATAATCATGCACGCTTCCTCGCATCTGACCAATCGCTTTGTCCGTTTGCAATAAATATTTTGTTGCGACCGTTCCAAGACAACAAATGAATTTTGGATTTACAATTTTTATCGTTCTTTCAAGAAACGATTTACAATTTGCGGCTTCAATCGGTTCCGGTTGTCTGTTATTTGGCGGACGACAACGTAAGATATTACAAATATAAACGTCCTTGCGATCAATCTTCATCCCTTTGGTCAAAATATCATTTAACAACTTGCCCGACCGCCCGACAAACGGTTCGCCTTGAATGTCTTCATCCGCGCCTGGCGCTTCGCCGATAAACATTAATTGCGAGTCCGGATTGCCCGCCCCAAAAACAGTCTGCGTCCGCAACCGCGCAAGCTCCCCACAACGCACACAACAAGATACCTCGTCCGAAAGTAATTTAAGACGCTTCGATTTAACGCTACTACTTTTCATATCGCTTGACAAATTAGTTGACAAATTATTTTCAATATCGGAATCGTTAGTTAAATTAGTTTCAACAACAACTTCATCGTAACTGACAACATTCGACGTTATGACTTCATTGGTTGCGTTTTCATTGGACGATTCGGCTTCTGTTGAAATTGCATTTGAGACAATATTGGAGACGGTATTGGAATCTGTATTTGATTCTGTTTCGTTATTTTTTGTAACAGAAATTATCGGCGACTCCGTTTCAGATAATCTAGGCGCAATTGTAACAGGCAATCTACTAACATCCGTAACTCCGGCATATTGCATTATCGTCAAATAATCAATTAGTCCGTTTCGTATTTGTTGTTTATCCATAATTTTTATTTGGTTGTTTATAGGGCGTTTAAAATTTATCAGTCTGAAATTTTTTAAAGGGACAAGTGGGACATGAGGGACAAGTGGGACAAATTTTTCGTTACAAAAAATCATTGTCTAGTTTTCCCCAAAGCTATTCCTTTTAATTTTCTATTTATTTTTTTTCTTTTCGCCTAATACAGCTTCCGCATATTCCGCAACTTGGTCGGCGACTTCAAAATATTGATCATAGACGTAATGGTCTTCGTATTCGCATTTTTTGTTGCTATAACTTCTACAGATTTGCGGTCTTATTTCGTATTGTTCGCAGATATTTGTTGCGTCGTTGAGAAATCTGCACTTCGTATGAACCAAAAGATACCACGTATCATCATCGACAAATACCGTCGCCCTGTCATGCAACAAATACCAACGGATATTTTCAAAATCATGCCACGAATCCGGCGTGTCTATCGGCAACGCAAAATACCGACAACACTTGCCCGGACAATAACTACAAACACACTCGCCGTCAGGAATCTCCGATCGCAAAAGTCGCATAAAATAAAAATTTTAACCTTCACCAATATTGCGTGAATAGTAAATAAAATAAGGGTTATAGGATAAGCGTTAATTTTCCGTTATTATTTTTGTAACCGTTCGTTTGTAACCGTTCACGAAAATTCGTTTAATAAGTTATGGGTATCTCTAAAAATTCATTTGTTCAGGTAGGCGGCGTTTCGCCCAGTGTTTAATTTTGGGCCGCAGTAGAGTTTACGACATCGATAAATTTTATTACTTTACAACGCCTAAAATATT
>JAISLW010000122.1 GCA_031277105.1 Planctomycetaceae bacterium | reverse complement strand
GCGAGACGCCCGCGATCCGTTGGTCCCGCCTGCAAGCGGTTGTACGCAACCGCTAATTAGAGAGGTTGACATCTCAACAGCCTTTTTGTTTGCCTTGCGGCAAAGTGCAGGCGAGACGCCCGCGATCCGTTGGTCTCGCCTGCTAGTTCAGGTTCGCAGGCGACATGCCTGCAAAAAAAAGGAATGCAGACGCTAAAGGATCGCACTCGCCGCAGGATCGCGGGCGTCTCGCCTGCAAGCGGTTGTACTCAACCGCCGATGAGCGAAATTATATCTCAAGGGTATCTCTAAAAATTCATTATATCTCTCAAAATTCGCCAATACATAATTACCAAAATTTCAACCTAATTTTTAGATTAAAAATGTAGAGTTGTAAATTATGGGTAACGGTTGTAGGGGTTATGACGATAATGAGATTTAAAAATATTTAGCGGCGATGTATTTGACGGATTGCGGCGTTTTATTTTGGGGGGAATTATCTATAATATTGATCGTATTGATTATTTTGTCGTGTATTTGCTTTTTTGGCAAATCGTGCGAAAATAATTAAAGTTTAGTTTAGGCATTTGATTTGAAAGATACGTATATATTGATTCTATTGATTAAACGTAATTTGAACGTTTCCGTTAATCAAATAGCGCTAACTTGACTCAAATAGTATTTTGCTTAAATTGGTAAAAAAATTTTTTTCAATTTGGCAAAATCGTTTACATTTTTAACTGTTCGTACATAAAATTGCGTTTAATGCCGTCTGTCTAATTATCGGACAACAGGCTTTTACGTTTTTACATTAGGGAACTTCTAAAAACCATTTTTTTATTTAACCGCCGAGAACACAGAGTTCACAGAGAAGAAATTTTTAAACTGTTCGGACTTGAATTTGCGTTTACCATCGTCTGCCTAGTTATCGGACGGCAGGCTTTGACGCTTTAAAATCGCTAAATTTCAAGTACGATACGTATAAAAAATATTTTAAATCAAAATGTCAATTATAATATTAAATAACGTTTTGATTCTAATTAAAAATTTCCTCTGGGTTAATAAAAATAAATTTGTTGTTTTTAGAAGTTAGCATTATTGAATTTTAATTACGAACATTAAACAAACAAATATTAACAATTAAAAAAGAGGTAACAAATGAGATCACTAAAAGGATTAGTAGTCGTAATTGCAGTTATTGCAATTATGCCGGTAATTATGATATTTGATTCGGGCAAATTTTTATTGGCTGCGGAATATTACAATTCGGCGGTTTACGGTAAACAAAAATACAAATCTACTCCGACAATAATTAAAGAACCCGTAACGCATACCGCATACAAAAAAATCGTCGAAACCCAATACGTCGATGATGAAATCACAACTTACGAAACGAAATGGGAACCGCAAAAAAGAGAACGCCGCATTACCATCGCTCGCGAAGTCCCCGAAACAAAATATGTTGAACGCAAAATAATAGTCAATCGCCCCGTCGAAGAAACACAAATGCAAGATACCAGTTACAACATAACGCGCTATGTTGAAGAAAAAGGCGAACGCGAAGAACGTTACATCGTGCCAAAACAAGTTTACGAAACCGAAGTAAAAGAAATACGAGAAACACAACGCATCCCCGTACAAGAAACTACTTTGGAAACCAGAAGTTACACCGTCAATAAACCCGTCGTTACTTATCAAACGCGAACAGTTGATCGCGGACAATATGTTACAAGACAAGTCGAAGTTCCAGGCAAAACTTATATGCGTTTGGCTTGGCAGCGCGGCGGTGAATATTATGATAACGCAACAGGAACGGTACGATGGAGATTGCCCGGATTGTATTTTACGCCGATGCACGCCGATCCGCAGTATAAACAAGAAAAAATTTATCAGCCAAATTACGTTACAGAAACAATTCCAGTAACAACTACTATTCAAGAACAACAATACGAACAAACCCCAGTTACAAGAACAACATACCAAGAAGAATACGTCGTAAAAAAACAAGAAATACAAGTCCCAAAAATCATCAACGAAGTCGTTGTCCGCAAAGTTCCTTACACAACTTATAAACCCGTAACGGAACGTGTTGAACGTCAGACGCCGGTTAAAGTTCAGAGAATTGTTACAGAAGAGCGTACCGAAAAAGTTCCAGTAACTACATACAAAACAATAACAGAAATACAAACTGAACCATACGAAGTACAAGTCGCAAAATTAGTTCCTGTTAAACGTATAGTCCGAAAGCCGGTTAAAGTTGAGAAAATTGTACCGTACACTTACACGGTCGAGCGTCAACGCATCCTAATGAATCGAATTATAAAAATTGAAGACGTGCCGGTCGAAACAAACACAAACACAAATAATAAAATTTCAGATAACAATATTATTGAAAAAAATACTGACAATAATACTGACAATAATATTGACAAAAAAAATATTGATAATCCCGAAAACAATAACAATAACATTAACCCAAAAAATCAAACAGAACCAAATCAAACAGAACAAAACGACGAAGCCAATAAAATTCCAACTATGGAATTACCGAAATAATCAACCGTTTACGCAGATTTTTTTGGCGGCTAAATTTGTAACCGTCCACGAAATTTTATGCGATAGAGTTGTTGAATATTTGAGTTTTTTTTGATGTATTCTATTTTCAAAATTATGTCTTTACCTTGTACAATTGATTTTAATTCGTATCCTGACGAGCGCGGTTATTTTGGCGATTATGGCGGACTTTATGTTGGCGAGACGCTTGTTACTCCGCTTTTGGATTTGAAGCGTGCGGCGTTGGAAGCGTTAAGCGACGCTGGATTTTGGGGCGAGTATCGCGAGTTGTTGCGTCAATATGTAGGTCGCGAATCGCCTTGTTATTTTGCGCAACGATTAAGCGCGAGTACAAATACCGGCGTAAAAATTTGGCTTAAACGCGAAGATTTGAATCATACAGGTTCGCACAAAATTAATAATACCGTCGGTCAAGCGTTGCTTGCGCGTCGCATGGGCAAGCGGCGTTTGATTGCGGAAACCGGCGCCGGTCAACATGGCGTGGCAACGGCGACGGTTGCGGCGTTGTTCGGTTTTGACTGTCGTGTTTTTATGGGCATTGAAGACATAAAGCGGCAGCAGCCGAATGTGCAACGAATGGAATTGCTTGGCGCCGAAGTGGTTCCGGTAAATTCAGGTTCGGGGACGTTGAAGGATGCGATGAATGAGGCGTTGAGGTATTGGAGTGATGTTGTTGACGATACGTTTTATGTTATTGGCACGGCTGCGGGACCTGATCCGTATCCTTGGATGGTTCGTGAGTTTCAGAAGGTGATAGGCGAGGAGGCGAGGCGTCAAATGTTGGCGGAGGCGGGAGTGTTGCCGGATTGTGTTGTTGCGGCGGTAGGCGGCGGCAGCAATGCGATTGGGATTTTTTATTCTTTTTTATCGGATAATTCTGTTGAGTTAGTCGGCGCTGAAGCGGCGGGCAAAGGTATAGAAACAGGCGAACATGCGGCGTCGATTACGGCGGGAACAATAGGAATTTTACACGGCGCAAAATCAATGTACTTGCAAGACGAAGCGGGACAGATTCGTGAAGCGTATTCTATTTCGGCGGGGTTGGATTATCCTGGAACTGGTCCCGAACATGCGTTTTTGTGCAAGGTCGGCAGGGTGCGTTATGAGACAATCACGGACAAGGAAGCAATTGAAGCGTTTCGTAAATTATGTAAATTTGAAGGAATCATTCCAGCGCTAGAAAGCTCGCATGCTTTAGCGCAAGTATTGAAAGAAACAAAAAACCAAAAAAATAAAAACATATTAGTATGCCTATCTGGACGAGGCGACAAAGACCTGCAACTCGTAAAAGATAAAGAAAATCTCTAATAATCTATTTGTAACCGTTCACGAAAATTTAAGCGCTAGATTTTAGGAAATAGTAAATAGGCGGCAGAGTTTTTAATTAAGAGTTATGAATTTAAAAAGGTAGTTTTTTGTTACAAAAAAATTGTCCCTCCTGTTCCTCTTGTCCCTAAAAATTTGGTTATGATAACTTATTAAACTGTTCGTACTTTAATTTGCAATTTACCATCGCCTGCCTAGTTTTCGGACGGCAGGCTTTGACGTTTTTAAATCGATAATTTTCAAGTACTAGCTGTATAAACGAATTTTCGTGAACGGTAATTATTTTTTTAAGATATTTTTTGACGAATCAAAAAATAATTTGTCATGTTTTAATTTGGACTGTCATTTTTTTAATTTGGAGGATAATAATTATGTATGTTGATCGGATACGTCACAAGCAACCCAATGGAAAAGTTTACACTCAATATTTACTTCGCACGTCGCATCGCGAAGGCGCTAAAACAATCAAGACGACTATTTTGAATATCACACAATGGGGCGCCGAAGCTTGCGAGGCGATTGCTTTTGCCCTCAAAAATAAAAAGGACATTTCGCGTTTTATCTGCGTTGACCAAAATACAAATCGAAAAATTGATCCGCCCAAACGCAATTCAAAATTCGCGATTAAAAAGCGTAAAAGCCTGCCGCCCCAAAAATAGTCAGGCGAATGTAAATGCAAATTCACTTGCGAACCGTTTATGAAAATTTGGCGATGGTCGAACATGCGTTTCGGAATTGCAAGACGGAGCAATTGGAGATGAGACCAATTTATGCTCGCAAGAAAAAACGTTGAAAAACTCTTCAACCTAACAAACATCGAAATCCCAGAAATCACACCCGCCGGAAAAATATAGCAATGTTGCCACGTCGGAAAGTAAACCCGTAAAAGTTGAAAAATGTAAAAAGAATGTTTTCGATTTTAACTTGTCAACAAAAGAATAATAAAAAGATGTAACAGACTCGCAGTCGTCTCAACCGAATGTAACCGAGACGGTTGCGTTCCTTTAATTCGATGAATTTTTTTCTTGCAATTCGATTAACTTTGCCCTAATTACAGTTGGCAATCTTAACGTGAACGCTGTTCCTTTGCCTATTTTACTCTCAACTCTTATTATCCCTTTGTGCTGTTCAATAATTTCTTTACATGCCGCTAATCCTAATCCTGTTCCGCCTTTGCCCGTTTCGTCTGGACCTGATTTTGTCGAATAAAATTTGTCAAAAATATACGGCAGTTTCACTTCGTCAATTCCGCATCCATAATCGCGTATCGTCAAATCTAACATTTCTTCCGTTTCATCATGCGCTATTTTTAGAATTAGTCTGCCGCCGTTTGGCATTGCCTGCCTTGCGTTTACCAGCAAGTTAATCAGAATTTGTTGAATTTGATTTCCGTCCGCCATAATTTCCGGCGCAACTTGCGGAAAATATTTCTCAACAATTATTTTATACTTGTTCATTTCACGTTCCAGTAATAACATCGCATCGTCAACCAGAGCGATCAGATTTACAGGTTCAAAAGTTTGCTTCCTGTTTTTTGCCGCCGCTAAAATTGTATTCGCAACTTTCGCCGCCCTGTTCGCAGCAATTAAAATCTTTTCAAACGCATTCGTTTGAGACGTTTTGTCAACATGCCGCAATCCTAATTTTGCATAATTTATAATTGTTGTCAAAATATTATTGAACTCATGCGTAGTCGTACTCGTCAACTCGCCAATAGCGCTCAAACGTTGCGCCTGCCGTAAACGATCCTCAAGTACATCTATCCTGCGACATAGTTCGCTGATCTGCTCCGATTCTATCGCAACACCAGAACCGTCAACCTCATTAGCATCATTAGGATAAGTATCCATCAATTTATTACACATCAAAATTACGCCAAAAAAATTATACCGCTCGTACTTGAAATTCCGTGATTTAAGTACGAACAATATAGAACGCCCCCTATTATCCTTTAACGCTTAATCGTCTTAAAGCGTCTAGTCCGTTTTCTATTTGTTTATCAATATTATTATTTTCTAGCGCTATTTTTTCATCTAGTATTTTCGCGATAGAATCGGGAGACAATCCGTCTTCGGGAATATTCGTATTTTCTTCATAACCTGCAATTTGGTCGAGTACCATATCCATCTGCATTTCAATATTTGCGTGTTTATTTATGGCTTCTTCAAAATTATTCATTATTTGTGTTGCGTTAAATTCCTTACACGCTTCTCCAATACTTTTTGACATTTCTTTCATACCGACGGCAAATTCTTTCATCATCTGCGCTTGGTCGCGGGCTTGTAACATCGTCTCAAAACGCAACAATTGCGATTCAACTGCGCGTCTTGTATTTGTGGTTCGTGCGATCATGCCGCAGAGTTGTTTAAAGTTATTATCGTCTCCGTTTCGTTTTGCGCGTAGCGCTTTTTCCATGTATCCTTTTTCGTGTTTTTCTAGTTCTTTGATATTGCGGCGTTGTTTAGCCAATGCCGTATGTATTTTGATATTTCGTTCTTGTTCTTTTTGTTCTTTTGATTTGAAAAAAAACATTTTGTACTCGTGGGTTAATAGTTATTGGACGTCTCTAAAAATTCATTTGTCCAGGTAAGTTACGTTTCGCCATGCGTTTAATCTAATGGTACGTAATACGGTTTTTGTCGCTAATAAATTCTAATATTTCACAATGCCTAAAACGCGTCTATTCTATATGTTCTGAATTATTGCAATTTAATAATTTTTTAGGCGTTGTGAAGTAATAAACTTTATCGATGTCATAAACTCTACTGCGGTCCAAAATTAAACACGGGGCGAACCGCCGCCCTACCTAAACAAATGAATTTTTAGAGATGTCCATTGGTTAAATTCTATAAATTTGTAATTTAAAAGTTTATTACAATTTCATAGTTAATCATCAATTAAACGCCGTTGAAAATTCGCCAAACGATACGCAAGTATAAGCAAAATCCAAAAGTTCATAAAGTTTGTCCTCAGAACGAACACCCATAATTTGCGTCTGCAAATTCGCCGATGGCTCGCCAAGCCGCTTACGCAAAATACGAATTATACTTTCGGCAATACCTTCGGCTTTACCTTCGACTTTACCAGTAATTATACCTTCGGCAATACCTTCGGCTTTACCTTCGGCTTTACCTTTTGTGGTAGCTTTTGTGTAATATTTTTCTGCAATTGTCATTGACATGATTTCTTCTCCTTTTAATTCTTTGGTTAAATTGATTAAATTTCTGCATACTCTTTGTTT
>JAISLW010000164.1 GCA_031277105.1 Planctomycetaceae bacterium | reverse complement strand
AATATTGGGTATCTCTAAAAATTCATTTTTTGCAAAAAAAATAAAAACAACACACAAAGTATAAAAATTATTAAAAAACACGTCAAGACATATTTTAAAGTAAGAGGAGTATATTTTAGACGTTGTGAAATATAAAAATTTATTGATGCTATAAACCGTAATGCGGCGTTTCGGCGAAACGCCGCCTACCTGAACGAATGAGTTTTTAGAAACTCCAAATATACGTTACAATTAGTGAAAAAATTACTTTGATCAATTTTTAACGCACTACCCCAATAGGACTAATATAAACAAATTTCTATACAAAAAATAAATGCTTACTGAATAATTATACAGATCGTACTTGAAATTCAGCGATTTAAAAGCGTCAAAGCCTGCCGTCCGAAAGCTAGGTAGGCGAAGGTAAACGCAAACTCAAGTACGAATAGTTTAAAAATCGCAAGTATGTAATTTGCTAAAAATTATTGCGAGCTGTTACGCGTTTTTTTTCCGTAAAATAACCACGCTATCCCAAATAATAACATGAAACTGCCAAGATATTTTAACCCCCTGCCCGGGTCGGCGTTTATTGATAACGTACTTAGATATAATCGATCTCTCGGTTTTGTTTCCCATGCGAAAATATTACCGTCATAGAAGTCATGAAATCTGAAATCGCCCGGGTGAAACGGTCCGCTAAATTCAGATTGATAAATTCTATACCTTCGCCCGTTTCCATTGAATACCGCCGGTTGGTTCATTGAAATTGTAACATTTTCGCTTATTACGTTAAATTCGTCCGTAGATTGCGTGATTGATTGGCTTTTGCCGTTTTTCTTTTTTATGTTTACAAAGTCAACTAAACTTGAGTAATAAGACGCCATTCTTGTTCCGGGTTCGGTTCTTTTGACGAATTTTTTTAGAAAGATTCCAAATCCTAGATCAATAGTCGCATAGTTCCATACAATACTAATCGTTCTCCCCTTTCCGCAAACATATCTTATTTGATCTCTTTCTGGTTGCGCGGGACCTAGAGTTGGCGCAATTGACCGTAACCAAAACGTATCAGAAAATCCATCTACCGTAACCCTTAACAAGACTCGTTTTGTTGCGTTATTTGAACGTCCTACGTGTTGCGGCACGATTCTCCATCCGGGTAAATCATGCGGTTCAAACCATTCGAGACGTATTTCGACTTCGTGATCCGTTCCTTTGCCAATAGTAAAAACCGGCTTTGATCCTGGCGGATTCATTTGCGACGGATCAGGCACGGCGCCAGTTTCGCTAATATTGCCGCCGTCCCAAAATCGATAATAAAGTTGTTTATCGGGCGCTTGCAAAAATTCTATTCGCGGCTGGGCAAGTTGTTTTATCGTACCTTCGGCGACGTACTCCGCAAGATGTTTAGCGAGCAATTTAGGATCGACAAAATACGACGCAAATAAACCAAATGCCGGCGCATGAATATTCACTTCAGGATTATCCGCATCAAGCAACAAAACACGCCGCTCGCCCGAAGGCATAACAACCGCAAACCTCAAAATTAAACCCCGCGCAATAAACCGCACGTCCGTAATTGTAAAATCTGTACTCGGCACATGAAAAGACTTGCCGCCATCGGTTTCCTGCAGCAACTTGTCAACGTTGACATAATGATTTTTGCCGTTGAAATAAAATACCAGTTGTCCCCATTTTCCGAAATCGGTATTTTTGTTTGGTTTACCGTTTTTGAATGCGTCTAGTTCGGTCATGTTTGTCGTTACGTAAAATCCGATGCGTTCTCCGCCGGACATTTCAACATGTTGTCCCCTGACTTCCATTGGAATATATTCGTTTGGCTCTGGAATAGATAGTTCGACAGATTCCCAATTACGGGCAAATTCAGTTACCTCGCCAAGATCAGAAACTTCACGCCGAATTTTTCTCCATAGTAAATTTAATTTCATTGGCAAAACGCGCCGCAAACTTGATCCGGCGTAAAAATCTAAAACTTCTATATTCACACCGTTCAAATTATCCGGCAAACTCAATTTACCCGTATTGCGACGAGCGAATTGCAACGCCAGCCACAACGTGTCACGGTAACTTTGAACTTCGTGATCAACTTGGTTATCTTTTTTGTACTCGTTCCAATTGAAAGGACCGGGTTCAAATGGAATTGTTACGGACAATTTTGAGTCGCCGGCGGCGGTAGAATTAAGAGCGATATTTTCTATCGTGAATTGTTGGCTATCTGTCTTGACGGCATATTCGCTCGCTACGCCTTCGGGAATCGTTATTTGCGCTTCCTCGCCAAACAGCCAAGTAAACGCAGCGCCAAGCAAAATAAGAAGAATACCGCAATGCGAAATCAAAAAAGGTAAATTAAAACGGAATAATAATAAACGATTCAATATTGAACAAAATATATTCAAGCCGAATATCGCAAGCATACCGGCAAACCAGTTACTATTATATATAGCAAACGTCGCAACACGACGACCATAAGCGGACTCAATAAGAGTACCCCACGCAAGTAAAATAACAAGAAGTACCATCATAATTATCCCAAAAGTCAACGACCCAAAAATTCGTAACAAAAAAGAAATTAATGGTATATTTATCGGACGAGGAATATTGTCGGCGGCGGGATTATTTGATTCTTGAAATTTGTTGTCTGAAGACATATTAAAATTTGGTTTAATGTTTTTAAAATGATCGTACTTTAATTTGCGTTTATTGGCGTCTGCCTAGATTGCGGACAATTGGATTTTACGTTTCTAAATCAATGAAATTCAAGTACGATACGCATTAGTTTTGACATAACGCAACCGGTTCTACAAAACGACTTTTTGGGTATCTTATTGTGCAAAATTATTACAAATGGTAACTTCTAAAAACCACAAATTTATTTTTATTAACCACAGAGGACACAGAGAACACAGAGGAAAATTTTAATTGTAATCAAAATGTTATTGAATATTATAATTGACGTAGTATATAAAATAATTTTTGAAAATTTTATTCTCTGTGAACTCTGTGTTCTCGGCGATTAAATAAAAAACCGGTTATTAGAAGTTGACAAATTGTATATAAGAATATTTTTTTGGGAATAGTTCCAAACATATCGCTAACAAACGACGCAAATTTCACATCAAAATCAATGTTGATCTTTTGGAAACTTCTAAAAAACACGGGGGTATCTCTAAAAATTCATTTGTTCAGGTAGGCGGCGTTTCGCCCAGTGTTTAATTTTGGGCCGCAGTAGAGTTTACGACATCGATAAATTTTATTACTTTACAACGCCTAAAATATT
>JAISLW010000006.1 GCA_031277105.1 Planctomycetaceae bacterium | reverse complement strand
TGAAATTTGTGTGGTGTGATATTGAGTTTTTCTAGTTCGATATTATTTACGATAATTCCTTTTTTGTATTTTTTTTCATCAATTACGCATTTAATTTTTAGTCCGTTTTTTGTAGTGGTGTTACTTATTAAATTGACGACGGTTGTCAAGTCGCATAGTGGGCGTCCCCGCCAATTTTTTGTGATGAATGAGAATAAGCGATGTTCAACTTTATTCCATTTACTTGTGCCTGGTGGAAAATGGCAAACAGTTATTTCCAAATCAAATTCATTTGACAGTTTTTGTAATTCTCGCTTCCATAAACGCGATCGATAACTATTACTGTCGCCTGCGTCAGCCGTAATTAAAAGACGTTTTGATTTAGGGAAACGCTCGCATCCCATCGTAATCCACCAAGTACGAATACTATTGACTGCAAACTCCGCAGTATCATGGTTCACTCCGATATTGACGCAACCGTTGTTGTTGATAATATCGTAAACGCCATAAGGAATCGCCTTGCCCAATTCAGGATTAGGAAAATCGTGCATGTTTGTTTCGACAGGGTGTTTTTTCGGTTGGTACTCGCGTCCTTTATTGCTATAATTGCCAAGATTTTCCTTCTTTTTCGTGTCAACTGAAATAACGGATTGTTTCCGTGCGATATGTTGTTTGACTTGCTTATAAATATATTCGAATTGTTCGTTGCGATCAGGGTGATTTATACCTTCGCGGGTTTTGCTATTGGCTTGCAAGGAGTAGCCTTGTTGTTTCAATAATTTTCGGATTGTTGTGATACCAACTTTATGACCTTGTGCTTGTAATTCGTTTGCAAGTTGACGAAGGCTTTTGCAAGTCCATCGCAACGGCGATTCGGGGTCGCCGCGAGTTGTGGGATCGATGAGGTTATTGAGTGCGGACAAGAGTTGTTGATCGGTAACTGTAATTTTTTTTCGTCCGCCGCCAGGTTGACGACAATAACCGCGAGGCAATTCAATGGGGTTATCAAGTTTTTTGATACCTAATCGAATTGTTTTTCGGCTAACGCCGGTTATTTTATGTAACGCGTTGATACCGCCGCGACCAAGCGATCGTGCTTCGGTCGCTATCCACATTCGCCTACCACGCTCGTCCAAATAAGGAAAAATGCTATTGTAACATTCAAAAATTTTTGATATTATTTCATCGGTCATAGCTAAATTATACAAAATATAATAAAAACATACAATACCAGTTTATGGATACTTTATTTACGCACAATCCCTTAAATAGAGAATTTTTCGTAACAAAAAATTCAGAATACGAATTCGCGATATAAAAAGTTACAAGCCGAATTTCATAAACTATTCGTAATTTAAAAAAGAAAAAATGTTATTCAGCAAAATTCTATACGGATCATACTTGAATTTCTGCGATGTAATACGTATGCAGTTTAAAGCAAGCGTAATATTATGAATTTAAACCAATTATTGTCAATTACCGGAGATAGATTGTTAAATTAGAAATAAAAAAAGCATAACCGTTCACAAAAATTAGGGGGTAGGGTGTAGTTTTTTAGAAATTTAGAGAGGAGTTTTTTGTTACAAAAAAATTGTCAAAAGGATCGCAGGCGTCCCGCCTACATCCCAGGATCGCGGGCGTCTCGCCTGCATGCGGTTGTACTCAACCGCTGGTGAGCGAGGTTTAATATCTCAAGCACTTTTTTGTTTGCCTATCGATAAAATGCAGGCGAGACGCTTGCTATCCTTTGGACTGTGGATCGATTTTTTTAAGCCAGTCTAACTCAACTTTGAGTTGACCTATTCTGCTAATAAAGTTGATTCGTGTCCGGTTCGTCCTTCTTCTTGCTCTTGCGACCATCGACAAATAACTCCTCAACCCGCAAAAGCAACTGCGACTTACACTTGCCACTCAACGTAGGATAAATCTTAAAATAACTAGACAATTGACTGATCGTCTTCTCCTGCTTAATCGCAGCAAGCGTCACCTTCGACTTAAAAGAAGAACTATAATTAACCCACTGACAAACCATAAATCACCACAAAAAAATTTCAATTTCTAAAAAAATTTATACCTTATTCAACTGACCAGCTTTTGCCGGCCACCGCTCTTTTCGATTGCACTTGACCGTTAATTTGATAAACAAATTTCCGCGAATAGTTACAACTTGACAAAGTTATCTATTAGTGTAATTTATTCCGCTTTGATTTTTTGATACAATTAGCTGACGTGACTTTCTATGCGTATCGTACTTGAAATTCAGCGATTTAAAGGCATAAAAGCCTGACGTCCGAAAGATCGGCAGACGGAAGTAAACGTAAATTAAAGTACGAGCAGTTTATAACTTTTTATACTTGAATTTTCAATTATATTCGCTTGCGTATAGGAATGCTAGCGGAGACGGGCGCTTAAATTTAAGCGTGAAAAATTTAACCATAAATTGGAGAAATGATGTCTGATATTCCATTTGATTCTGATTTTGAACGAGTATCGAATTCGGCGAGCGTTCAAATTTTACTTGATTCGCCGAGTTATCGTTTAGCGTATCACGACGCTGATTTTATTAATGGCGATTCTGCGCGTTCAATTAGGTTGCAACTTGAGGTATCGAAGCCGGATGTTTTCATGCAACGTTTGGGCATACGTTCAACAGTAATCGTTTTTGGCAGTGCGCGAATAGTTTCGCGTGAGAAGGCTAATGCTCGTTTGCAAGAAGTTTTGTCGCGCGGTTCTGGTGCGTCTGATAGTTTAGAGTACCGTGATGAATTGAGCCATGCGGAACGGTTGCTTGAATTGAGTGAGTATTATGAGTCGGCGCGTGAATTTGCGCGACTGGTTTCAGAAGCGAATCTTGAACGAGAGCGAAATAATAATGGTAGCGATAATATTAATGTTAATATAGATCGCAATGTTGTTCACGATTATGTGATTTGTACTGGCGGTGGTCCCGGCATAATGGAGGCGGCAAATCGCGGAGCGCATGAGGTTGGCGGTCTATCGGTTGGTTTGAATATTCAATTACCTTTCGAGCAAAAACCAAATCCGTATATCTCGCCGGAGTTATGCTTTCAATTTCATTATTTTGCGATACGGAAATTGCATTTTATGTTGCGGGCGAAGGCGTTGGTTACGTATCCGGGCGGGTTTGGTACTTTTGACGAATTATTTGAAGCGTTGACATTGAGACAGACGCAAAGAATGCAACCGATTCCAATAATAATTTTTGGAGAAGATTTTTGGCGTAAAGTTATAAATTTTGATCATCTGGTTCAAATGGGCGTTATTGCGCGGGACGATCTTGAGTTATTCCATTTTACCGACTCGCCGCAAGAAGCGTGGAATATTATAAAATCATTCCACAATATTAGAAATAATAATACTGCTACCACGTGAAATTCAGCGACTTAAAAACGTAAAAACCTACCGTCCAAAATGCTAGGCAGGCGGCGATAAACGCAAATTAAAAGTAAGATAAACCGTTCACGGAAATTTAAACGATAGATTTTAGGGAATAAGGAGGAGGGAAGAGTTTTTAGAAAACTAGATAATAATTTTTTGTTATAAAAAAACGTCCCACTTGTCCCTCCTGTCCCTCAAAAATTGCCAAAACGTAATTTAATAAACAAATGCCCGTGAACGGTTACAAAATAAGAACAGCAGTTTAAAAAGAAGCATATTGAAGCATCGCATGATTGATCGTTTGTCCAAAAAATGAACTTTTTGAGATACACAAGAATATTTTAATTTGGTCTAATCTGCGGTTTTCCTTTTTTAAAAATAAAAAAATTTTTTGAAAATTTTTCCGGACTGGTCTTGTGTTATTTTGCGGAATGATTTATACTGTCGCCTTCGTGTTATAAAATTTTAGATCAAAAGAGATCAATTTTTTGTTCTTGAATTTTTGTAACGAAAAATGCGTTTGGTTTAATTGCGGCGAATTTAATTTTTTATTTTGTGCAAAAAAGTTTTTTGCAGGTTAGATTTTGTTGCGATTAATTTGTTGTTTATTGTGTCTTAATTTTTTGATTATCAACAGAAAAATTTACGGCGCAATAAATTTTTACAAATCTTGATTAACTCTTTAACTTAAAAGGAGTAAGATGATGAAATTGACAAATTGGACGATTGAGTTGTTTATTGCCGAAGTCAATATGAATATTGACTTTACAACAAATGTTAAAATAGGCAAACAGGGGGGGGGGGGGTAGGAAATGTAACGCAGGTAATTTACCTGAAAATCCGATTTTTCGTTACAATAATTCTGTGGAGTCTTCTCCCAAACCTAACTCTCTTGGTTTACTTTTTGGTTTCACGCTTGTTGAACTTTTGGTAGTGATAGCAATCATTGGTTTATTGATTGCGTTACTTTTGCCTGCCGTTCAAGCGGCTCGCGAAGCTGCAAGACGCGCACAATGTATCAACAATTTAAAACAAATCGGTCTTGCCGTTCATAACTTTCACGATACCAATAGTGCGTTACCGCCGATTTGTATTTTTGCGAGTCATCCGACGATTCACATCTTGTTGTTACCTTACATTGAGGCGCAAGTAGCTTACGAACAATGCGTTACAGTAGGATTATTCAATAAATGTCAAACAGCAAGCGGCGACGACTCAAACGTCGTACTTAGCGATCCACAAGGATTACCGGACGAATTAAAAAAGACATTGGCGTTGAGTGTATATCGTTGTCCTTCGTCTCCGAATTATTCTCGCGGGTATTCTACGGGAATGAGTAATCTTGGAATCGAAGCAGGGGCTGGTCCGAAGACAAATTATGCCGCTCTTTATGCAAAAAATAATTTGACCAATGGTTGGGAACGATACTATTGCGTTCACAGATCAGATAACGACCAAAGAAATCAGAATACGTATGTAGGACCGTTCAAAGTTGCATCGGTTACTATGAATTCCGGCGGCAATATAGGAAACGAACAACATCGAAGGCGAATTGTTAATTGGACTTATATTCAAACCTTCGAATGGTGGTCTGACGGAGCAAGTAATCAGTTATGTTTTGCCGAAAAATTTATTCCAGGATGGGCGTATAACGATACCGGATGGCCCGCCCAATTTTGGGACGGTAGTTATGCTGATACTTTTCCAAATCCAACGTGCGCTCGTATGGCTCGTATTGTCAACGATACCGCCGGATTATTTGCAACAGGAATTAACGATCCCGACAGACCTGATAAAACTCATAAAAGCGAGCCAACCGATCAAACAGTAGGACAAACAAATTTTGGTAATGAACAATTAGGCTCGTGCCATCCTGGAATCGTGAATGCTCTTGTAGGCGACGGCTCAGTACATGTTTTGCCAATAACAATGCGCCCGCTTACAGCAACGCAATTAACAGTCGTCAATGACGCTAACGTAGCAACACTTCCATAACATACAATAGGAAACTTCTAAAAACTACAGATTTATTTTTATTAATCGCCACAGAGAACATAGAGGAAATTTTTAATTGGAATCGAAAGATTATTTAATATTATAATTGCCGTTGGATATAAAATAATTTTTCAAAATTTTATTCTCTGTGAACTCTGTGTTCTCGGCGCTTAAATAAAAAACTGGTTATTAGAAGTTGCTAATAACAACAAGCATATTTGCAATAACTCCGCTATATTTTCGGTAGTTGTAAATATAATACGGATCGTACTTGAATTTCAACGATTTAAAAGCACAATAGCCCGTCGTCCGATGGCTAGGCGGGCGATGGGAATTGTAAATTCAAGTGTGAACAATTTAAACCTTTTAACATATAAAAAAATTATGAAACATTTATTTATCATCGCCGTTTCCTTATTATTTGTCTGTGGTTGCGGGAATGTGCCGCTTGGCGGTCGAATAACATTTTCGGACAATGAAGAACCGTTGCCGACAGGAACGGTTTGTTTTGTCAACGGCATAGAACAAGCAAACGGCAAAATTGATCCAAATGGATATTACAAAGTTGACTTCGGAAACAAACGAGGTATTCCTAAAGGCGAATACAAAATTTACATTGAAGCATTCCGTACCGAATCAGAACCTACAGGCGGAATATATGTAAATCCGGCAACCGGAAAAGAGGAAACTGAAATGTTTATCAAACGCATACCGATCATAAATGCAAAATATGAAAATATTGAAACATCAGGTTTGAGTTTGAAGGTTGACGGCAAAACCAAAACGTTTGATATTAAGGTTGACAGACCATAGAAATTATACGTAAATAACCAAAATCAAAAAAATGCAGAGTCCTGTTTATGGGTATCTCTAAACTGTTCGTACTTGAGTTTACGTTTATCACCGCCTGCCTAGCTATCGGACGGCAGGCTCTTCGCTTTTAGATTACTGAATTTCAAGTACAATACGTATAGTAACAAAAAAGTATTGCGCGATGTTTCGATGAAACATCGCCTATCTTTTTACAAAAAATAAGTTTTTAGAAATTACCTAAAATAAAATTAGTTATGGTTGTCATAATAATATCAACGATTTCTCTGGTCATAAATATATTTTTGGGACGAGAACGAAAAAAATACAAAAAAAATACGCTAATGTGGTGGATTATGATTCATGCTTCGATTCCTTTAATTATTCCTTTGCGAATATGGCTGAATGCTCCATTGATTTCCATTCCTCTTTTTATTTTATTAGCAATAGCGGGACAACTAATCGGCGACAAAATCACTTAATAAAAAAATTCACACGGAAATCAAAAATAACACGATAACCAACAAAAACAAAAAAATATTGTCAAACACAATGATTCAACATTAATTACGCATATCAATTTCACAAATGAGCAAGGTCTCGCTCAAATTCCGATAAGGTCTCGCAAACTAACGCTTGTTCAAAAAGCGACTCCAATGCAATCGGCTCTTTATAAGACTTAATTGCATTCTCTGTTGCCGCAGGAATACGCTTAAAACGAACTTTAAGGATTTTAAGAACAGTTTGAATCTTACTTTCGATCTTTCCTTCTTTTCTTCCTTCTCTTATTCCTTCTTTTATTCCTTCCTTTATTCCTTCTTTTCTTCCTTCTTGTAATAGTTCTTGCATTGTTGAAGTTACCATTTCTTTGGTCTCCTTTTCGTTAATAATTTTTGAAATTGATTTTTACAATTAGTATTGGGCGTCTCTAAAAATTCATTTGTTCAGGTAGGCGGCTAAAAAAATCAAACACAGCGCCGAAACGCCGCAATAGAGTTTACGACATCAATAAATTTTATTATTTCACAATGTATAAAATACATCTATTTGTACGTTATGAATTATTAAAGTTTAATAATTGTTTTATACGTATTGCGATATTTCGGCGAAACATCGCTTACCTTTTTACAAAAAAATGAATTTTTAGAGATGCCCTATTTTAATTACGCATATCAATTTCACAAATGAGCAAGGTCTCGCTCAAATTCCGATAAGGTCTCGCAAACTAACGCTTGTTCAAAAAGCGACTCCAATGCAATCGGATCTTTATAAGACTTAATTGCATTCTCTGTCGCCGCAGGAATACGCTTAAAACGAACTTTAAGGGTTTTAAGAACATCTTGAATTTGACGTTTGATTTCGCCTTCTTTTATTCCTTCTCTTATTCCTTCTTTTATTCCTTCTTTTCTTCCTTCTTGTAATAGTTCTTGCATTGTTGAAGTTACCATTTCTTTGGTCTCCTTTTCGTTAATAATTTTTGAAATTG
>JAISLW010000506.1 GCA_031277105.1 Planctomycetaceae bacterium | reverse complement strand
CCCACCCCACTCCCTAAACACTCCTCCCTACCCCCTACCCCCTCCTCACTACCCCCTACCCCCTCCTCCCTACCCCCTACACCCTACTCCCTCCTCCCTACTCCCTACTCCCTACTCCCTACTCCCTACCCCCTACTCCCTACTCCCTACTCCCTACCCCCTACCCCCTACCCCCTACTCCCTACCCCCTTTTTATGCGTTCTTTTTTTAATCTTGCGATAATGTTGAGTGTGATGCCTTGTTTATCAACATTGATGCTTGGGCTTGGTCAAGAAGATATATTGTTGCCTGTTCTTATGCTTGTTGCGGCTTGTTTGAGTCTTTATGTTACGGATTATAAGCGATTGATTCGTCTTGGCGATTGGACGGTGAACGTATTGATTTTGGCAATAGTTTTTATGACGATTGGCGACATACTTCGTCATTGGGGCGAGGCGTTGGCTATTTCTATAGTTCGGACGCTTGTTTTTGTCGAAATAGTTTTGCTTTTCCGCGAAAAAGACAGCAAGCTCTGCTGGCAGATTTTATTGATTTCGTTGCTTCAAGTTTTAGTCGCATCGGCAATGCAACAAAGTTTACTATTTGGTCTTCTTTTGGCGATATATCTTTTTTGCGGTCTTTGCACGCTGGCATTGATTTTTTTGCGCAACGAAAATTTATATTATCAACGTCATTCTTTTGCGCCTTCGCTTTTGGAGATAGTCCGTGAAGAAATAACGGCTCGTCAAGATTATGGTCGTCTTGTCCGTTTGGCGTTGTTTACGTTATTTACGGGGCCGATAGCGTTGGCGATGTCCTTTTCGCCGCGCAATTCGCACAACAAAAATTCAAACGAAACAGCTTCCAAAAAATCTAATCTTACAAAACAAAATGAACGTTGGGATATTTTACGAAATTTTTTCGCCGTGTTTGCCAAAGAACCCAATATTGGCGGTGGTAAATCTAACTCCAAACATATCAGCGGCGGCAAAATTAACGCCCGAACAAACGCATACAACCTCGAAGATAATAACGACGCCGCCGAAAGAATCTGGGTACAAGTCCCAAACCGAAGAACTAAACGCCAAAAAAAAAGAACCCAAAACAAATTTATTAAATCAATAAACCAAAACAACAAAATCAATCTCCAAAATAAATCCGATCTTAATAACCGTTGCGCCTTATTTAACGAGCGTCCAGTATTTTCAGCCGGTACAATATATCCGTTTGGTTTTGCGGGCGGCTGGTACGAGTTATTTTTTCGATTGTTTCGGAGTACGTTTTTAGTGGTTTTTATTTCGGTGATTTTGTTTTTTCTTATTCCGCGTATTGGCAAGATAGATTTTTGGCAACTTAATTGGACGTTTGGCAATTCGCGTTGGGAAGCGGCGTTTATTCCGCGCGTAGGCGCGATTGGTTTTCGCGAAGAAATCCGGCTCGGATCGCTTGGCGCAATTTTGCCGTATCACAGCGAAGTAATGACAGTACGCTTCAACAAAACTCCCGACAATAAAATCCCCGCAAACGATACAACATTGACGCCGTACAACGAACTAGAAGGCGCCGAATTATTTTTTCGCGGCATCGCCTTGACAAAATACTCAAACGGAATCTGGAATCCACAAGACGAACAAGTAATCGTCTCACGCGTTATGAACGACTACAACAACAAACGACTAAAACAACAAGGCGCTCAAAAAAAATTAAGTTCGTGGGAAATAATTTTTGAAACAATAAATAATAGCATAAATGCAATCATCGACGACTTCAATAATTTTGATACAAAAAACGAAATCAATGAAAATAATAACAATGAAATAAATAAACCGCAAAACGAAATTAAAAATAATAACATTAACAATAACATCAACAATAATATTAACGGCGCCAATAACAATTCAAACGAAGAATATTTTAGATCGCGACGGCGTTGGGGCGAGCGTAATCGTTGGGGCGAGCGTGATAGTTGGGGCGAGCGTAATCGCTGGGACTATCGCCAGTTTTCCAAAATCGATCTTGACCGGTTGCCTTCCGCCGTGCGTGAACGTATTGCGATAAGGCGATCGCAGATGTTTTTTCAACATCCTTTATTTGGAGTGCGACCTGGCGAAGCGGTTGAAATCGGCGACGGTGCGGAGTTATTTTTTGACGGCGGCTACGATTTAATTCAACTCAATATGTCAATTCAACCGCTAGATACTTCGGTGTTTTTTGCGCCGTGGCCGTTTTTTATTTCGGAAGATAATAACAACAGACGCGGCATGTTGACGTATTCGCACGGCAGCTTGCACGAAATGAGATTGCACGGAACGCGTCAAAATAGACTAATTTACACCACAAGTTTCAAAAAAGGTAATCAGGCGGAATTGATCCCATGCCAAGAGCCGGTAATAATTGCGGATATGTTGCAAGTGCCGCCGGAAGGTCTAGAAATGTTGATTACGCTTGCAAAAAAATGGGACGACGAATCCGGATTGCCAAAAAATGATATTATCGGAAGAGCAAAATATATGGAACGGCAATTTTTAGAATCGGGAAAATTTCGTTATCAACTCGGCGGCACAAAACGCGATTACGATCTCGATCCGCTTGAAGATTTTATTACGAAAAATAATAACGGACATTGCGAATATTTTGCCGGAGCGCTTGCGATAATGTTGCGCAGTGTTGGAATAGGTTCGCGCGTGATTGTAGGTTTTAAGACGGAAGCGGTTAAATTTCCGGCGAATGAAATAGGTTGTTTGGTTCGGCAATCGGACGCTCATTCGTGGGTTGAGGCGTTTATACCGCCGGAAAATTTACCGCAAAATTTACAATCAAATTCGCAAACAAATGCGCAGCAAAATTCGCAACCAAATTTACAATCAAATTCTCAATCAAATACGTCGTCTAATATAATTGAGTCAAAAGAGATTTCAGTTGATAATAATTTTCGTAATGAGATTTCGGGCAATCAATCTTGGTGGGGTCGTGGCGGTTGGTTGCGTCTTGATCCGACGCCGGCTTCGGGCAACGATACGCTTATGACGAGATTTTCTTTCGGGTTGACTGATTTTATAAATATGGTCAAAAATATTTGGAATTACGGCGTATTGAATATGAATTCGGAGCGTCAGATAAAATGGGTTTACAATCCGGCTTGGCAGTTTGGAAAATATTTATATGATTACGTATTTAACGTTGAATTTTGGCGGCAAGCGATTCCGGCGGTAATAAATTATTACAAAACGTTGCTATTCAACAGCGGCAATGCGACGTGGCAAATGCGCGACCGTTTACTTTTGGGCGTAACTGTAATTTTAGCGGCGATTTTTTTGGCGTTGATTGGTTTATTGATTTGGAGGGTGTGCCGTTTGTTATGGCGGCGGCGGGCGGGCGTAAGACGCAACGGCGGAACGGTCGAATTTTACCGCCGCATGGAATACCTACTCGCAAAATATAATAGACAACGATTCCCCTATGAAACGCCGCTAGAATATATACGGTCTATTAGTCCGGTAGAGTTGACTTCGTTTGTGTTAGCGGCGTATTACAGAGTAAAGTACGGAGGAATAATTTTGACAAACGATGAATTACGAACAATAAAATCGTTACTAGATACTTTAGAAAAAGAACTAGAAAAAAGAAAACGCCTGAAAAAACAATTCGAAGCATAAAGCAAAAGTAACCGTTCACGGAAATTTTAAACGCTAGATTTTAGAGGATAGGGAGTAGTTTTTTAGAAAACTAGATGACAAATTTTTGTTACATAAAATTGTCCCTCCTTGTCCCTCTTGTCCCACAAAAAAATTGCCCATAAATAATAAAAAAATAATTTTCGTTACAAAAAAGCTTTGTCTCTTAATTCCGAATTAAAAAAACTATTCCTTTAAAAATTTCTCATGCGAATTTTTTGTTTAATATTTGTATTGATATTTCCGTCGTTTTTAACATTTTTTTATTTTGTGTTATTATCGGGCGAGGCTGGCGGTGTTCAAAGGTTTGTTTATAGTTTGGGCAAGTTATTTCAATTTTTGATTCCGTTAATATGGATATTTATAATTGAGCGATATTTTTTGTCGTGTTGTGTTGGGTCGAAGTCAGCGGCGGCGGCAACAACATCAACAACATCAACAGCGACTTCGTTGTCAACGGCTGCGAATAATGTTTATGGAGGCGGCGGCAAGTTTTGGATATATTATTGGGTTGAGGGTTTAATTTTTGGTTTAGTTGTTTTTTGTGGGATATTTTTTTTATATTATTTTTGGTTTGGTTTGGATGGCGGCGAGTTGGGAGTGGGTTCGGTTGGTCGTGGTGTGATTGTTAAAAAGGTTTTGGGTTTTGGATTAGTTGATTGGCGATTATTTTTATTGTTGGGAATTTTTTATTCGGTTATTCATAGTGGTTTGGAGGAATATTATTGGCGTTGGTTTTTATTTAGCGGTTTGCGGGATATTTGCGGCGTGTGCAATGGAATAATAATTTCCGGTTTAGGATTTGCGGCGCATCATGTAATTTTGTTGCAAACTTTTTTTGGGTTTAATTCGTTACTTTGTCCTTTAGGTTCGGTTGCGATTTTTGTTGGCGGGATTTATTGGGCTTGGTTGTATCAACGTAGCGGTAATATTTATGCCGCATGGTTGGGGCATGGAATTATTGATGCGGCAATTTTTTCTATCGGCTACATAATATGCTTTGCCGGTTAAATGCGGAATGCGGAAAGTGGAATGCGGAATTAAAAATTTTTAATTCCAAAATTGTAAATAAATTTTGTCCCACATGTCCCATTTGTCCCTCCTGTCCCACTTGGTCCTCATGTCTCATGTTGTCCCGCAAATCCCATGTTGTCCTTAAAAAAAACTATTCATTTTTTTATTATGAAAATAATACTTGGCGTTGATCCTGGTTTGAATACGACTGGTTATGGGTTGATAGATGTTTCTAGTGGTAAGGTTCGTTTATTGGAGGCTGGTATTGTTCGTAGTTCTTCAAAGATACTTTCGCACAAGATCAAGGAGATTTACGATGGTATTGAAGACGTTATAGATTCTTTTCATCCTAGTAGTGTGGCGTTGGAGCAACTTTATTCGCATTATGATCGTCCGACGACGGCAATTTTGATGGGTCATGCTAGGGGTTGTATTTGTCTTGCGGCGGCGCAAGCGGGAATTGACGTTTATTCTTATGCGGCGACAAAAGTTAAAAAAATATTAACTGGAAACGGTCATGCAACGAAAGACCAAATTCAGCGCGCAATAAAATTAGAATTAAAATTAACGGCAGAACCGAATCCGCCAGACGTTGCTGATGCTCTTGCAATAGCGATTTGTCATTTCTATCATGGCAGAATAAATATAAATACTGCGAAAGATTTCATAAACGGCGTTGATAGAAATTTCCAAATTGATAATCTGGTCAGATAAAAAAACTGGGTATCTTTAGGGCGTCTCTAAAAATTCATTTATTCAGTTAGGCGGCGTTTCGGCAAAATGCCGCCTACCTAGACAAATGAATTTTTAGAGATGCCCACCATAAATTTCACATTACAATAAACAAAAATTAAAAATACTAAAACAAAAAAACTATTTATCATAACAATAAATGCAAGCCATTTTAGCTCGCACAATGACAAAAAAACACTCCCGCGTGCTACTTTCGCTTGTACTTGCCCTATAACAAGATGATTACAAAATTAAAATTATTTTTATTAACATTGGTTTATGTTCATGTAATTGTGTTTTCTTTTGGGGTTGTATCGGCTTCGGACGAGGGGATTTCTCTTATTTTGAAAGCATTTGAGTTTACGGGTGAGAATCCATCTATAATTAGTTCTTGTTCTGCGCAATTTCATGTTATTACCAAAAATTCCAGTAATCAGTTTCCCGATAACGTTAAAACTTCTGAAAAAGATATTAAGATATTGATACGTGGAAATAATATGTATGCTGCAAAAGAGGATGCGAATAAGTATAAACGTTTTTTGTCTGTAACGGAATGGCAACCGCAATTAGGAATGAAATGGAATACGATTACTATTACAATGGGATCAGTTAATAAGGATTCCTATATCGCATTTGAATATAAACCGACGCAACGTTTATTAGAACGATTTAGGGGGACGCGCAATATTCGTTCTATACCAGAAGTTCAACGCTTCGGGAGAATTTTTTTAATGGTAGAAATATTTAGTAGTATATTAGTACATAAACTAGATAGAGAACGTTATTTATTTTCGGAAAATCTTGTAAAGGAGATTAACGACGAATTGAAAAAAAGTAATCTTTCATGCGAGATTATTGGCGAAGTAACTTACGACGGCAACGCAACTGCAAAAGTAATTGAGATAAAACAAGGCAAAACTTGTATCGGTAAATATCATATAGATATTTCACGCGGTTATTTGTGTCCTTATTTATGGTGTAAAGACGATAATCATTCTTTTGAGTGTACGTCAAAGGATTATTTCAAGGAAAAAAATACTTCTTTGTACTATCCTAAAAATATAATCCGAAAAGAAAATTTTACTATAAAACAGATACCTATTGACACAAACAGGACAGAGGAATTTCAACTTGTGCCAGATACGTTCCAGTTAAACCAACCGATTTCGGACGAAGAATTTACGCTTGAGATTCCTGTTAAAACTCACATTCACGATTATCTTCCGCGAAAATCTTTTATTGGACTTACAAAGGAAGAAGTTAATAAATTACTAAAAGAAGAAAAACCGCAAAGTGAAATTATTCAATATCGATCTATTAAAAAAGGTAAGATTTCGTTTACCGGTAACTCTTATGACGTTGAGAATCTTGATTGGATAGTCAAGGAAAAATTTGAGTAGATGGCGGTTGAATTATCAGTTATACTATTCGCACTTTAAAATGTTTTTTTTATTTGATTTTTTGTAACGATAATTGTAATTATTTTTCGCCCTGATAAGGTCAATGCGTAACAGCCCGCCGCAACACGGCGGGGGCGCTATTATCAAATAACGAGCGTCCTGAAAGGACAATGGAATGACGGATCTAATTGTTTGTAAATTTAAAGGCGTCTCTAAAAATTCATTTTTTTGTAAAAAAGTAGGCGGTGTTTCGCCACTGCGTTTATTTTTTTGTGCCGCAATACGTATAAAATAATTATTAAATTTCAATAATTCATAACATATAAAATAGACGTATTTTATACATTGGGCAATAATAAAATTTATTGGTATCATAAACTCTACTGCGACGTTTCGGCGAAATGCCGCCTACCTAAACAAATGAATTTTTAGAGATGCCCTTAATCAAATGATCTTTATTTATAACGAACAATAATTTTGTTTTGCATTGCTCTTTCAGAGCGTGCTATTGATGAATAAATATAACCCGCCGTGTTGCGGCGGGCTGTTAATCGCTGCCCCAAAAGGGGCGAAATGTAACGTAATTTATTGATCAAAAAATTCGCTACTCAATACTTGTGCGTATTTTTTTAAAAACGCAATTTAAAGTGCGAATAGTATATTCACGATACATTCCATCCCCTAAAATCTTTTGCTTAAAATTTCCATGAACGGTTACTGTAATTTTAATCGCTAAAAATATATTGACGATCTAAATTTTATTTTGGCCAATCTTTCATAAATTCTGGAATATTTTCTTTATTTTGTTTTTTAATTTGTTCTTTTAGTTGTGGGTTATTGTTTAGTAATTTTTCGTATCCTAATTTTGTCATGTAGTTCCACATTGAGCGTTGTTCGGCGTCCCATTGGTTTAGTCTCCATTTGAGGCATTTTGCGAGTTTTTTTACGTCGTCTGGGGCTTCGTTTTCTTGTGCTGCGCGTGTCGCCGCAACATAAACCGCAACACGATATTTCCATTGACAATCAATTGCGTCGTCGTTTATCCATTTTTTGTCAAGTTCTATCCACGTCTCCCACATTACTCTACTTTCGGCGTCTTCAAAATAATCAGGAAATGTCGGCGGATAATAATGAGCGTATAATTTAGGTATTCCGAATTTTGTATCGTCGGTTGGTTCGCCGTGAATTTGTTGTATAAAAATTCCAGACATGATTGTGTTGAAACTATAATTGCGATCAATTTTGACAAGATATTTAGCCGGACCGTTTACGATAAAATTTTTATAAACTCCATTCCAAAAATTTTTCACGCGCGTTCTTGCGAGCGGCGTAACTGTTGCGATTTGCGACTCGGCGTATTTGCTTAAAACTTGGCGGTCTGAATCGATTGCGCTACATCCTTTATCGGACGGATAAATTTCGATCAAGTAATCGCGCCATCGATTACTGCCGTCATGCCCGTCCATATTTACAAAATACATCCCAAGTCGAAAAACGCCGCTATGGTTGATTTCCAATACATACCAGAGATCGGGACCGTCTTTTGACCAAGCGTATGCTTCGCCGTGATCGTCCCATTCTGAAAATCGTCTGTTACCGTTAAGCGGATCATACGGCGCACGCTCGTCGTCCGTTTCAATTTTATAAACCCAACGTCGAAGGTCGTCATTGGCGTTATGATTTGGTCCGATAAATCCGGTAACATTATAAAAGTTGCGGCTATGATAAACGTATCTGTCAAGCGGCGCCGAAGTCGCACAAAGAATCGCCCATTCATTTGAAATTCTACCAAACCAATCGCCGCCGGTTTTCCAATCGTCCGCCCAATATTTAGCGTAAACTTTCGGCGTTTTTTTTATTTTGGTTGCGAGTTTATGCGACAATTTGTAGAGTTCGTCTATGTCAAGTTTTTGTTGCGGCGTGGGCAGCGGTATTATTTTTTGCGAGTTATTTGCGTTTGGCGTAATTTGTTCGTTATTTTTTGTAACAGAAATTATTGCGTCTGTTTCTGTTTTTTGTAAGAGAACGACGCCGCCGCCGTAAGAGCCGGTTAGATATTGTCCGTCGGGCATGGGGCAAATTGCGGTAATATAGTTATCGGGCAAGTTGGCGGATTTATTGTTACAAAAAATACGGTGATTTGTTTGCGGGTCGAATATTACTAAACCTTTTGTCCATGTTCCGTAGATTAGGTTTCCGTTATCGTCTTCGGCGAGGGTTGTGATGTAATCTTCGGGCAAGAGGTCATTCATTTTTTCAGGCGGCGCTTGTTTAAAATCTTTGGGAGCGCCGCCGTAGAGACCGCGTATTTTATCGGCGTAATTTTTGCCGCGCCAATAAATAATTTTACCAAAATCGCTATCGGATTTAGCGAGTCCTGCTGAGGTTGCGATCCAAATGTATTCTTTGCCGTCGGGATTATTTTTTGTTACGATAATATCGTTAATTTGATTTGACGGCAAACCGTTACCGGCGTAAGTAAGCGGAACTGGGCTGCAATTACGAGCGCCGAAACGGTTTTGGGTAAATATGTTGCGGGCATGTTTATATTCGCCTTTTTTGTTACGATTAAATATTGCAATTCCGTAACATTGCGTTCCGGCGATTAGCGTCCCGTCGTTTTTGAATGCGATAGCGGCAATTTGGTCTTCGAGTAAACCGTCGGCGCGGGTGAAGTGTTCCCATTTATTTTTTTCAAGTTGGTAGCGGGTAATTCCGGCGGAAGTCGCAAGCCAAACGTCGCCATCGACGGGGCAAATTGCAATATCAAAAATACGCTCGCCAATTGGTCCATCGACAATATCATAAGGTTGCAATTTATTGTTACAAAAAATACTCACGCCTTCGTTCAAATGACCGATCCACAAACGCCCTAATTTATCGCTAGCGAGTGCGTAAGCGTTATTATCCGTCATTCTGTAAGTTTGTTGGCAAATATGGGTAGGCGTTTTATTGTTTTCGTAATGAAAAACGCCGTCGGATTCCGTACCGATCCAAGCGCCGTTATTACCGTCGGGAATTATTGAAACGATAAATCGCGAATTAATATCCGGCAATTTCACCGCCTTATAAATTGGAGATTCAGGCTTACTCGCAACAATTTTAGCCTGACCATACAAAAAAGAAAATTCCAAAAAAACAAAATAAACAAACAACAACACAAAACAAAAAAATCTAATCATTTTCATCTCTCCTAATATTTATTGTTACAAAAAATCGTCCTTCATGTCTCACAAAAATCGTCAATACGTAATTGGCTAAACAAATTTCGTGAACGGTTACAAATTAAATTTTGATAAATTGAAACCGATCTCTGTGTACTCTGTGTACTCTGTGGTTAATAAAAAATGAATTTTTGGAGTCGGTTATTATTTTGGTTTTTCGTTTAGCAAATCTTGAATATATTTTTTATCTGCGTATCGTAGGACGTATAATTTGACGACGGTTTTTTTCCCGTTTGGTTTTTCAAGCGTAACGTTTTGCGTAGGTTTATCCA
>JAISLW010000485.1 GCA_031277105.1 Planctomycetaceae bacterium | reverse complement strand
TATTTCAATATTATTGTTTCCGGCGTTTAGTCGGGTTAATACTGTTGTGTAAAATTTTTGCCATTTTTGATATGGAATTGTTCCTGACCATGATAATTTATGAACTAAATCTTGATCAAACAGCGGCGTTGATTTTGTAGGCGTTTCTGGTTGCGGAGAAGCGGGATTGGGTTGTTGAACATCGGCGTCTGATGGAATTGTCGGCAATATTGTTTCTTGTGCGTTTAATTTTTTCAGATATTCCTCTGCTGTTTCATGGCGGATAATAAACATATCTGTTGAGATTTCAATATCGTCAACACGTTCTTTGTATAAAAACGGTTCGTATTTTCCGTTTTCCGTTTTTCCTACATAAGCAAATTTCCCGTTGACAACGCCATCCTGTAACGTTTTCAGAACGGCGTCAAGTTTAAGCAATCGCGGCAAAAGCGGCGATGCAAAAAAAGCGTCTTTGACGTCTTTCGTTGACCATTCCGTAAATGCCGGCGCCCAATGACGTATTAACGTACTTGGACTAATAGAATCAACCACGACATCCTTACTTCGCAGTGTTGTAATATAACGTTGCAATAACGAATCCGAAGAGCTGGACGTTACAAGTCCCATATCTTCCCAATGTAGAATGTTGTCTTTTTCAAGATAATAAATGTTTCTATACGTCCGCCAAATTGCTTCGGTTAGGTCGCGTTTTGCTTTTTTTAAACTAGCGTCAAGTTGACGTATTTGAACGTCGTCAAGTCGTAAATCTGCGGCGATTTCGTTTTGAATTGCTTCCCATGCTAAAAGATTGCGGGTATTGTCCCGAAGTTGATTATCCGATTCCGGCACAACCCAAACCGGCGCATTTTTGAAACGCCGCATACCGTCGCCGTGTTCAAGCGTCCATTTTTCGAGTCGCCGTCTTATTTCAGTTTCGCCTACGTTTTCGTGATTCATTTCCGGTGAAAGTATTACAAAAGTTAAAATGGCTTCATCGGCAATATCGCGACTCCTATTGGGCCAAAATATGGTTTTCGTATTCGGATAAGGCATAAAACATTTTTTGATTTCGGTAATGATGCGCTCGTCAATACTTTTTGCCGTTACGCTTGCTTTGCGGTCGGCGAGGAGTTTGTTTAGATTTGGCGTCAAGCTAAAACGATATTTTTTATTATCTGCGACAAGGTAATAACTGGCGCTAACAATTGCATCTAGCGCCGTTTCAATATTGCCAATATCTAAATCCGGTTCCGCAATATCAAGACGGATTTCCGGTTCGGTTGCTACTTCTTTTATTTGTCCGCCGTTGGATTCAAAAAAGATGCTTGTCGCTATTTTTTGGTGTAGTTTTTTTTTCTTAATATCTGCTACCGCTTCGCTATCAAGACGTTTACTATGAGAATCGGGTCTTCCGGCAATATCTGTTGTTACGGCAATGTCCAAATTAGATTCGCCGAGTTGTTCAAACAATGCCGTCCGAAAAAGCGAATTTTCAACCGGCGCTGTTCCCAAACTGATAAGTAAATCTTGTTGATTGCTCTTGAAACCTTTTTGATAAGCATCGGCAACCCAAAGAGCCAGCAGACGCAATATTCCGCGCGTCCGTTGAAAACGTTGAATTGCTTGCCATTTACGTTCAAAAACAGAAATTACTGTTGGGTGAAACGGATAGGTCGCTTCAAATTGTTGTGCCGCTTCGTCTATTGGAAACCAACCGGGAAGTTGATTTTTGTGTTGTCCGATCCATTCCGCATAACTTTTCGCGGTATCTTTGATATTTTTTTTCAGAAGGTCGCCATCCCATTCAAACAAACGCCGCCGAATAATTTCAGACGTCTCCGATTCCACCGACATAATTACCGCTTTACCAAGACGGTTAAGCAATTTTTTTATACGTTCAAAATTAGCCTGGTCTTTCTCATGCATTTCAATTTCAGAAGCAGGAACAGAAACGGCAAGTACGATATTACTTCTACTTCGGGCAAATTCAGAAAGGTTTTGCAAAAAATTGTAGAATTGTTTGCTATGTTTTTCATCTGACCGGCTGATAAAATTCATAATTTCGTCCATCAGAATCAGCGCCGGTTTATCTTGTGGAAAAATTTTGTCCAAAACGTCGCCGGCAGGCGCTAGTATTTTATCATCGTGTTGGGCGACTTTTTCAAAACCGTCTTGACCGGCAATTTGCCATGCGATTTCGCCCCATGGCGTTTTGCGTTTTGGATCGCCGTCGGCGCCGCTGCCGCGACCTGTAATCGAATCAAATTCCGTACCGACAAAAACCGCGCATAAACTTGCAGGGACGTTTAGTAAACCTGCATCTTGAAGCAATGATTGTACGCCGTTAAATTTTTTTGCGGCTAGTCCCTCGTTGGCAAGATGATAGAGCAGCGTCAATGCGTGCGTTTTACCGCCGCCGAATTGTGTGGACATATTGAACACCGCAGAGGTCGCCGTCGTGATACCGTTAAGGCGTTTAAGAACATCGACGGCAAGCGATCTCAAATTCGCTGTGATAAAAGTTCTTGCAAAAAACTTGCCTGCATTTTTATAATCCTCCGGCGCTTTGCCGTTACGGACATGATCCAAATGAACAGCAAACTCTGAAGCATCAAGCGGACGATTATCACGTATATCCTCGCGAGGACTCACTACTTTATACCAAGGAATTAATTTTGACATAGTTTATTTAATTTATCTATTAAGCGTTGCCGAAAATCTTCAAAACTCGGCAAGTTAATATCTTCTTGACGAATTTTAAACTGTTTAATTAAATCGTTCAACAATTTGCGTGTTGGTTGTTCTCCGAGTTTATTTTCAAGTTCGATTTTTAATGCGTGATCTTTTCCGTTTCCGTGTTCTACATTTTCCAAATAATTACAATTCTTATTAGTGTTGTTCCGCCGTTCAATCGCACACAACAACCACGCTTCAGAAACAGGTTTGGGCAACATCGGAACGCCGTTATT
>JAISLW010000149.1 GCA_031277105.1 Planctomycetaceae bacterium | reverse complement strand
GGTTTATACCATCAATAAATTTTAATATTACACACATCTAAAATTAAACATATTTTAGGCTTTATGAATTATTAAAGTTTAATAATTGTTTTTCACGTACTGCGATGTTTCGGCGAAACATCGCCTACCTTTTTGCAAAAAATTGAATTTTTAGAGATACCATCAATTTGAACATTACGGCAACGAGACTGAATTACCGTCTCGCACATTAGCGAGACGAGCCATCGTCAGCGGCAATGTATTTATCGAAACCGAGCGAACCGAACCGTCGCCAATCATTACATTCACAATACCCGTATGACAACTTCCTAATTGTTCCATTCCTGGTCTATTAATAAGAGGATTAGTATTGACGCTTGCAGTACGATTGGGATCGTTACGTAACCGCGCAAATAAATTTGCGTTATCACTCACAACTCTCCCAACAAGAGCGGCGCCCGCATTGGTATAAGAACAACTATAAAATCCATCCCATAAAATCGCCTGAATTACAGTAGATTCATAAGCCCAACCTGGGATATATTTTTCTGCAAAACATAACTGGTTACTTGTGCCGTCCGACCAATATGAATCCATTGTTCGATCATAAGACCAATTTGTAATCCGGCGTGAATGAGCGGCATTGCCAGGGTTGCCGCCTGAATTCATAGTTATTTCCGGCAACTTAAAAGGTCCGGCAAATGTACCTTGATTTCCGCTGTTACTACCCATATTGTTGACGCAAAAATATTCCCACGAACTACAATCAGTCAACGCGGCGCTTTCAGGGAATGAGTATTTTGCAATTACCGCAGCGTAATCAGTCAAAGGACCGAGTTGATCTCCATTTCCTAATTTGGCGGTTTTATTGCCGTGTGAAGACGGACAAACGTAGGTATTGATAGCCATTGCTTTCTTGAGATCGTCTGGAATGTTTGCCGTGAGTCCGGTACAAGGCGTAACTGTGCTATCGTCGCCGCTTGCGGTTGTTGCCTTGTTGAATAATCCTCGCGTTACGCATGCTTCGTAAACTGGTTGTGCTTCAATATAAGGATACAGAAACATCAAAATTGCCGGTCTGTTTGCAAATATGCAGACTGGCGGCAACGCTCGATTAGCGTCGTGGAAGTTATGTACGCCGAGACCAATTTGTCTTAAATGGTTTTGGCATTGAGTGCGTCTTGCGGCTTCGCGGGCTGCTTGAACTGCCGGTAAAAGTAATGCGATCAATATTCCAATAATCGCTATTACTACCAAAAGTTCAACAAGCGTAAAACCAAAAAAACCAGAAGGCGGTTTGGGAGAGATTTCAAAAGAATTATAGTTACAATTATTATTATTATTGTCGTAACTATAATTGAGGTAATTACCTGTAACCAGATCCCCCCCCCCCCCCCCCTTGCCTAAATTAACATCCAAATTAACATTGGACGTAATGTCAATATTCATATTGACTTCGGCGTTGCATTCTGACAAAAAAATTGTCTTTTTCATTTTATTCTCCTTTAATGTAAAAGGTTAAACAAACGGTAAAAAAAATTTAATCGCAACCAAATCTAATCCGCAAAAAACTTTTTTGCATAAAATTAAAAAATTAAATTCGCCGCAATTAAACTCAACAACATTTTTCGTTACAAAAATTCGATCCACAGATTAGAAAGATTTTTAATCTGCGTAATCTGTGAATAAAAAAATTTGATCTCAAATTTTGTAACACGGAGCGGTAGTATAAACCAATCCGAAAAATAACACAAGACCAGTCCGCAAAAATTTTCAAGATTTTTGCGATTTCTTAAAAATAATTTGCGTTCCTATTTTCTACATCATCAAATTTTTGCGTATATTTTGTGTAATTTTTTATTCGGGTTTATTTATTTTTTCGTTATTTTTTTCTGTAATTTTTTTCATTGCAAAGGATGGGTAAAAGATTTCGCGTTTTTGGGTTTCTGGATTATATTCGAATGAGAACGTCAGGGTGAAATCTGTATCGTCGCTTAATTTATTCAAGTCGATATTTAAATCTTCGGCGACTTGTGATATTATCCATTTACCGAGCGACGAACCGTCTTCTGCTTCCGACGTATTCAATATTTCCTCAATTTCATTACATAAGAGTTCAATACTTTTTCCGGTTTTATCGCCGAGAGTGGATTTGTCAGCGTCGATTGAAAATTCCCCGTTTTTATTGATTGACATTGAAAGAATATCGCCATCCTTCAACTCAATACCGTTAGCCTCTAACGCTCGTATAATAGATCGTTCAATAGCAGATTTCGCCATCAATTTAATAGTATCTTCTATCATCTTTTCAATACTACTTTTATCTTCGTCAGTTTCCTTCAATGATAATTGCATCAAGTTGTTAAGAGTACCGGTCAAATCTACTGTATTATTTTGTTTATTGACTTTATTATTTTCGGCGTCTGTTTCAAGTTCGTTTATGGGTGTAATTTTGGTTTTTTTTATATCGTTTAGCGAATAAGTTAAAGGCGATTGAGTTTCATCTTGGTTTGACGGAATGTATTCGTCTTGTTGGTTTACGGGCGAAGATTTTTCGGGCGATTGGGATTTCGTGTTGTTTTGTAGATTTTTGGGGAGTTCAATATTGGCGGCTTTATTTTTTTGTGCAGAAGTTTTTTCCGGCAAAAAGAGCGGTAAATTATTTAATTTATAATCATTGTCCATAAACAATATTCCTATACGATCCTTATTAAACTAATCACAGTTTAAAATATGTGGGTATCTCTAAAAATTCATTTGTCCAGGTAGGCGGCGTTTCGCCGAAACGCCGCAATAGAGTTTATGATACCAATAAATTTTATTACTGCACAATGCCTAAAAGACATCTACTTTATACGTTATGAATTATTAAAATTTAATAATCGTTTTACGCATATTGCGGCCCAAAAATAAACACAGCGGCGAAACGCCGCCTACCTGAACAAATGAATTTGTAGAGATGCCTAATAATATTTTAACTGCTTTTTCAGCATTCATTTTATTTTCTCTACTTTATAATTTTTGTGGTTGTGAACTATTATAAAATTCATTAAATGCCGTAACGAACTCGCCAATAGAACCGCAAGTCAACGCAAAATCAAAAAGTTTGGAAAGTTTATTGTTATCATTGATTTTCATTATTTCCTTTTGTAATTTTGTAGGCGGCGACTCTATCCGCTTCGTCAATAACTGAATTATATCTTCACATTTACCTTTGGCTATACCTTTGGCTATACCTTCAGCCATACCCTCACCTTTACCTTTGGCTATACCTTCAGCTATACCTTCAGCTTTGCCTTCGGTTTTAATTTTTTCTATTTCGTAAGCCCCGTATGGGGATTCTTCGATTGCATGCAATAATATTTTAACCGCTTTTTCAGCATTCATTTTATTTTCTCCTATTTCGTTAAGTAATTCTTTTACTTTGTCAACATTAATTGCCAGTAATATGTCGATTAAATTTTGTAATTTTGTATCTTTTGGGTTTTGGATTGATATGTCTATTATTTTTTTTAATTTTTCTTTGGGCAAATCAGTTTTTAAACTTGTAAACCATTTGTATGATTTTTCTGATAAGTCGGGTATAACGATTATTGTCGTGAAGAAGTCGGCTTCGCGAATAATATGAATTCCTTTT
>JAISLW010000442.1 GCA_031277105.1 Planctomycetaceae bacterium | reverse complement strand
CCGCAGTAGAGTTTATGTCGCTAATAAATTTTATTACTTCACAACGCCTAAAATACATCTATTTTACACGTTATGAATTATTAAAATTTAATAATTGTTTTACACGTATTGCGGCGTTTCGGCGAAACGCCGCCTACCTGAACAAATGAGTTTTTAGAACTTGCCTATAGTGAACCTTCTAAAAACCAGTTTTTTATTTAAGCGCCGAGAACACAAAATTCACTGATAAGAAATTTTTAAAAATATTTTAAATCGAAAAATCAAAATTATAATATTAAATAATGTTTTTACGCCAATTAAAAATTTCCTCTGTGTTCTCTGTGTTCTCTGTGGTTAATAAAAATAAATTTGTGTTTTTTAGAGATTCACTACAATGAAATTCATGTATGATCCGTATATTTTTTTAATTTTTTTTTTTACGATTCAATGAGAAATTTATATCAGGAATTTTTAATTTTTTTTACGATATTTTTTGTTTTAATTTTTGTACAAATTACTTGTCCCGACGTCAATGGCGGCGAGGGGCAATGGAATATCAATTTAGTCCAAATTGGAATCGAAGGTTACTACAAAAACGGACTTTGGACGCAGGCAAATATTCATTTTGCCTTACCCGAAAACATAAAACAAGCCGACCAAAAATTTATTGCAATATCAATAAATACTATTGACTCCGATGGAACGCCGGTTACGTATCGCCGCAATTTCACCGACGCTAAAATTTCAAACTTGACAAAAAATTCTAATTCAAGTTTATCCAATCTCACAAATACAAATGCCGCAAACGCCGGCGTTGACGCAGGCGCAACGCTCTATTTTAAACCCGGACGGCATAACGCAAAAATTACGGTTAATATTGAATTTGACGGCAAAATCATGGCGGCAAAAACACTCGCGCCCGAAAATAAACCGCAACAATTATCGCAAAACATACGACAAGAAAACACCCGACAATTTTCGTACAATAATTCAAACGAAAATTTCATCTTACGCCAACCCGTCCCAAACGAAAGACAAATTATTCTGATAATCGGTAACGAAGATATAGGATTACAAGCCGCAATCGCAGAACTGGCTTTGAGAGAAGAACGAAGACCGCTCATCGTTAAAATAAATTCTATCGCAAGTTTACCGGATCGATGGTTCGGTTACGAAGCGGTCGATTTGATAGCGCTGACTACTACCGAACCCGAAATATTCAATAACCTCTACGCAACGTCGCCGCATATTACCGCTATCGATAAATGGATAAAATTAGGCGGCAGAATACTATTTTGCGCCGGACGTAACGCGGAACCGTTAATCAAAAATATAAACAATCCAAACAGTCCAAACAACAATCACGAAGCGCCGCTAACGCCTTTTTTGCCTGGAAAATTTGAAAAAATGACGGATATTCGCAAAGGCGACTTGCTTGAAACTTTCGTTTTGAGTAAACGTAAAATTCAAATTGAATCGATAAACGATTATTTGATAATGCCGTTATTGACCGGCGCTAAAGGCGTCGTCCGGTTAAGCGACGGCGAAATGCCCGTAATTTCGCAGCACTTGCACGGCTTCGGAACTATAACATATTTCGGAGGCGATTTAAGCGGAAAACCGCTCGCAAGCTGGCGCGACCGAACCGCGCTAGTCAAAAAAATCTTGCAATGGAACTCAAATAAACAAAATATTCCACAACAAGATATGTCCCTAATTCGACCCGCATACAACGATATTTCAGGTCAAATCCGCAGCGCCGCCGACCGTTTCGACGAAATTAAAATCATGCCTTTTTCGTTGATTTTGATTATTCTTGTCGCGTATTGGTTAATTATCGGATTAGGCGACTGGTTTATTGTACGAAAATTATTAAAGCGCCCGATTTTGACTTGGCTAACTTTTCCGTTGTGGATTTTGATTTTCTGTATCGCAAGTTATTTGCTCGTATTAAACGGACATTCCAATCGGGCAATTTTACGCGAAATTGTCGTCGTCGATCTTAATCCCGAACAAAATATGTTGAGATATTCTGTTTGGGGAAATTTATACAGCCCGCTCGATACGCATTACACGCTTAATTTAACAGATAATTTAACTGAAAATTTAACTAAAAATTTAACCGGAAACTTAACGGGCAATAATAACAATTTATCAAACAATAATGCGACAAAAAACATTTCCGTTACAAAAAATATAAATGACAATAATTCAAATTCCGCTAACTTGAATAACGCAACCGATGATGATACGGAATTTTTTTCGTGGCTTGGTTTGCCTGGCGACGGTCTTGGCGGCATGAATCCAAAAACGTTCAACCCGACCGTCTGGCAAACAGGCTCTATCCACGAACAACCAGAAAAAATACAAAACGTACCGGTACAAATCCGCTCGACAAAAAGTTTCTACGGCGAAAAATTCAGCGCTAATAAAAATCTTACAATAATAAAATCAGAATTATTTGCGGATGAAGGTTTGCCTGTTGGCGAACTTATTTTTGACGGAGCGCCGTTGTTGAATGATGTTGTTTTGGTTTACGGGCGTTGGCTTATGCCGGTTGGGAGTACGCCCAATAACGGAAAAATTACAATAGATAAGAAATCGCAGCGCCGCGATATTGGCGATATTTTGCTGTCAAAAATTGCGATGGACAATGAAGCGTTGCGGTTTATTGCAACTTACAACACGCAATCGACGGACGTAAGTTATATCGTCAAAGTTTTATCGGTACACGAACAACTTGGCGGTTATGAGACGATTGGTTTGTTTAATACGTTTCAGCGATCGCTTGACATGAGCAATATTTTAACGACGAATCATGCGGTTCTTATTGGTGAAGTTGATCCGCAACAAATCGCAAAAAACAACGCCGCTATAAAAATATCTAGTCCGGTTGACCGACGCACAAAAATCATCTTACGTCAAGTCTTGCCAATTACGCCCTTAAAATCCAGAACCATTTTAACGCCAGACGCACTAGAACAAATCGAACAAACAATAAAATCGCCAATTGAAGAACCCGAAAGAAAAAGATAATATGCCCGTCTAAAAATCCCATTTAGAGAAATATTTTGTGTTATAAAAAATTGTCCCTCATGTCTCTCTTGTTCCACTTGTCCCTACAGTCCCACAAAAATCATGGACGGATAATTTACTAAACTGATCTACATGAACAGTTAAATTTAATTAACCATGAAATGAAAAATAATGTCGATTGACAAATTAACGTTACGAAAAATCATGCGGTCAAAATTGTGCGAGCGGTTTGGCGATAATGATAATTTATGCGAACAGGTCAGTATTAAAGTCTGGGCTTTTTTGCGGCAATTAGATGTTTTTAACAATGCCGAATCAAATAATTCGCTTATGGTTTATCTTAATTTTCAAAATGAAATTAAAACGGCGCAATTCATAAAATTACCCGTAATAATTCCTTTTTGTAATGCAGATGAAATAGCGCCGTTTCGTTTATTTTCGTTTGACGAGCTTGCGGCGGGAACATACGGGATATTAGAGCCGAAGATTGAATTGCAAAAAGACGGCAAGCGAATTGCGCCGTTTGAATCGATAGAGGTTGTAATTGTTCCCGGACTCGCTTTTGATATGTCCGGCAACAGGCTAGGACGCGGCAAAGGTTTTTACGACAAATTTATTGCGCAATTGCCAAAAACAACTATTACAATTGCGATATGTTGCGAATTTCAAATTGTCGAATTTATTCCGGTCAATGCTCTTGATAAACAGGTTGATATTATTGTTACAGAAAACAGGATAATATATTGTCGTTAAGCGCTTATTATTAAATTAAACGTCGTTTGCCGAAATTATAAGCAACGTCTAAAAAACAGTTTTTTATTTAAGCGCCGAAAACACAGATTTCACAGAGAAAATTTTTTAAAAATTTTTTAAATCAAAAAGTCAATTGGCTATCTCTAAAATTCTTTATTGATTTAATTTTAATTTTAGAGAAACATCAAATGATTGATCGGTTCGCCAAAAAATGAATTTTTAGAGATACCCAATTATATACTGCTCGTACTTGAAATTCAGCGATTTAAAAGCGTCAAAGCCTGCCGTCCGAAAGCTAGGCAGGCGAAGGTAAACGCAAACTCAAGTACGAATAGTTTAAAATATTAAATAACGTTTTGACGTAAATAAAAAAATTCCTCTGTGTTCTCTGTGGTTAATAAAAATGAATTTGCGGTTATTTGTTAGATTGGAGAAAATTATGTATGAAGTAGAGATGAAATTTTGTGTTGGCGATATTGATTTATTTGAGCAAAATATCGGGCGGTTGGGAGTCAAATTTGAATCGGATGCGGTTGAAGAAGTTGACAAATTTTATTCGCATCCGCAACGTGATTTTAATCAAACGGACGAATGTTTAAGGTTGCGGTTGAGAAAATTTATTGACGGCGGCGAAGAAAAATTTTTGACCTACAAGGGACCAAAAATAGACAAAGAAACCAAAACCAGAAACGAATTAGAAATTAAAATCGGCGACGATATTACGTTGGAACTTATTCTAAACGCTCTTGGATTTAAAGCGGTGGATACCGTGAGAAAATTCAGACGGCAAACGGAAATAATTGTCGATGGCGTTGTTGTCGAGTTATTGTTGGATTTTATTCCTGAACTTGATAGTTATGGTTGCGACGGTCATTTTGTTGAAATTGAAACGATAGCTTCTGAAAACGATCTCGAATTAAAACGCAATTTGATACTCGACCTCGCAAAAAAACTTAACCTAAAAAACTCCATCCGAACAAGCTATCTCGGACTAATAAAACAAAAAAGAACGCAATCACAATAAACGCATGGGTAAAGTGTGAATAGCATACGCAGATTAGAAAGATTTTTTTAGGGACAAGTGGGACATGAGGGACAAATGGGACAGATTGAAGGATCGCAGGATCGCAGGCGTTTCGCCTACATGCGGTTGTACTCAACCGCCGATGATCGAGGTTATATTTCAACCGATTTTTTTGTTTGCCTTTCGGCAAATTGCAGGCGAGACGGCTGCGTTCTTTCTCAATTTTTTGTTACAAAAAAATTGTCCCTATTGTCTCACTTGTCCCTCCTGTCCCTAAAAAATTGTCAATTACGTAATTTGCTAAACGAATTTTCGAGAACGATTACGAAAAAATTTTTTTGGCGATCAATTAAATTTGTCAGATAATTTATCAACATGGTTGACAACTTTTTTATTGTGTGTCAAGATACTGTAATCGTGTTTCAAATATCAATCGAAATAATGAGGAATATTTAAACTGTTCGCACTTAAGTTTAAGTTTACTTTTGCCTGCCTAGTTTTCGGACGGCAGGCTTTGATGTTTTTAAATCGCTGATTGTCAAGTACGAACTGTTTATACGATTTCAAATTGTTTCAATTGATTTAATTTACTCATTTAACAAATAAATATTGATTGCTAAAATGGAAAAAAAGAACGTTTTAATTATTGGGGCGGGCGGCGTCGGTAGAGTTACCGCATTCAAATGTGCGCAACACAGAGATATTTTTCAAGACATTACGCTCGCAAGTCGCACAAAATCTAAATGCGATAATATTGTCAATGATATTTACGCAAAAAATTATAAAACGCATATCCGCACTGAATCAGTTAATGCCGATAGAGTTCCAGAATTAGTAGCGCTGATAAAAGACGTTCAACCAGCCGTCGTAATAAATGTAGCGTTGCCGTATCAAGACTTGACTATAATGGACGCTTGTCTTGAAACGGGCGTTAATTATCTTGACACGGCAAATTACGAGCATCCAGATACCGCTAAATTTTGTTATGAGCCGCAATGGAATTATCATGACAAATTTAAGCGAAACGGTATTTTAGCGCTTTTGGGTTGTGGTTTTGATCCAGGCGTAACAAACGTTTATACGGCTTATGCGAAAAAACATATATTTGATCGAATTGACGCGCTTGATATTATTGATTGTAATGCGGGCGATCACGGTTATCCGTTTGCGACAAATTTTAATCCCGAAATAAATATACGCGAAGTTTCTGCCAAAGGAAAATATTTTGAAAATGGAACTTGGCATGTAACAGAGCCGTTGTCAATAAAAAAAATATTTAATTTTCCTGATGGAATTGGTCAAAAGGATATTTATCTGCTTTATCATGAAGAGATGGAATCATTGACTAAACATTATCCTGAAATTAAGCGGATGCGATTTTGGATGACGTTTGGCGAGTCGTATTTGACGCATCTGCGGGTGTTGGAAAATGTAGGTTTGACGCGTATTGATCCGGTAATTTATGAAGGTCATAAAATCGTACCGTTGCAATTTCTTAAAGCGTTACTGCCGGACCCTGCGACGCTCGGTTCGCGGACGAAGGGCAAAACGTGTATTGGTTGTTGGTTGAATGGGGAGCGAAACGGAGTTGAGAAAAATTACTATATTTATAACGTTTGCGATCACGAATCATGTTATGCCGAAACCGGCGCGCAAGCCGTAAGTTATACAACTGGAGTACCGGCGGCATTAAGCGCCAAACTAATCTTGACAAAACAATGGAACAACGCAGGCGTATTCAATATCGAACAATTCGATCCAGACCCATTCATGCAAGAAGTCGAAAAATGGGGATTGCCATGGATAGAAACTTTCCCAAATGAAAAAGAAATTTAAACAATAGGTTTTAGAGGTTAGGGGTTAGGGGTTAGGTAGTATTTTTTTAGAAAACTAGAGAACGGTTTTTTTGTTACAAAAAATCATTGGCAGGATCGCAGGCGTCTCGTCTGCATTCCAGGATCGCAGGCGTCTCGCCTGCAAGTGGTTGTACTCAACCGCTCGTGATGGAGATTTGGATCCCTACCGTTACTGGTTGCCGTAGGCGTCTTGAGTCGATACGGTTGCGTGTAATTATATTTATGATAAAATTACGCCCTTTAATTGTAATCGTTCACGGAAATTGGTTTATTAAATGGTTTATTAAATTACGTTTTGGCAGCTTTTTTAGGCACAAGTGGGACATGAGGGACAAGTGAGACAATTTTTTTATAACAAAAATTTGAGGATCGCATCCGAGACGGCTGCGATCCTTATGACGATTTTTTGTAACAAAAAATCTGTTCTCTAGTTTTCTAGTTTTCTAAAAAACTACTCCCTACGCTATATCCATTAAAACTTATCGTTCAAATTTCCGTGAACGGCTACCAAAAAATATATTAACAATTTAACAAATGGTAAATTCTACAAACCAGTTTTTTATTTATTAAGCGCCGAGTTATTAAGCGCCGAGAACACAGTATTCACAGAGAATAAATTTTCTCTGTGAATACTGTGGTTAATAAAAATTAATTTGTGGTTTTTAGAATGTCCCAAAATAGAAAAACAAAAATGAAAAATTTATTGTCATTTGTTTTTAACTATTTTTGCTATTTTAACATATTAATAGGCAAAAATGTTAAAATAGGCAGGGGGGGGGGGGGTACGTAACCTATTATTTTGTTTTTATTCTGAACAAAATCTCTTTGATGTTTCCAGACGTGGAAAGCGTTTTTTTGCTTTCGATCTTTTTGGGTTTCTTTTTGTAAAGTTGGTTGTCTTAATTTTTAAATTGTTCAATAAGACGATTAGCGTTTCTGGTTATGTAGTAAAAAATTTGTTGTGTTGCGTATATTTTAGTTATATCAAATCGAATAATTCGAGGATCAAATTTACTTGTTTGCGCATGCAATTTAATGTTGCACGAAATAATTGCGCAATAGGTAATTTATTGGTTTGTAACAAATTTATTGTTACATCTATTCAATCATTTTTTTCCCAAAACTCTAATTCAAATTTCTCTTCGCCAATCTCCAAACTAATGCGCGGATATTTTGTCTGTGATTTTTTTTTGTAGCGGCGTTGCGTTATTTGTGTTGGCAAAAATTTAACATGAAAGGAGGTAAAAGAACGTGAAAATATAGAAGTAAAAAAGTATAGCGCGTTTTGCTGATGAGTTAATAAATTGAAATTTCAATAGGCGGGGAAATTTAATTTTTTACGTTACTGATTTATTTTGAATTTATTGACATTACTGCTCGTCCTTGAATTTCAGCGATTTAAAAGCCTGCCGCCCGAAAGTTAGTCAGGCACAGGTAAACGAAAATTCAAGTGTGAACAGTTTAAAATTTGGCAAATTATCAAAAAATTCACAATTTAAACCAAGTAGAAAAATTTATGAAAAAAATTTTATCGTTCCTTTTATTTTTGCAACTACTCATTTTTGTCGGGTGTAGTAGCAATGTTTCGTTAAAGGGGCGCGTAACATTTTCGGACGACGACTCACCAGTTTCGGCGGGGACGGTTTGTTTTGTTAAGGACTCGTTTCAAGCAAGCGGCAAGTTAGACGCAAACGGCAATTATGTCGTAGGCTCGTTGAAAGCAACCGACGGACTACCCGTTGGAAGTTACAACGTTTACATTGCCGATGCAAAAAAACAGACCGGAACAAAAAAAGTTAAACAACTTGAAATCGACGGAACAACTAAAGAAGTCGACGAACCGGTTTATGGAATGTTGGTTGATAGTAAATTTTGCGATCCTAAAACGTCGGGCTTGACTATTGAGGTTAAGGGATCGACAAGTTTCGATTTCAAAGTTGACCGTTTTAAACCGTAGAGAAATCTTATCTGATCGTACTTGAAATTTGGCGATGTGAAAGCGTCAAAGCCTGCCGTCAGATAGTAGGCAAGCGGCGGTAAACGCAAATTCAAGTGTGAACAGTTTAAAACTAATTTGTTTTTGAATCGCCGTCAAATTTATTTTGGCGTTATTTCAATTACGTTTAGTTTAGCGTCGATGCGAGCCGGATTTTTTGTAACGATAATTATTATGACAATCCGGTTCAATACTATTTTATTGTCCTTAACGTAATTGACGGTTTGGCGGATGCAAGTCTGCGGGACAATAAAAAACTAACACCAATTAACAAAAAAGACGACTCTAAAAATTTAATTTAACGTAAACGGCAATTTACCGAAACGTCCGTTTATATTAAAAAATTTTTTAACGTCGTCAACAAAAATTTAACTTAATGGAGGTTAAACTATGAAAAAATTAATTTTCAGAAACGATGAAAGCGAATCTTTTGATTTGCAAAAAAATATTTTGCGGCGGCGTTTTTTTGAGGCGTTTACGCTTGTTGAATTGTTGGTTGTGATTGCGATTATTGGCGTTTTGATTGCGTTATTGCTACCGGCAATACAAGCCGCACGCGAAGCAGCCAATCGCGCAAGTTGCGCAAATAATCAAAAACAACTCGGACTAGCAGTTCATGTTTTCGCCGATGCAAACGGCGGCGCGTTGCCGCCGTTGTCCAATACAATTCACCAACCAGGCTGGCCAGTTTTCTTGTTTTCATTTGTAGAGCAAGAAGCGTTGAGTAAATTCGTATTTGTCGATCATCCGGCAGCGTTGCCAAATAGAACAGGTACGTCAAATGTAGGCGATAACAGATATTTTCCATTCTTTTCCGATGAAAGTTATGGAATAAGACAAGTCATAAACCGCGACGCATCGGTTTGGACTGGCGGAGGCGTAACTTATCACGGCGAAGCGAACGCTCTGGCAGGTTTACCGTTTTTACATTGCCCGTCAAGTAAATCGCCAAGAATAACACGATATGGACCAACGACAGATTATATTGCGCCAATAATTTTGACAGGCGCTCAAAATAACTGGTGGCGAGCATTTTTCAATCAGAGCGGAACTTCGGCTAATGAAGCGATGGGACCGTTTCGTTGTTCCAATTTAACGATGATTCCTGGCAACGAGGCTCATGCGACAAATGGCGCTGGTAATCAATTAGGTCGTCTTGCAATTTCAGGTTGGCAGGCGCGTGATGAATTAGTTGCGCGGTTCAGCGACGGGACAACAAATCAAATAATGTATTTGGAAAAATTCGTGCCTAACTGGGCGGCAAGCAGCGATAATCAACAAGGTTATTCATGGACTGGTAGTTTTTTGATGAGTTGGCAAGACTATCGCATCGGCGGTTTTGCTCTGCTGATTAACGATAATCCAAATTTGATCGGAAAAGATCTCGAAAACGCCGTCGCCGAAAACACACTGCGTCCAACTGATGGCAATACTGCGAATTTTCTCGGCAGCGGTCATGTAAGCGTAATCAATGCCGCATTAGGCGACGGCAGCGTGCGAGGTATTGATAAATCAATTTTGCCAATAATTATTTACAGATTGAGTCATGTCAGCGACGGCGAAATGGTAAGTTTGCCGTAGTAATTGAGCGAGTTATAGATTCGCTTAATCAATGTAGAAAAGTTTTTAATTGTCAGGGCGGTTTGGATTGAAATTATAATCATCGTGTGATTGTAATTTTTGTTACAAAAAATAACAAAAAATAAACCGCAATTTTACATTTCGTTTAACGGTTAAATTCATTTAACCAAAATCAACAATTTAACTATTGGAGAAACTAAATATGAAAAACAAATTAACAAACCCAATTCCAATTTCAATTTCAATTTCAAAAAATTTCACATTGCCATTGAAACCGGAAATTAAAACTTGCGAAAGAAAATCGTTTAACATTTGCGGAAAATGTTTTTTGGCATTTACGCTTGTTGAGCTTCTTGTGGTGATAGCGATTATTGGGATTTTAATTGCGTTACTTTTACCTGCCGTTCAAGCGGCGCGTGAAGCGGCGCGACGAATGCAATGCGCAAATAACCAAAGACAAATCGGGCTTGCAACTCTAAACTTTAACGACGCTAAAGGCAAATTCCCTTGCGGATTAACAATGGGACACAATCCTACGGCAGTTACTGAATGGAATTGTCCAACGTATGACTATGGCGCAATTGGATGGGGCGCGCGAATATTGCCGTACATGGAACAAACGGCGCTGTTTGAACAGATCGTAAATTGTTATACGACTGCGGGACATGACGCTGATTTAGTTACGCCTTGGTCGGCAAAGATTTTTGAAACGACTGCTGGAACTGGAATAATTCCGTTTTCAATTTCGCAGATACAATTGAAGAATTGGAATTGTCCGTCGCGATCAAATTCTGACCAAAATATATTAGATCCCACAGGTCCGCTTCCTCGTAAATTTGCTACGTCAAATTACATTGGCAATAGTGGTAATCGTCAACTTGGCTTAGCCGATAGGCGTGATATTACAGGTAATATGGGGCATGCGCAATATCCTTATGCAGGTTGCGATAGGGGCGATTATGGCGGACTGTTTTTTCAAGGACATCCGCCATTCAAAGGGCTATCTGGTTTTCAACCTACGCTTTCCGACGTCAAAGACGGCACATCGAATACTCTAATGATTTCGGAACGAACCAGAGACGTCATTTTGTATCATTGCGATAACGCAACAACAGAACTACGTTATCCGGCAAGTTGGATAGGAGGTTATGAACGGGGCGTACATGAAATCGCATTCACAACTTATTATCAACCGAATATAAAATGTCCAGCGCGTAACGGAAGTTCGCAACAATTCCCAGGTCATTCAACTGTATCAAGTTTGCATCCTGGCGGTGTGAATGTTAATAAAGCCGATTTATCTGGGAGTTTCGTTAGCGATTCAATCAACGCAACAATTTGGCAAGCGCACGGCGGACGAAGCGACGGTAAAACCGCATCGTTGCCGTAATTTTTAAATGAGGTTCTATACAACTCGTATTTGAATTTCCAGGGTTTTAAAGCGTCAAAGAATGTAAATCGCAAATTCAAGTACGAGCTGTATAAAGTTGGAATTGAGGAATTAAGAAGATAGTTTTTTATTATATACAGATCGTACTTGAAATTCAGCGATTTTAAAGCGTCAAAGCCTGCCGTCCGAAAGCTGGGCAGGCGAAGGTAAACGAAAACTCAAGTGCGAACAGTTTAAAAACTGTCTCACTTATTCCTCATGTCCCACTTGTTTCTCAAAAAATTACTAATACGTAATTTGCCAAACAAATTTCCGTGAATGGTTACGATTTGTAACTATTAATTTCAACAATTAACCAAAAAATTTAACTATGAATAAAAATATTTTTTTGTTTTTTCCGGCGATAATAGTGTTTGCTATTATTGGTTGTAGTCGGGAAATTGAGCGTGTGGGGATAGAGGGCGTAGTAACTTTGGAAGGTAAACCGGCGGCGGATGTCAATATAATAATAACGCCCAAAGCCGGACCTGGCGCAATTGTTACCAGCGGTGAAGACGGCGCCTTCAAAATCTTGAAAATGGCAGGACCAATGCCAGGCGAATGTGAAATACGCGTCGAAAAATTTGATTATAAAACGACAAAAGGAAGCGACGGACGCGAAGACATAATTTCAAAACCGGCGTTGCCAGAAAAAATTCAAGGTAAATCAAAACCTTTCACCCTAAAAAAAGGCGACAATAAAATCGACCTTGACTTAGATAAATGGTAAAAAAAATATCCGTTCACGGAATTTTAAGCAGATAGATTTTAGGGGATAGGAAGTAGGTTATAGATTTATTGTAACAATAAATATTTGTCCTATCTGTCCCGTTAGGGACAACATGTTGGTAGAAAAGCAATGTCAAAAATATATTTGTCCCGCTAGGGACAACATGTCAATACAACCTTAACCTTTATTGCGTCCTTAACGGGACGCTAAA
>JAISLW010000430.1 GCA_031277105.1 Planctomycetaceae bacterium | reverse complement strand
GACGCCCGCGATCCGTTGGTCTCGTCTGCAATTCAGGATCGCGGGCGTCTCGCCTGCAAGCGGTTGTACTCAACCGCTAATGAGCGAGGTTTTGATCTCAACCGCTTTATCGGTTGCCTATCGGCAACATGCAGGCGAGACGCCCGCGATCCGGTGGTCTCGTCTGCAATTCAGGATCGCAGGCGTCTCGCCTGCATGCGGTTATACTCAACCGCAAATGATAGAGTTTTTGTAACCGTTCACGTAAATTTAAGCAAAAGATTTTCGAGGATCGGGCGTATGATGGATCGGGACAATTTTCGTAACAATAAATCTATTACCTACACCTTATCCCCTAAAACTTATGCTTCTACAATTTCGTGATCGATTACAGGAGTTTTATGTAGGATTTTGTTGTTTAAGTATGGGGCTATTTTTGAGTTTTTTGTTTTTGCGATTTGTTTTGGCGTTCCTTCTGCGATAATTTTTCCGCCTTCATCCGCTGCGCCGGGGCCGAGTTCGATAATATGATCCGCCGCTTTTATTATTTGTAAATTATGTTCAATAACAATTAACGAATGTCCCATTCCGATTAACATGTCAAAACAAATCAATAGTTGCTCAATATCGGCAAAATGTAATCCCGTTGTCGGCTCGTCAAATAATAACAGACAACCTCCGCCGCGCACTCGCCCTAGATACGACGCTAATTTTAGACGCTGCAATTCGCCGCTCGACAACGTATCTAAACGTTGCCCGATCCTAATATAATCTAATCCGACGTCAATCATTCGTTTTAAACTGCGTTGCAATTTTACTTGCCCTCTAAAAAAACCAAACGCTTCCCTCGCCGTCATTTCCAATACTTCCGCAATATTTTTGCCCCTATAAAGCGCCTCAAGCGTGTCCGCCTTATAACGCCGCCCGCGACATTCAGGACAACAAATATACATGTCCGACATAAATTGCATGTCAACCGCTAAAAATCCCTCGCCCAAACAACTTTCACACCTGCCGCCGGAAACATTAAAACTAAATCTACCGGCGCCATAATTCCGTAACTTCGCCTCCGCCGTCGCTGCAAATACGCCGCGTATCACGTCAAAAATTTTAAGATACGTCGCAGGATTAGAACGCGCCGTCTTGACGTTTATTCCATGCGTAATCGATACCACATCCGATAACGAACCCGATAAACTCAACTTGTCATACGATAAACCAACACGCCCGCCGCCCATAACATTACGCAACTTAACGCCCGCAACCTTCTTGCCTAGCAAACCGCACACGGCTGGATATAACACGTCAAAAATTAACGTACTCTTGCCGGCGCCGCTGACGCCGGAAATAACACAAAGTTGACCCAACGGAAACGTTGCCGAAACATTGCGTAAATTATTACCGCAACAACCCGCTATCCTAATTCTACCCGTTGACCTCCGAACCGCGCCGCATAATTTTGAATTACCCGAAAAATTATCCGCCAACTCGTCCGGCATTTTTACATCGCCGCCTTTTTCGTACAAAAAAGATTCAACGCCCAAATCAGATGCGGCGCTTAAATCAGATGTAACGTTAAAATTAGATTCCGCGCCGAAATTAGATGCGGCGTCAAGATTAGAACTCGCATCAAGATTAGAACTCGATCTCAAATAACGCCCCGTTAAACTACTCGACGAAGCCAACATCTCTTTCGGCGTCCCTTGAAAAATAACATTGCCGCCCGCCGCGCCTGCGCCTAAACCAATCTCAACTAATTGATCGGCGCCGCGCAAAAAAATCTCCTCATGCTCAACTACAATTACAGTGTTGCCATTGTCCCGCAACCTATAAACTAAATTTAATAACCGCTCCGAATCGCACGGATGCAACCCCACCGACGGCTCGTCCAAAACATACATTATCTCAACAAGACTACTGCCCAAAGCGCCAGATAAATACGCCCGCCGCGCCTCGCCGCCACTCAACGTATTAACCAAACGCGATAACGAAAGATAACTAAGACCAACATCAATAAGATAATCAAGACGAACCGCAATCTGCTCAAACGCATCCCGCGAAATCATACGCTCATAATCCGACAACCGCGACTCGATTTGAGATATTTCGTTGCGCAAATTACCCGCCGTTAAATTACATAACTCGACAATATTCTTGCCGTCAATCCGTACCGCCCGCGCCGCCGCACATAAACGACTACCGCCGCAACTACACGATTTAGAATTTGAATTACTTGAAATCGCAACATCGCCGCCGTCGCAATCGCCGCCGTTGTCGCTCTTGACGTTCTTGACGTTCTTGTCTTTCTTGCTCTTAATAACGCCGCCGCAACATTCGGGACAAGCGCCCAACGGACTATCAGGATTAAATAATTGCGGCTCAAGAAACGGAAAACTTAAACGACAACTCGCACAAAATAATCGTTGCGCAAAATTAAATTGAATAATTTCACCGCCGCCGTCTTGCAACAACAAACAACATTTATCGTCGCCATAACGATACGCCGTCCGCGCCGAATCTATAAAACGTAATCGCTCCATCTTGTCCGATAAAAAACGATCAACTATTATCAATACCGGAAAATCATATTTATTGTTACGATTATTACCGGCGTTAATTTGTTTTTGTTTTAACGTCCGTAATAATTGGTCGTACAAGTCGAGTGTGATTTCGGATTCGGAGATTCTTAGCGTTTTGTCAAAAATAATACAGCGGACAAATCCGCGTTCGCGCCATGTTTTGACGAAGTCGTTGCGTTCCGGCGGCAAGTTTGGTTCGAATGCAATTTGAATTTTTGTTTCAATAATTGTTTTGTCGTTTTGTCGATTAGGTTTTTGATTTTGTTTTAGCGAAGCGAGTATAGACGGTAATTTGTGAAAAATTTTTTCGGGCGTATCGATAGTAATTTCGCCGCCGCATTGAGGACAAAATACAACGCCAATTTTCGCAAATAGCAATCGCAAATAATCAGAAACGCCCGTTATATTACCAACAGAACCGCGATTCAATTTCGGATCAATTTTACCCGTAACGGCAACGGCAACCGGAATACCGTCTATCTGCAATGCGTCCGGCTTTTCGATCTTTTCAAGAAATTGTCTAGCGTATGCTGAAAAAGTTTCGATATAACGACGTTGACCTTCGGCGTAAAGCGTATCGATTGCAAGCGAACTTTTACCGCTGCCGCTACGTCCGCAAATAACTATTAACTTGCCCGTCGGTAAATCAAGATCAATATTTTTAAGATTATGTACTGAAACTTTGCGTAATTTGATCATTAAATGTTCATAAAATCAGTTGAGTAAATTGACGAATAAAAAATCTCTGTAATCGTTCACGAAATTATAGAAACGTAGAGTTTTAAACTATTCGTACTTGAGTTTGCGTTTACCTTCGCCTGCCGTCCGAAAGCTAGGCAGGCGAAGGTAAACGCAAATTAAAGTACGAACAGTTTAATAATTATTTCACGCGTATTGCGACGTTTCGGCGAAACATCGCCTACCTTTTTTGTTAAAAAAAATCTCTTCTCTCACTTTGCCTATTCCCAATAATTCTGTATTCCGAATTTAAGATTTAGACGTTTTCTGGTTTTGGGACTTCGTATTCTTTTCGGTAATCTCGTGATAGTAATTCGTTTGCTTTTGGGTTATTGATAAATTCTTCTTTGTCAACGTCGATTTTTAGAAATGTTCCTAATGTTAGCGGAGTTTTTTCGAGATCGACTTGATTTTTTTTCAAGTGTTCGACGGTTCGTTCTAATGTTGTTTCGTTGTCGTCGTGTGATTTGATATTTTTTAATTCTTTTTTCAATTCATCTACGGAGATTTTATTTTGTTCGTTTAGATAATATGATATATTTCCGAGATGGCTAATTGCCGCAGACAGGGCGCCGCATCTTGCGTCTGCGGTAACGGCGGCGGGATCGTTTTTGCGGATTGCGTCGATGAAATTATTGTAATGATTTTCGCCGCTGTTAAATTTTTGGACAAGATTACCTTCGAGGTCGAATATAGCCGATTGGTTGTAAGTTTGACCTTTTAGGGAGAATCCTTGTAATGCGTATCCTTTTGTTCCATAGGCGATTACGCCGACGAGTGTTCCGGCGTTAGTTGTATTGGGGACGAGTATTGGTTCGGTTGTTAATCCGCGAGTTTCGAATACGATTGATTTATCGCCGTAGTTGTAGATTGAGATTTCTGTATTTGCGACGTCGCCGGCGTCGATATAATTGGGGTCGTTTTTTTCTATTTCGTAACCTAATCTTCCGCCGTATGAAATTACCGAATTAGGAAAACGTTCAATTTCTAAAAACCAGCGTGCTATATCTGTTTGATGTGGACCTTGATTTCCGAGATCGCCGTTGCCGTAGTAGCGTTGCCAGTGCCAGTCGTAATGGAAATTTTTTCGCGTGAGCGGTTTAATTTGTGCGGGACCGCTCCACAAGTCGTAATTTATGTTTTCGGGAATTGGGTAATTTCCTAATGCGTCGATTGCTTTGCGGCGTTTGTAGCAGATACCGCGGGCGAATTTAACTTCGCCGATGCCGCCGTCGTGAACGTATTTTATTACGTCTTGTACATTTTTTGCTGAACGGCATTGTGTGCCGGTTTGGAAGACGAGTTTATATTTTTTGGCGGCGGCTGTGATTGCTTTTCCTTCGTGGATATTGTGGGTGAGTGGTTTTTCCATAAAAACGTGTTTACCGGCTTGCAAGCCCCAAACTGCGGCGAGTGCGTGCCAATGGTTTGTTGTTGCGCCGCTTATTGCGGCGACGTTTTTATCTTCTAATGCTTCGCGAAAGTCTGCCAATGCCTTGGGGCGGTAACCGAAGTTGCGTTCAATTTCGTTACATCTTGCGTTAGTTCGCGATGTATCGGGGTCGCATACGTATAAAATTTTTACGTATTTATTTTTTTTGTAGCCGTTAATATGGTCTCCTGCGCGGCTTCCGGCGCCGATTAGCGCTATTCCAATTTTATCGTTTTCGGCGACGGTTAAATTTGTATCTGCGTCGGGTTCTTGTGCAATTGCCGTTGGGTTAAGCAATCCAGCCGAACCTATTGCCATTGCTGTTATCATTGAATCTTCAATAAAACGACGGCGTGATATTGTCGTTATTTTCATAATTATTTCTCCAAATTTTTTTTTGTTAAAGGTTAAAATTTTGGTAATCGTTTATGGAAATTTTTTTAGTCAAATTATGTATTGGCAATTTTTTAGGGACAAGAGGGACAATAGTTACAAGAGGGACTGGAGGGACTGGATGGACGATTTTTTGTAACAAAAAATCGTCTGACGGATCGCAGGCGTCTCGCCTGCATGCGGTTGTACTCAACCGCTAGTGATTGAGTTTTTTATCTTGACCGCTTTACCGGTTACCGTTGGCGTTTTGCATCCGAAACGGCTACGATCCGGCAAACGATTTTTTGTAACAAAAAATCGTCCAATTTGTCTCTCTCTTATTTCATTCGTCCTTCAAAAATCGTCAATATATAACTATCAAACAAATTTCCGCGAACTATTACCTAATTTTTATACGCAAATCGCAATTGAATTTCAACGAAATTATAAATGCGACCTGATACATTGTATTTTATTTTTATTTGTCTGCAATGACATTCATTTTGTGTAACAATAATTTTAAACTATTCGTACTTGAGTTTGCGTTTACCTTCGCCTGCCTAGTTTTCGGACGGCAGGCTTTGACGCTTTTAAATCAATAAAGGGAACTTCTAAAAACTTATTTTTTGTAAAAAGGTAGGCGGTGTTTCGCCGAAACGCCGCAATACGTATAAAATAATTATTAAATTTTAATAATTCATAACGTGTAAAATAGATGTATT
>JAISLW010000398.1 GCA_031277105.1 Planctomycetaceae bacterium | reverse complement strand
AACGGAAAAAGAGACATTCGGTAACGACAAATAATCGCCGGAGGTAAACCGTCGCGCGAGTCGTGGAAGTTGTGAACGGCTAATCCCATCTGCTTGAGATTATTTGAACACTGCATCCGTTGCGCCGCCGCACGCGCCGCTTGAACGGCTGGTAAAAGAATTGCGATCAATATTCCTATAATCGCAATTACAACTAGAAGCTCAACAAGAGTAAAAGCAAAATTTTTCGGCAATTTCCACTTACGTACCCCCCCCCCCCCTTGCCTATTTTAACATTTTTTTCACCCTCAAACCCATCAAAACCAAAATTGAACGTTTTCATAAATTGTCCTTTCTGTTTTTAGGTTGTTGTAATTAGTCGCAAAAAAATATATTCGATATTCGGCAAACGTAAATTTTAAAATCGAATCATCGAATCTATATTTACAAAAAAATTACAAAAATCATTTGACCAAACTAACCAACGCCCACTAACACAAGCAGGTAAAACATCAGTTAGCAAACAAAAAAATAACGCCAAAATTTATTTTGATAATCATCTCATAAATCAAAAATCAAAATAAATCCAAACGCCATTTTTAAACTATTCGTACTTGAGTTTGCGTTTACCTTCGCCTGCCTAGCTTTCGGACGGCAGGCTTTGACGCTTTTAAATCGCTGAATTTCAAGTGCGAGCAGTATAAAACGGAACAGGATTATAGTTTTATCCGAAAACTATGTCAAGCGTATTTTTTAAATTCAGAATTAAAGATTATTTTTAGGGACAAGTGGGACGATGTTGTTCGACAACTTGCAACCGATACGGCTGACTGAATTTCAAGTACGATACGTATGTTTTGAATTAATTTGCGAACCATTTTTTCCATCGGGCGATTTTTTTTTGCGTTTGCGATAATTCATGTTGCAATGGAATTTCTGTTTCAATAATTCCTATATCATTTTTCGCAATTTTAGGTAACATTGCCAACGCCGCTTGCGATACATTTGCGTCTTTGTCATCAAGATACCTTATTAAAATTGACATGAAATCTTCATTTTGCAAAATTCCAATTACATTTACAACATGCGATTTAATACGTGCATCCGGCGAAAACGAAAGGCGTATAAAAGATTTTGCGCCCGCATCTTCACCCAACATATAAATTGCGGCGCTAATCTCAACTTGCGAAAACAAATCGGCGGCTAGAAATTTTTCCCATAATTTTTCCGCCGCCGTTATACGTTCCTTCTCAAATTCGTCGTCGTTCATTCTCTGCAAAATTTTTATTATCGCTTCAAAAGCGGCATGAGAAACTTCACGGCGCGGATCGCCTAGATTTTGCGCAACGATAATTAAATCATGTCCGGCGCCAAGTTCGCCGAAAACATTGCACGCAACTTTCCGCAACTCAACCGCTGTAATCCGTTCCGCTTGCAAAATAACCGCAGCAAGATAACGCGCCTTATAAACGTCCGCATTTCGCAACACCCCAAGATACATCGACAACATCAACGCATCCGCCTCGCGTAACCCGCATTCCAATATCCGTAAATTCACAAAATTGCCCCAAAACTCAAACTTACTACGCCGCAATAACTCCGAAGCCGACTTGCGACGAACCGTTTCAGAATCGGAATCAAGAAGCAATATTAAATTAAATATCTCATTGTTCTCCGCCAATATTTCATCCACTAACTCCGGCGCTTCAAAATCATCATAATTTTCGTACAAATATTCCAAAATATCCAACAAACGCCCGCCATATTCCGACAACCGCCGCTTAATCGCCTCCCGCCGGTATATCGTCAAACCAGAAGATCGCAAATACCCAACTAATTCCAAAACATCCTCTATCTCCGCTTCGTTCAATTTTACTTTCGTTGCTTTTGAGCGGTTTTCGGACGTATTATTCGTATTATTCGTAACGATAATTTGCGCAAAGTCATCGGCGTTTGCTTGAATATATTCATTTAACTGCCGTTTAATATTCGTAACAATTTTTATTCGCTCCTTGTCCGCAATAAAATTTTTTGACAATAATTTTGTTGCGTCAGGGCAAAATTGCGATAATATTTCAGCGCTTAAATTCTGCACTTTTGCGCTGCGACTTTGCAACGCTTCAATTAAAATGTCGCCGCTTAAATCAATTCTGTCCCATTGGGCAATCGAATTTAACGCCGCAAGTTTAACGTCTTCGGAATCGTTTTCGATATATCGTTGCGCTAATGTCGCCGTTTGCCGACTTGGCGCTAGCGCGACGGCTTTGGCGACTTCGATTCGCACTTCCCGCTCTTTGTCTTCGGCAAGCCGCAAAACGTCGTTGACAAATCCGAGTTTACACAACGCTTCGGCGCTTTTTGCTCGCGTTTTGACCGAAATATCCCGCAACTTATCTTTCAAAATTCGTTCGGCATCTTTGCAATCCGCCGCCGCAATCGCATCAATTGCCGCAAAACGCAAACGAATATTAGCATTATTCAAATCGCCGTTGACAATATTCAAAATTTCCGGCTCTCGCCAAATTCCAAGCGTTGTAATCATATCGATCCGCGCCGGTAAATCATTCTCCGCCCGCGCAAAAACAAGAAACCGCGCCGGCAAACGCTGCAATTGATCGCCGTTTTCTTTTTCGTTACGATAATTCGCCGCAACATTGCGCCGCATCCAGAAATCGTGGGAACGTTGTCGCCATAACTTCGCACAAGTTCGACGCACTTCTACATTATCCGTCGCAAGCGCATCAAGAAAACACGGATGTTCCCAAGGCTCAATCTTATTCGCCAACGCAATCAATAATTCCGACCAAAGGACTTTATTGACGACGGTAATTTGATTTGTACGATTGGATGCGTTTAATTTTTCGTCGTTTTTGGAATTATTGTTACGATTATTGTTATGATTATTATCGGGTTGATTTTTTGTAACGTTATTTCTTTTGCGGGCAAATTCTAGCAATGGGATCAAGATTTCAAAATTTACGTGTTCCATTGTTCCTAAAGTTTCGACGGCGGCGCAACGGATTGCGTCTTGCGGTTCGTTTTTTATGATTTCGAGCAAAGTTTCGACGGCGTCGTAATCGTTGCAGCGTCCCATTAAGATAGCGGCGTTTGAGCGTAGCGAGTTGTATTTGGAGTTTTTGTAGGCGTTATTTTCGAGGAATATTTTTGGGTCAACCGGTAAAACCGGTCGTGATTTTATGTCGGGTTTAAGTTGTTTTTTGACGAGTTCGTCGATTTCGTTGTTGTACCATCTCCAAGTTGATATGAGTTCGTCGATATATTTTTTATCTTTTGCGAGTTTTGTTTTTTCTTTTTCTGAGAGATTTAAATTTTTAATTTGTTCGCGTCGTTCTCTTGACTGAGATTTATTATCTGATTTTTTTGTTTCGTTATTTGTCCAATGTTCTAGTTGGATATTGGGTTGCCATTTTGCTTGAGTTAGGATGGTTTCAAAATCTTGCAAGGAGATTTCGGGGTTATGATTTGTTTTATTTTGTTGTTTTTCATTTATTTCGTTTAGGGCGGTTGTTTTGATTATGTTTTCGTTTGTTTTTGTAATTTGTTTAGATTTATTTGCGTGTGAATTTTTTTGATTTTGTGTAGTGTTAATATTTTCGGCGAGTGGTTTGGGTTCAATTGAAAACGCTTCAAGTTGTCGTGGCGGCACGATAGAATCGTTTTCGTATTTATTGCTTGCGGCGATATTGTCGTTTGTTGTCGCTGTTGTTGTCGCTGCTGTTGATGCTGTTGTTGATGAAGTTATTGTGATTGGCGTTTTTGGGCGTATTATTTTTTGTTGTGAATTTTGCGTAATATGATTTTTGGTATTCTGCGAGGTTATGGTTGCTTCGGGCGGGATTGGAATTTCGTCTGGCCACCAATTTTGATTATCTGCCGTTGTTATTTTGGGCGAATTATTTTTTGGCAAGTTAGTTGTGAATTTATTTTGTATAGCGGAGTCAATATTATTTTGCCCGACATTCCCGCGCATACGACAACCGCCGCTGATTACAATTAAAAAAATTGCAATCAACATTGACGTAATAAAAACAAAATCAGATTTATTGAAACAAAAAATACGCCGCACAGCCAAATTATAATTTACGTAAATTCATAACTCCAAAAACAAGACAACGCCCATAATTGCGAACTTTAGCAATTTTACCCTTTCGTGTCAATAAAGATTTTTTTGTAGAACAATCAAAAAACACAAATTCATTTTTATTTAACCACAGAGAACACAAAGGAATTTTTTAATTAGAATCAAAAACATTATTGGTAATCTTTCACGAAGTTACAGAGACGTAGAGTTTTAGGGGATATGGTATAGGGAATATATTTATTGTAACAATAAATATATTTCCCATCTGTCCCGCTAGGGACAACATGTCAATACAACCTTAATCTTTATTGCGTCCTTAACGGGACGCTAAAAATACGTATCATCATTTTCTACCAACATATTGTCCCTAACGGGACAGATCGGACAAATATTTATTGTTACAAAAAATACCGGATCGCGGATGTCTCGCCTGCATTGCAGGATCGCGGGCGTCTCGTCTTCTATCCTTCAGATGATTTTTTGTAACAAAAAATCTTTCGCTAGTTTTCTAAAAAACTACTTCCTACTTCCTAACCCCTAACCTCTATTCCCTACTCACTAAAACCTATTGTTTAAATTTCCGTGAGCGGTTACAATAAGTTTATGTTTTTTAGGAGTTCGTTTGTATGACAAGTATTTGGACAAGTATTTGGTTTAGGCAATTTTCGTTACAAAAAATATAATTTGGTCAAACTATCATGTTAAAGAAACTGATTGAACGTATAGACGCTATCGGCGATTATATTAATCCGGTTGTAGTACGCGAAATGCGACGGTATGCAACAGCGGCTGAAGTAATAATTAACGTTTATTTTGGAGCGGCTGTATTCTTATCAATTATTTGTATCTTGGCTAGCGTATTGCCAGATAAAGGACTTCAGCGTGACGAATTTCCGGTTACGGCTTTTTTGTGTGGCGCCGGTATTCTATTGTGTTTTAGCGGCTTAATTGGTTTATTCAGTAGCGTGTTTAGTCTTGACATTCATAACCTTAACCCCAAAAGCGATAATTTTGACGAGTTATTTTTTGCGGTTCCTTTATCGCCGCTTCAAAGATTAAATTCATATTTGGGACTAATGACGCTTTGGCTGGTATTTTTTATTTCTCTTTCAATCCCGCCATTTGTAATTGTCTATATTGTTCATGGAAAAATAGAAATATTTTTTATTCCGGTAATTTCATTTTTTATCTCTATTGTTGCAGGGTTAATAGCCATATCTGCCGACTCGCAAATCAGAATTGCCGGTTCTGTTCAAGTAAAAACGTTTGAAAAAATTTGTTATGGATTTATTTGTTTGCTTATGTTTTTTTCGGTAGTTGCGCCATGGGGAGTTATCATCTTTTTATGGCATACAATTTTAAGTTTGCCGTCTTTCGCGGTTATATTCTCTAAGTTTTTTTCTTTCAATTGTTATTTAAACGGTTATTTAAACGGTTTTGGTTGTATTTCAATTTATATTTTGATTCCGCTGATATTATTTGCCAATGGAATTACGGCGTATAAATTTTGCCGGAACGGATTTAATACCGGATTCAAAACGAACTGGAAAGCAATGTTACGCAACAACTTCGCATACTTCATTCTCAATACAATTTGCGCAACTATCTACCTTGCAATCGCAATAATTTATTTTACGCTAATACCGCCATAAATATTTTTGTAACAAAAAAACTGTTTTCCAGTTTTTCTAAAAAAACTACTTCCTATCCCCTAAAATCTATTGCTTAAATTTCCGTGAACGGTTATTTATTTACTCATGTTACGCATCATACGCAGAAACAATGCAAAATATAGTAACTATATTAGGACTGAATTTGACCGCCTGCGTAACGTGAGTTATTTAATGTATGTTTTCGTTGTTTTGTCTTCGTCC
>JAISLW010000326.1 GCA_031277105.1 Planctomycetaceae bacterium | reverse complement strand
GATTGGAAAATTTTACAATGGATCGTCTTCTGCAACATCAGCAAAACCGCCGACGATTCCTCATTCTTTTTAGACAACCTACAACTCATAAACGAACCATAAAATCATGTCAATAACTTTCGGACATCTCTAAAAATTCATTTTTTTTTGCAAAAAGGTAGGCGGCGTTTCGCCGCTGTGTTTGTTTTTTGGGCCGCAATACGCATAAAATAATTATTAAATTTCAATAATTCATAACGTGTAAAATAGAGACATATTTTAGACGTTGTGAAATAATAAAATTTATTTGCGCCTTTACACGTAATGCGGCGTTTCGGCACGGTGTTTAATTTTTTTAGCCGCCTACCTGAACAAATGAATTTTTAGAGATGCCCTCATTTCTGTCCCGCTAGGGACAACATGTTGGTAGAAAAGCAAGGTCAAAAATATATTTGTCCCGCTAGGGACAACATGTCAATACAACCTTAACCTTTATTGCGTCCTTAACGGGACGCTAAAAAATCGTATCATTTTTTTCTACCAACATGTTGTCCCTAGCGGGACAAATATTTATTGGTCATCTCTAAAAATTGTTTTTTTGGAAGTTTATTTATGGTATGACGATTTTTTTATTGCGGATTTCTTGAAAGATTTTGTGTAAATTATTCCATTGTTCTGGTTGTTTTTCGGCGAGGTTATTTTTTTCTCCGAGATCGTTTTTCAAATCGTAGAGTTGTGGATTTGGATCGTTTCCTGTTTCGATGTGCGTGTGTGCGGTGATTTTTCGTCCTTTTTTGTTTGGGAGAATTATTTTTTGCGTTCCGTGTCTTAAACTTTGCGTATGAGCCGCTAGTACGAGATTTTTGCGTCCTTGATTCGTTTCGCCGATCAATGCGGGCAAAATATTTTCGCTATCTGGAATTGCCGTTTCGGGAATTTTCTGATTTGTAAGCGCCGCGAAAGTTGCCGGAATATCTATCAACGAAATCAACGCATCCGAAACTTTTCCGGCTTTGGTTTTTTTCGGTAAACGCACAATAAACGGAACGCGCGTTCCCGCTTCAAACGCGCTGCTTTTTCCGCCGCGCAACAATCCGGCAGGTTTGTGATCGCCAATCAGATCAACGGCGCGGTCAATATAACCGTCGTTGACAACCGGACCGTTATCGCTTGAAACAATAACAATTGTGTTGTCCGCAAGTTTTAACCGATCTAACGTTTGCAATATTTCGCCTACGCTCCAATCAAATTCGACAATAACGTCGCCGCGAGCGCCCATCGGCGTTTTGCCTACAAATCGCGGATGCGGAACACGTGGAACATGAATATCGTGCGTTGCAAAATACAGAAAAAAAGAGCGCTCTTTGTTCTCTTCAATAAAACGGCAGGCTTTGGCGGTAATTGTATCTGCGATATTTTCATCGACCCATCGCGCCGATTTGCCGCCGCTCATGTAACCGATTCGGCTGATACCGTTGACGATAGTTTGGTCGTGTCCGTGATCGGGAAGTAAATTTTGTTTGAGGAGATCGGGGCGTTCTTTTCCGGTAGGTTCGGCGCCGATTTTTTCTTTGTAACTAACTTGAATTGGATCGTTTGGATCGAGGTTGGCAACGCGATGATTTTCAACAAACACGCATGGCACGCGGTCGCCGGTTGCCGGAATAATAAACGAATAATCAAAACCAATTTCAAGCGGACCTGGTTTGATTTCGCCGTTCCAATCAGCGGGAGATTGTGGCGTGCCGAGTCCGAGATGCCATTTGCCGACAACGCCGTTTACGTATCCGGCTTGTTTCAAAATTGACGGCAAGGTTATGCTTTTAGGAGGAATTATCAACGGCGCATTACCGGGTAAAATTCCGGTACCAGATTTCCGCCAAGGATAAATTCCGCTAATCAAAGCAAACCGTGACGGCGTACAAGTCGCCGCAACCGAATGAGCATCCGTAAAACGGATACCTTCGTTTGCAAGACGATCAATATTAGGCGTTTTAACGCGAGTAGCCCCGTAACAACTCACATCGCCATAACCAAGATCATCCGCCAATATCAAAACAATATTAGGCTTCTCAACCGCAAAAATATCCGAACCAAAAATCAAAACAAAAAAAATCAAAACAATAAATCTACACATAAAAAATCTCCAAAAAAATTAAACGGTTAAAATTAAAATAAACATTCACAAAAATCTGTTTAACAAAATACATACTAGCGATTCATAAGGAACATTAGAGATAGAAGAATCAAAGATAGACAAAAGAATATAGAACAATGCAATTATCATGCCTAGTTGAAAAATATGTAAAATAAAAAATAATAAAACCAATCAAAAATAAAGATAAAAAAATCTTGAACAAAAATATTATTTGCATATTTATCTACCGGCAAAATATTAGGCAAACATAAAATTGACAAACAACCGTGATATTTCATGGTTGTTGGCAACATACAGGCGAGACGGTTGCGATCCTGAAAAGCAGGCGAGACCATCGGATCGCGGGCGGCTCGCCTGCATTTTGCCGATAGGCAAACAAAAAGGCTGTTGCGATTTTATGCTCGCTCATTAGCGGTTGTGTACAACCGCATGCAGGCGAGACGCCCGCGATCCGGTGGTACAGGCGTTCCGCCTGCGAATCTGACGAAACACAGGCGAGGCGCCTGCGTTCCTTTAATCTGTCCCATCTTATCC
>JAISLW010000261.1 GCA_031277105.1 Planctomycetaceae bacterium | reverse complement strand
ATGTATAAATCTATATCCGAATCTTTATGCGGCGTGCCATAAGCATAAGAACCAAACAAATAAATTTGTTCTACCGGAACAGTCTCAACTATTATACGAGTAAGAACGTCTAACTCGTCCTTAATTGCAGTAATATCATTCATAATATTTTTTCCACTTGTTGGTTTGTTAAGAAAATTACATTGCGGCAAAATCAATTACATTGTTCAACAAGGACATAATCATATCATTTATTTATAATCATGGAATACGTTCTTTTGAGAATTTCTAAACTATTCGCACTTTAATTTGCAGTTTACCGTCGCCTGCCTAGATTTCGGACAGCAGGTTTTGACGCTTTTAAATCGCTGAATTTCAAGTACGATCTGTATAAAAAACGCAGATGATTTTTATTTTCGCATGTTCCCCTTGTCGATGTATTGAGTTTGTGGTAATATTCGCATTGATTGTTTGGTTGCGTTTTTTGTAACCGTTCACGGAACTTTGTTTGGGAATCTCTAAAAATTCATTTGTAAGGTAGGCGGTCGTTTCGCCGCTGCGTTTATTTTTTGGGCCGCAATAGAGATTAAGACGCTAATAAATGTTAATATTTCACAATACCTAAAATATATTTTTATTTTAGATGTTAAGAATTATTAAAATTTAATAATTATTTCATATCTAATGCGGCGTTTCGGCACGGCGTTTAATTTTTTTTAGCCGCCTACTTGGACAAATGAATTTTTAGAGACGCCCTATTGCATGATAAACGGCGACGATTGGGAGGAAGTATGCGTAGATATTATGAGATTGTTGATGGACGTCTTATTCCGACAGAGGATGAGAACTCACATATAGTAGTATTCGTAAACCCTAATGAAGCAGAACGACTTTACCTCGTCGGCGAATTAAGTTTAGACGAACATACGTTAAGCAGCGCCCTCGATCCGGACGAGTTATCGCGTGTTGAATTTGAACCGGAACACGTAGCAGTAATTTTTAAACGCCCCCGCCACTACTCCGAAGGCGACGATTTTTTGTTCCGAATATGCTCAATGGGATTGTATCTTTTCAAAGACAGACTAATCGCAGTATTAAGCGACGATATTTCTATTTTTGATCTCGGCAAAGATTTATCCAATATATCAGGCGGCTTACGCGAAGTTTTACTTCGCTTAATCGCTAGATCAATTTCACAATTTCTCGGACACATCAGAGCAATAAGCATGGTCGTCGATGAATTAGAAAAGAAACTCGAAACCTCGATGAGCAACAAACACCTAATGCACCTATTCCGATTGAGCCAAAGTATGACGTATTATTTGAGCGCAATTTCATCTAACGGCGTTCTTATCGATAAACTTCGCGCCAACTCGGTTAAAATTGAATTTTCCAAAGAACAAGAAGAACAACTTGACGATTTAAGCGTTGACAATACGCAATGTTACAAACAGGCTGAAATTTATTCTGTTATTATGTCCGGCATGAACGACGCCCGCGCTTCAATGGTAAATAATAATCTTAATATTTTAATGAAACGTTTGACGGTACTATCAATAGTTTTTTTACCGCTAAATGTTATAGCCGGAATTTTCGGCATGTCGGAATACACCCAATTCACGCAAAATATAATGCCGCTGCCGTATGCTTATTTGCTTTTTGTCTTGGGTTTATTTGGCGTAGGTTATTTTACGTTTTGGTTATTGAAACGTACAGGATTAGATTGATTTATTTTTGGCAACCCCTAATAACCGGTTTTTTATTTATTAACCGCCGAAAACACAGAGTTCACAGAGAATAAATTTTTAAACTGTTCGTACTTGAATTTGCGTTTACCTTCATCTGCCAAGATTTCGGACGACAGACTTTGACGATTTTAAATCGCTAAATTTCAAGTACAATACGTATAAAAAATATTTTAAATCAAAATGTCAATTATAATATTAAATAACGTTTCGATTCCAATTAAAAATTTCCTCTGTGTCCTCTGTGGTTAATAAAAATAAATTTGTGTTTTTTAAAAGTTCCATTTTTTGTACGTTAATTTTGGGATATGTTTAATTTGGCATTGATTAGTAGTATTTCGTTTTATCTTCCGTCTGGGCGGCTTGACAATATCGAGTTATCGCGTTGTTTCCCCGACTGGACTGAAGAAAAAATAGTACGTAAACTCGGAATAGAAAGCCGTCCAATTGCGGCAAAAGATGAAACTGCTTCAGACATCGGCGTCAAAGCGGCAGAGTTAATGTTTGACGCCGGCGCATGCAAACCGGAAGATATAGATCACTTGGTTTTTTGCACGCAATCGCCGGATTACTTTTTGCCAAGCACGGCTTGCGTTATGCACGAAAAACTAGGCTTGCCAAAATCGGCGGGAGCATTTGACTTCAATCTCGGATGCAGCGGTTATATTTACGGATTAAGTATTTGCAAAGGTTTAATCGAAACGGGCATAGCGGAAAAAATTTTATTTATTACGTCTGAGACTTATTCAAAATACATAAATCCCAATGACCGTTCAAGCCGTCCGCTTTTCGGCGACGGCGCCGCATGCACGTTGCTGACGCGGGCAAGCGACAACGAACATTATTGTAACGATAATTCAGATTCATTTGTCGGTCCGTTTGTTTTTGGAACAGACGGCGGCGGCGCAGATTTACTAATCGTACAAGCGGGAGGACATCGCTTGCCAAAATCCGACGCAACCGCCGAAATCGTAGCAGACCGCAAAGGAAGCATGAGATCGCAAGAACAATTGCTAATGCACGGACCCGGTATTTTTTCATTCGCAATCGACCGCGTGCCGCCAACGGTAGAAGCGTTATTGGCAAAAAGCGGCAAGTCAAAAACTGACATCGGTTGTTATATCTTCCATCAAGCGAATAAATATATGCTTCAAAGATTGCGAGAATTGTGCGGTATCGACGAAAAAAAATATTTCAACAATATGCTGACGCGCGGTAATACGGTTTCAAGTAGTATTCCAATTGCAATTGTCGATGCATGGAATACGGGAATGTTGCGGGCTGATGAGTTTGCAATGTTAATAGGATTTGGAGTAGGACTATCATGGGGCGGCGCTATCATAAAATTACCAAAAAATTTCATACCAATAAACAACGAAAAATTATAACCGCTCACGGAAATTTTAAGCGCTAGATTTTAGGGAATAGGGAGTAGTTTTTTTAGAAAACTAGATAACAGGGCGTCTCTAAAAATTCATTTTTTACGAAAAAATAAATTTGCGTTTTTTAGAGTTATATACAGATCGTACTTGAATTTCATCGATTTAAAAGCGTCAAAGCCTGCCGTCCGAAAGCTAGGCAGGCGAAGGTAAACGCAAATTAAAGTACGAACAGTTTATAACGTTTCAACTATTTGAAATATTTGCAAACTCTTGTCAATGCAAATTTGAGTCGCTAAAATATTGCCCTTTTGCCCGCATGTTTTACGAAAGATAAAAAGATAAACAGGCGGCGGTAAGAAGAAATTTAACGTGGATATTTAAAAATTTTATAACATTTATTTTAATCAAGCGAGGTGAATTGTGCCAGGCGTAGCAGTAATTGGTCTCCAATGGGGAGACGAGGCAAAAGGTAAAGTAGTCGATATTCTTACCGATCAAAACGATATAGTAGTACGCTATCAAGGCGGCGCTAACGCCGGTCATACGGTAGTGTTCGACGGCGAAAAATATAAATTGTCCCTTATTCCAAGCGGTATATTTCGCAGCGAAGTTCAATCTGTAATCGCCGGCGGCGTGGTAATCGATCCCAAATCCCTTTTTGACGAAATCGATTCCCTCGTCGGACGCGGAATAAAAATCGACAATAATCTAATGATAAGCGATAGGGCGCATTTGATTTTTCCTTGGCATAAAATTGAAGATAAAATTCTCGATAGCGCCAACGGTCAAGAATCCATCGGCACAACAATGCGCGGAATTGGTCCTTGCTATCAAGACAAAGTTAGCAGATCGCTTGCGATACGCGTCGGCGATATGTTTAAATCTGAATTTAAACGGCGCGTCGAATATATTGCGGGCATGAAAAAACGCCGTTTTGATTGCTTGTTGCGCGATTTAGAGAAGGGCGATAATCTTATAAATTTAGACGTAAATATTGACACGTCGCAAATAATCGAGGAGTATTCCGGCTTTGCGGAACGTTTGCGTCCGTATGTTTGCGATACGACAAATTATCTTTTAGACGCGGTAGATGAAAACAAACGTATTCTTTTTGAAGGCGCTCAAGGTTCGTTGTTAGATATTGATCACGGCACGTTTCCGTTTGTAACGAGCAGCAATAGCAGCGGCGTAGGCATTAGTTCCGGCAGCGGCGTGCCGTCGCGGTTTATAAATAAAATTTACGGCGTGGTTAAAGCGTATTCGACGCGGGTTGGCGGCGGTCCGTTTCCTACCGAACAAGACAACGAAACAGGCGCAATGTTGCGTAATCGCGGCAAAGAATACGGAACGGTAACAAAACGACCGCGACGTTGCGGCTGGTTTGATGTTGTTGCGGTGCGTTATGCGGCGCGGTTAAGCGGCGTTGACGCAATTAGTTTGATGTTGCTGGACGTGTTGAGCGGATTTGATATTTTGCAAATTTGCACCTCTTACAATATAAACGGACGCATCTACAATCATTTTCCAAGTCAAGTAGAAGACTTGAGATTGGCTATCCCAAACTACGAAACCTTGCCAGGATGGGACGAAGATATTTCAAATATAAAAAATTACGAAGACCTGCCGTCAAATGCAAAATATTACATACAACGCATAAGCGAATTAATCGAGAAAAAAATTGAAATAATATCAGTAGGCGCCGACCGAAAACAAACAATCTTTATAAACAAATAATAATAGGGCATCACTAAAAATTCATTTGTTCAGGTAGGCGGCGTTTCGCCGAAACGCCGCATTAGAGTTTGTGATACCAATGAATTTATTATTTCATAACGTTTAAAATACATCTATTTTAGACTTTATGAATTATTAAGATTTAATAATTATTTCATGCGTATTGCGATGTTTCGGCGAAACATCGCCTACCTTTTTACAAAAAATGAATTTTTAGAGATACCCAATAATAATAATAATAATAATAATAATAATAACCAATCGCAGTTTTTTTCTTTTTGAATTTATTTGTAATTGTTTGGTAATTATGTATAGGCAATTTTTTGAGAGACAAGTGGGACAGAAGGGACTGGAGGGACAGGAGGGACAATTTTTTTTGTAACCGTTTACTGCAATTTAAGCAAAAGATTTTAGGGGATTGTGCGTAAGGTTTAGGGAAGACAATTTTCGTAACAATAAATATTTGCCCCGTTATGGACAAGATGTTGTTAGAAAAAAACGATACGAATTTTTAGCGTCCCGTTAAGTATTGACATGTTGTCCATAACGGGACAAATATATTTTTGACGTTGCTTTTTTACCAACATGTTGTCCCTAATGGGACAGATGAGACAAATTCTATGCCGCTCGTATTTGTCAATTATTATTTGTTTTATTTTGGAAATGTTTTCTAAATTCTTGTCTTGGATTTTTTACGTAGTCTTCAATGTATAAGCTCAAGTTTGGAACTTTTACCGTGCCATATTTATCTCTATATTTTTCTTGCGGCAACGACGCTAACAATTTCAAATAACCTGCTAACATTTTATGCGTTTTCTCCGAATGATGAAACATGAAATGAACCCACGCCCACGAATCTCTATATTCTGAATCGCCCATGTCGCTCGCTACCGATAATTTTTCCAAACGCGATAACGACGGCGCCGCCCAAACTCCAAACTTCATATTACGCTGAACTTGTTTCAAATACGGATTGTACATGAATCTGTCTTGCGGCAACGGCTCGAAATATTTTGCCAAACCTTCGTCCAACCAAATCGGAACTACCGGAATACTCGCATGAACTATCGCATGCGTCATCTCATGCCGAAGATCAATTTCAAAATCTTTCAAACGTTGCACCAAAACCGTTCCTGGCGATTTTCCGCGCTTGATATACAAAGCACGACGGTCTCGCGGCGCATTGGCAAATCGCCTCTCTAAAAATTTAGTATAACTTGCCTCGTCCCTAAATAAACAAAGTTCTATTTTCTCCTCCGGCGCCGGTAAACCCAAATAATTATTCAAATCACGCTGCAAATTTTCTATTTCTAGCAATTGCAACTCAACCTCCGCAAGCGGAAAATTCGCCTGAACCACAACAACGCCACAAACACGAACAAACGGCAACTCGTCCTTATACGAAGGCGTTAATTCTAACTTGCGCCGCGTCTGATCAGATAAACCCGAAACGCCAGGTAAATTCAAGCCATTAACATTTTTGCCGCCGACAATTTCAGAACCGTTTCTACTTATCTCGCCGCCAAATGATACAACACGATTAGACGAAAAAATATCCGCTGCGCCGCCGCTCACATTCTTGCCCGCCAAAGAAGTATTAGCCGCATTAGCCGTATGCACAACACGCACATCGCCGCCAACCCGACCCGCATCGCCAACTCGCCCCGCATCGCCAATCCGACTCGCATCGCCAACCCGACCCGCATCGCCAACTCGACCCGCATCGGGATTTCGTACTTCGCGTAAATTACTGCCGCCGCTAACGCCGCCGTTAAAACGAGAAACGTCTGTTTGCGAATTAGGATTATTATAATTTTCCGGCGAATATTTTTGCGGTTGTATTGAACGATTAGTCAAAACATCGGCGCCGGATTCATAATTTTTGTTACGATAATTGTCCTGACGATAAGAATTATCCTGACGATAAGAATTGCCTTGATCCGAGAAACGTTCTTTTGTCCGTTCACGTTCACGATTGTTTAATCGATCAAAATTATCTTGTTCGTAATATTCTTGTTGTCCGTATTGTTTGTAATTGCGTTCAAAAGGACGCGAATAATTTGAACCCGAACCTGTTCTTGAATCCGTTCTGTTTGAAGGCGCAATTGCGCGTAAACCGGAAACGTCGTCTAATTCATTCGTGTTCGGCGTCAATAAAAACGATTGCGAATTGCCGGATTGAGAAAACGTATTTTCAGCCGTCAGATTTATCGTTAAAAAAATAAACGACAAAATCCAAAACACAGAAAATAAATAATTAAAAAAATTCAGATTTAAATTAAATTGGAATAAAAACCAACTTAATAACCCAAATTTAAACCCAACTGATTTTTTAGACGACTCGCAACTCATCTCTTTTTATAAATTACACAATAAATTTTTTTAATTTACGCAAACCGCCAAAACAATTATTTTTAAACTGATGTTCTTACTTTAATTTACGTTTACCGCCGCCCGCTTAATTTTAGGGCGGCAGGCTTTGACGCTTTAAAATCACGCAATTAAAAATACGAACAATTATTTTTTCGGAGGCGCGTTGAAAATTCAATTTTAGCGATCCAATTGTCATTACTCTTATCTATTATCGACCAATTTTAACGATAATATCGGTTTTTTGGAAAAAATATATTATAACGATAAAATTTTTTTTAATTTTAGAGTCGCCCGCAAGCGTTATATTTTAAAATCTGTGAATTTTTCGCATGAACCAAATACCGACAATTACAATACAAATATTTGCGATCCAAACGGAATTAGCAGGAAGCGAACCGTGTTTTGCTTTTTGCAATCCGAACATTAACAACGGATAATAAAGCAATAAAATCGGAATGAAACATGCGAAAAAACTTGAAAAACCGTCCGATACTCCGCGTTGTCCTAGCCATATTGCAAACGGAGCGCCGATGAACATAAAACAAATACAACTAAATCCCGTTGCCCAACGTCGCGGCGGCTCAACTTGCAACCGCTCTATCAATCTCATTTTTTCCTCAATATTCTCATTCAACCTAACAATCTCCGCACTCGACCACGCATCCGACGCGCCCATCATTCCCGCAAGCGCATAATTAAACGCCAAAACCTTACGATTACTCAATATTTCACCGCGACACTCCATAATCGCTCGCGGAATATCAACTAAACGCATATCAGACGGTCGCAACTTTGAACCGTCGCTAGGTAATTGCATTATGCCCGATAACGGATGCCTAAAAATCTGATTGTCCGACGAATAACTAATACTGCCCTTAACGTCTAACTTTACTTCGGACAAAGTTACAGTCAGTTCTTGCGCTTCAAAATCGATCTTTAATTGCGCCGATTGCGCCTCAATCGTCGTCGACTCGTCGTTGCCCGATTTGATCGTAATACTTGGCATTATTAACCTGCGATTTTCGACGCCTTTAACAACAATCGTCAACTTTCCATCCGGCGACGTTAAACTATGCGTCGTCCTTAATTGCCCAAGAATGATCTCTTCGGCGGCATGATAAATTACACTCGCAATTCCAGAACGCCCCCAAATCGCCATCTCATTCATCCAAACCGTAATAAAACTAACAAGAATACCTAACACCATTACAGGTAAAAGAAAACGCCAAGGCGGAATGCCCAAAGATTTCAACGCAATTACTTCGTTGTTGCCCGCCATTTTTGCGAAAAATAACGACGTTGAAAGTAATAACGCCATCGGTATAACTATCGGCGACATCTCAAGCATTGTAAACGGCGCTAGTTGAAGTACTTGGCTAATAGGAAAATTCCGCTCCATCGCAACACGCACCAAACCCACAATCAAAAACAATATCCCCATCGCAACAAGAGATATAAGGAATGTTTGAACCAATTCCTTGATCATGTATCTGTTAAATGTCTGCATTGTAAATTCAGAATTTTAAATTAGGAATTAGGAATTATTGACGCGTTTAGTATTGCCAGATTAGTTTATCGGACGACAGACTTGGACGCATTGGAAGGAACGTATGGAATCGAAAGGACAAAAGGAACACGGAAAATGATAATTTTTGTAACAAAAAATCTGTCCCTAAATTTCTTAATTCCGAATTTAAAAAATTGTCCCCTAACTTTTATTAACGGAAACTTCATAAAAACCAGTTTTTTATTTATTAACCACCGAAAACACAGAGATCACAAAGAAGAAATTTTAAAAAATATTTTAAATCAAAAAGTCAATTATAACTCACGTTACACAGGCGGTCAAATTCAGTCCTAATATAGTTACTATTTTTTGCCTTGTTTCTGCGTATGATGCGTAACATGAGTTATAATAAAAAAAGGTATCCCTAAAAATTCATTTTTTGCAAAAAAGGTTGGCGGCTAAAAAAATCAAACACCATGCCGAAACGCCGCATTAGATATGAAATAATTATTAAACTTTAATAATTCCTAACGTCTAAAATAAATATATTTTAGGCATTGTGAAATAATAAAATTTATTAGCAACATAAACTCTATTGCGGCCCAAAAAATAAACCCAGCGGCAAAACGCCGCCTACCTTACAAATGAATTTTTAGAGATACCCCAATATTTTTACCTTAATCTTTGATCCGCAATTTTTATTATCAACGTTTCCAAAGCAAATCTTGAATTACTTCTACTGCCTCCCTTCAAATTTAAGTCAGTTTGCAGAAGCCAGTCAATTAGTTTAGCGCCGCGATTTCGACCTAACATTTTCATTTGCCTCTCCGATTTTTCCATAAAAAAACGTTTAACTCCCACTTTGTCTAAAGCGCTCTGCAAAGAAATCGGTCGCCCCGCTTTTTCGGCGTCAATAATTACCCTCGTAGCGGCTGCGAATTTTCGTAATGAATATGCGATTTGCGCCAATATTCCGATTTCATTTTCACCCGCCGTCAATAAGCTATTAAGTTGTTTTATCGCCGCCGCCGTCCGCCCCGCTAACGCTAAATCAATCATCTCAAATGTAGATTGAGTTCTCCATGATCCCGTCGCCTGTTCTACCAAATCTACCGTAATACTACCGCCCCCCGCCGGTATCATTAAAGCAAGTTTGGCAATCTCTTGATCAAGCAATCCTGCCTCCGAACCAATTCTCTCAAATAACGCTTCCGCCGCCGGCATTTCACAATTTATCTTATGACGCTGCTTTGCCCACTTCACAATCCACGCCGGAACATCCTTGTCCGCTAACGCCTTCGCCTCAATCACTAGACCTGAAGATACCGCCTTCTTGTAAAGATTAGTATTCGACGGAAACGTTTTCAAATCTAAAACCAATACCGCCGATCCCGAAGGCTTGTCAAAATAATTCTCCAACTCCGCACGAAAACGCGTAACAAACACATCCGCATCCTCAATCAAAACAAAACGCTTGTCGCCGCCAAACATCGCACGCGTCGAAACCTCCTTCAACAAATCAGAAAAATTTATATCGTCCCCGACAAAACGCCGAAGCGAAAACTCCGCATCCTCGCCGCCCAAAACTACATCCCGCAACATCCGTATCGCCGTAAACTTAAAAAACGGATCATCGCCAAAAACTACGCACACATCGCCAATAGAATGCTTTTTAACATTCCAAATAAAATCCAAAACCAATACAGATTTCATAAAATTAAATACAATTCATCCAAATAAATACAAAACAAAAAACCACGCCGCAAAAAATTGGAAACTCCTAAAAAACTGTTTTTTAGAAGTTCCCTACTGATTAGTTACAGTTTATCTTATTTTGTTTATTCTGGCGAGTCGGGCGGCGGCGGTATTGTTAGGTATGAAGTTGCGTTGGATTTAGTTTTTTTTGTTTTATTTGAATTAGTTAAGTTAAAATTTTTATCTTTCTGTTTTTTGTTATAAATTTTGTTTAATAAATTATTTTTTACTTTTGCGGCGTTCCATGTTATGTCGTCATCAACAGACCGGCAAGGTTCGCATTGGGAAATCGTATTACATCCTGCGGCAAATATTATCGTTACAAAAAAACACAAAATAAACCCGCAAAAAATAATTTTTTGAGTTATATTTACGTTTCTGTTTTTGTTATTTGCCATGTAAATTTTATTATTCGTTTTCATGTTATTTATTTTTTAAAGTTTTTTTTAGGGAGAGGGACAGGTGGGACATGAGGGACAGGTGGGACAATTTTTGTAACGATAATTTTAATTGCTTGTCGCCCGATGGGGCTAATAATACTATTCACACTTTAAAAATGTCAAAATCTATGACTGTGTAACTTATATGTGTTGTTTTTGAAAAAAAATGCCGACAATAATCATGTCATGTCCACATTTAATTATTTTTGGTTTTTAAACTGTTCGTACTTGAATTTGCATTTACCTTCGCCTGCCTAGATTTCGGGCGGCAGGCTTTTACGCTTTTAAGTCGCTGAATTTCAAGTACGTGCTGTATATTGGCGTAACTTTAGATTAGAATATCGGCTGTTAAATTGTATCGACTTTATCGATTATTCCGAATATTTTTAAACTGTTCGTCATTGAAATTGCGTTTAACGTTGTCCGCCTCGTTTTCGTGCGGCAAATTTTGACGTTTTTTACATTGATTTTACGTTTGATTTTACGTTGCTGAATTTCCAGTGCGATACGTAAATTTTTTTTGGAATATAGCGATATTTTTTGAATTTAGATTTGAGGGAATTATGAAAATTTGGAATACTGTTTTTATTGTATTGATTGCTATCCTTGCGATATTTACGTGGATATACGGCGGCAAGGCTCTGATGATACGCCGCGAATGGAGTAAAAGCGTTCAAAAATTACAGAAGCAGATTAGCGAAAGCAAAATTAAATTGCAAAACGTAGTCGATGGCGCCGATCCGAATAAAAGTTTTGACCCCGACATACTTCGCGAATTTAACGAAATGAGCGAAGGCGAACTCGCTAACAGATTAGATAATATAGTAGAAGAACGCGGCAACGCATGGTTTAATTGCAAACCTAGCGATCTCAATATTGCCGGCATTCCCGTTTCGGCGCAACAATTATCGGCGCAACAATTAGGCGACGACTTGCCCGTAACGCCTGAAGGAGAATTAAAACCGGTCAATCTCATAACTGTTCTAATTCAAATTAACAGTCCTGTTGATAGCGATAATCCCGAAGTTGTAATCCCGCCAAATAAACTCGGCGGCGTTTTTTATATCTTCGACGAAGGCAACGATAGCAATAGTAACGGCGCATTTCTCGGACGCTTCACAATTAGTAAACCGCCGGAAATTACAGGTAAAAATTATACGATTGAATTGAAATCGGCAACCGAAATGAGCGATTATGAAATCGAATTGATCAAACGCGGAATGCAATCGACTTGGGCAATTTACTCCACAATGCCGCGCGATTGCTTCGACGGCGTTTTTGACAGAATTAAAAAAGAAGACCTCGAAAAACTCGTACCACAAGATTTAAGAACTGTTTTGACAAACCCCGAAAGAAAAAATCCAGAAAAATTAGTCGATTTCAACGCCGTACTAACCGCCGAATACTTGAAACGAATCAAATTAAATAATAGCAAAAAATTACTAGAAAAAAATATCGCAGACGTAAAAAACTCCATCCAAAAAATGAATAAAGAAACAAACGATATTAAATCGGCAATCGAATTAGAACAAGCCCGCATAAAATTGATGAAAGACCAAACCACAGCAGTACAAAAAGTCCTAGACGGCTACAACAAAATAATTAAAAATATACAAGACGCAATCGCAAAAACACAAAAACAAAACAACTGGTACGCCGCACAAATCGCCAATATCCACCTAAAATCATTAGAACTAATAGAAAAACAAGCCGAAGCCGCAACCAAAAATATAGAATAAAAAACAAATAGGATAATTTGGAAGGATCGCAGGCAGAACGCCTGCTTTTCAAGATCGCAGGCGGTTTACCTGCGTTCCTTCTATATTCTAAATTACGAATTACGAATTACGAATTTCTATCATATCGTTTGAGATATTTGTGATTTTTCCAGATATTGACGCGTGAATATTTGCGCCGATGGCTGTATTACTTTTTTGCGCAATTAAGTCGCCTTTCTTAACTTGTTCTCCTAATTTAATAACCGGCGTCGATGGCGCTCCAATATGTTGCCGCAACGGAATAATAACACGATCAACCTCTATCACCTCACTCTTCAACGGCGCTTTGTTTACATAAGACGCTAAACCTATTTTTTTAATCAGACGCTCCGTCGGCATACGGCGATTTTTGAAATGTTGCATAGGTCTCTCCTTTCTGAACGGCGGATTTGTCCACCGTTCAGCGCCGTTGCGTATTTCATTTAAGATTCTCCGTTTGTTCTCCGCACAAACATTTCGCGGGTCCAACCCCTCCGGACAAGAACAATACGAACATAAATTACATTCGCTACAAAATTGCGTTCCCTTAACATCCGCTTTTGCGTCTGCGCTAAAACCTAAACTACGCATCGCCCGATGCGGCTCTATCGGATGCCCTAACAAATTTCGCGGGCATAATTCCGTACAAAAACAACATTGATCGCACGCCGCCCGCCCTATTCGTTTTACTTGCGACCAGTCCCAAAGTTTACGTTGCACGACAAAATGATCCTTCGGTAAAACAATCACGCCGCCCGTTGTTTTTATTACCGGTTTAGATAAATCCGACTCAATATACCCCATCATTGCGCCGCCTACAACAAACGCAGGATCACTGATATTAACGCCGCCCGCAGCGCTAATTACAACAGATAACGCGGCGCCAACAGGCGCTCGCACCGTACATGGAGAATTTACCGCGCCAGATACGGAAATAAATTTGTCCGTTACCGGCTCGCCCCCTACAGCCGCCGCAATATTAAAAACCGTCTCAACATTCAAAACCACAACACCAACCGAAAGCGGTATCCCGCCAGGCGCCACAACCCGACCAACCGTCTCATATATCAATACCAACTCATCACCCGCCGGATAAATATCATCAAGCGGAATCACCTCCATCCCCGATAATAAACCAGAACGCAAACCCGCTATCACATCAACATACTTGCCCTTCACGCCAAATATCCCACGCGAAGCGCCAATTAAACCCATCGAAACAGAAAGACCAAAAATTAACCTGTCTGCATAATTACGTATCAACTCCTTGTCCTTATGCAACAACGGCTCACACTCCGCCGCATTAACCACAACAACATCGCCACGACTAGATAACTTAACATGCGTAGGAAAACCCGCGCCACCCGCGCCAACCACGCCACCCGCCGCAATCTGATCTATACTCATCACTTCAATAAATATTAAATTCGGAATTAAAAAAACTATTGGGTATTCTAAAAATTCATTTGTCCAGGTAGGCGGCGTTTCGCCGAAACGCCGCATTACGGTTTATACCATCAATAATTTTTTATATTTTACACATCTAAAATAAACATATTTTAGGCTTTATGA
>JAISLW010000257.1 GCA_031277105.1 Planctomycetaceae bacterium | reverse complement strand
ACGACATCCGCGAATTTTTTCAAGGACGAAACAATAAAGGCACAATGAAAACTAAATCCGAAAACGAAACCTACAACAACCTAATCGCAGAACTCCGAAATAAATTAAAAACATTAGCCGAAAAAATTAAACCAAAAATCTATAAATACAAATTCCTAAAAAAATAAAGATAATCGGATGCCGCTAAAAATTAAATCAAAAAGGAGACCGGCAAAATCTGGGCGTATCAATAAGGTATATAATTTTTACAATTTGACCCTTTTAAACTGTTCGCACTTGAGTTTTCGTTTACCTTCGCCTGCCTAGCTTTCGGACGGCAGGCTTTGACGCTTTTAAATCGCTGAATTTCAAGTACGATCTGTATATTAGGAGAATTTTATGGCGAAGAAGCGTATTAGTTATAGCGCGGGTTTTAAGGCTAATGTAGATCTTTGGGCGATTAGGCAGGAGAAGACGATTAGCCAACTTGCCTCGCAATTTCATGTTCGTCCTGTTGTGATTGGCAAGTGGAAATCTCACATGCTTGATCATGTTGAAGACATATTTCACGATGGTCGCAAGCGTGCGAAAAATGATAATTCTACGCTTGACGAGTTGTATCAGAAGTAGGGTGTCTCGAAATAGAGAATGACTTTTTGAAAAAAAAATCTGACGAATTTTCTGGATCGTAAAAGAATTATTGTTACGAATAATGCTTTGGCATTTAGCGTTGTTGAACAATGTCGTTTACTTTCCGTAAGTCGATCAAGTTTTTATTATATTCCGATCCATGCATCATCGCTTGATCTTGATCTGATGGAACGTTTTGAGCGTTTTCATTTTGACCATCCGACGTATTGTTCTCGTCGTTTGGCTGTTCAATTTTCGATTAGTCGCGACAAGGCAATTCGTTTGATGCACGCGTAAAAGTTTCTTTTGCTCCTCCGTCAAAAAAGAACGACGCCCCTCATAATGTATCTCCAATAAACCGTTAATACCGCCTTTCTTGAACAGACAAAAATAACGACGAACCGTATCCTCGCCAAGCAAAAATAACCTAGAAACATGAACAACACTATTACCATCCGCAAACGCAAAAACTACCAGAATACGATACGCTTGACGCTTATCGGTAACCTTGCGATACTTATTCTTGAGATTCTTGATTTGACGAGGCGATAATTCAAAATCATAAAATTACAAAAAAATAAAAACAACACACAAAGTATAAAAATTATTAAAAAACACGTCAAGACGTATTTTAAAGTAAGAGGAGTATAAGTGTATTCTGTCTTCAACCCGTAGAAATCTACGCTAGAAACAACCCAACCCGCGTTGTTGTATTCTGTCGAACTTGACGATATAACCTCGCCGATACTTCGCACGAAAGAGCGACCATTTGAATTAAAAAAGTGTTTGTATTTTAGATTATCAGATCGAATATTTTTAATAAAATTATAATGATTATAACAATAATCTCTCCACTGCTTTGGTAATTGCCAAAACGTTTTTGTTCTTTGTTCTAGTTGTAAACCATAAAACGACATAATTTAAAATATTCTTTGCGAATGATTGTTATGGAGTTTACTATAATAAAGTGAAACAATTATAACCATTACTACAAAAATTTTATTATTCCCAATTAAACCTAAATTTACCAATAATAATTGGACTTTTTACTTTTGCCAATTTTAGAAAAGCCACGAGCAAAAACAAAGAGAAAACACCTCCGACCAAAGGAGTAAAAATGATAATAAGTAAATAAAATAATGTCTCTATTAAACCAACCCAAGAATAAAATACAGAGTGCAAAAAACAATAAATAAAAAGAAACCAAATTAATAACATTTTTACAATAATAATAGAAAAAGCTAAACCTGCAAGAACAAGAAAGCTGTTACTACAATCATCATCATCATCATCATCTTCTTCATTATTTTCTGGATTACTCATAACAAATAAACAAAATAAATAATTTTATTCTATGGGAGATAAGTATTAAATTCTGGCAAAAAAGTACCTACACAATATTTAAATGCACCCCACACATCAGTATCTCATCCCGATCGAGATATATCATAGTAATTCTGCTGGGATATTACACATTTTATACTTTTCTCACTTTGAAATGCGTTTTTTTTTAATTTTTTTTGTATGTGGAAATTTTCGGCGAGTAGTGTGCGAAGTGATGTCTTATGGTCATCTCTAAATATATTCCAAAAAAAAAGCCCGCAAATAAACTCATATTTTCATCTGCGTAAATTTGCGGACCTATTATTTCTAACCTAAATCGACTGGCAAATTACTGTCTGTCAAAAACTCGCTTTGCTCTCTCTTTTAAGTTTTCATTTTTACTCTGTTCAATAACTTTTTTCATTGTTTCTGCAATTTTTGGCGATTTAACTTGCAACTTTTCACCGATTCCGACAACAGTTTCAGCCGCTTTATTACGGATATTTTCGTTGTCATTGTCAAGATACTTCGCCGCAACATCAAAAACATTTTGACTCGGATTTCTAATATAAACGTCAAAAATCAAAATTTTGTCGCTCTCATTCGTCGCCAAATCATACATCTCTTGACAAATTTGCAATTTTCGTTCTTCCTTCATTGCAAATTGCCTAGCCAGACGAATATACCCGCGTAACCCGCGACTTTTATACTTCGACTCTTTAGCCAATTTTAAACACGCCGCCGCAATCAAATCAACGTCCTTCTGCGAAGGCCACTTGCCAAGCACTTCGGTCGCCTTGTCCTGCACTTCCGGCACGTCTTCCCACGCACACTTCTCAACAATTTTAACCGCTTTAGCGCCGCCTACTTCCTTCAACAATTCCAGCAAATTACGCTTAACCGGAACCGTAGCCGTTGCCATTATTTTCTCAACTTCTCCCGAAGCGGCGTCTTGCGGCAACCTCGTACACAACGATTTGAGAATGACAAGTATTTTGTCCGTATCCGCTTGCGTCTGCGCTTTGACAAATAAATCCAAAACCATCGGCAAATCTTCAAGTCCCGCCGTTTGACCAATTGCATCAACCGCCGCCTTGCTGACGTCAGAATTTGCATCATTCAACGCCTGCTTCAACAACGGATACGCCGAAATAATACGACGCTCCTTTACCAAACCAATCGCAATAACACGCGCCGCCGTATCGCCCTTGACAAGCAACTCTGCAATCGCAACATCAATATCCTTGCCCGGCAATTGCTCCAACGTCGATTTCGCAACACTAGCAATTTTAGCCGAATCTCGCTGCTTAACCGCATCAAATAAAACCGGTAAAACAGACGAGTCGCCAATATTCTTAAACGTCTCTATCGCCGCAACACGAACTTCCTCATCGCCCGTTTTCGCAAACTCCAAAATCACAGGCAACGAAACTTTACGCGACGCATCATCCTTGCGATCTCCAATTGCACGAATTAAATTCGCCTTGCGGTTTGAATTCGTCTGCTTGTCCAACAAGGCAAGTATCGCCTTCGTAACAGCGCCGCCCGCAGGTAACTCGCGACTGACCTTCAAACCTATCTCGAAGTTCGCCAAAGAATCCGAAGTCAATTGAGCGACAAGCAATTTAATTCCACCCTCGCCGCGAGCCAAAATACTATGAGCCAACGCCGCCTCACGCTGATACGGCTTGATGTCCGCAACAGATAAATTGTCATAAATTCTTATCGCATGGCTCTTTTTACCTTTTTGCGTCAAATTTTCCGCAAGCAAAAATGCAGAATCCGCATATATCGGGGCTAACTGCTTTTGCGTAAAAAACTTAACGGCAACATCACCGGCAGTACTGGCAAGAGCATAAGCCGCAGCACGTTTAACATCATCGTCCGCATGAGTTAAAAACGATTTTGCTGTTGAGGCTGAAATAGGATTCGCCCTAACGCCAAGCGTAGTCAAAATTCCGGCTATCACCGACGGCTCTTTGACCTTTTTAATTATTTTGCAAAGAGCATTATCAACCTCTTTGCCCGGAATAGTTTCTAGCGCATATCGCGCATAAAAACCTTCGTCTTTAATTTCAAGTTTTTCAACCAGAACCGGAACCGCAACCTTCGTTCCATACATTGCAAGTCGCTTGTATGCAAAGATTTTAATACGCAGACGCATAACGTCGTCTGTTTCCGGTTTGATTATTTCCAACATTTCGGCTTCGTCCGTCGACGTAAGAAGTTTTTTGATGATTTCCGCCCCTTTAGCATTGAGCGCATCATTCGGAACTTTATGCCAACCCGGATCTTGTGCGAATGCCGAACAAGCCAGAAATGTTACTGCGAGTACAAAATTTAATGTGTGTTTCATTTTATTTAATTGTTTGTAAGTATATCTAAAACGGTTTCAAATCTAACTTTACCGCTAGATATACGTTTTTGTTAATTTTAAGTTAAAGGTTAAATTTAAAGTTTATGTTTTTTGCAAAAATATTTTTGGGCAAATAAATTTGTCCTAATATTTATTGCAATTTACGGTTATATTAACTTCTCCAAGGCGAGCGCATCGCCCTGCTTCTCAATCTATTTGCCGTTTTGGTTTCTTCGTTGTCGCCTATAAATTCTTCTTTGGCAGGGTCAAATTTTAACGAAAACGATTTTGCCGTATCCGACAATTTTGGAGGATTTAAGTCCCAGACGATTTTTGCGCAATGCGAAGCGATATGAGCATTTGCTGCAACTTCTGCATTTGACGCCGGTTTTTTTCGCGACTTTAAGCAATCCAAAAATTCGCGGATATGATTGTCCGGCGAAGTTCCAGGCATTCCAAAAAATTTCAACTCTTTACGCAAAACATCGCTTGAAACAGCCATTCGTCCCGTATCTCCGGTTTCGACCCAACCTTCTTCGCCTACATATCTTGCGGAACATGTTCCTAGACCGAGCCATCCGTCGTTCCGGCAAACTAATTTTACGCCGTTTGCATATCTTGCCTCAACTCGCGATGTTTTCTTTCCGTCCTTGTCGAAAGTTGCCCAATATTCGACGGGTACAGTGTCGTCCGATTGGTTTGCCCATTGGCAGAGGTCAACAGTGTGCGTTCCCCATTCGAGTATGCCGCCGCCGTGAAAATCATAATGTCCCCGCCAGCCGCCGTTAATGTAAGTTCTGTTATAAGGTCGCCAAGGACAAGGACCTAACCATAATTCCCAATCTACAACGTCTTTTGACGGTTCATTTTCTGCCGGCAACCAATCATGCGTAACTCCGGGACTGAGAGTATTAGCGTGAACTTCTAATAGTTTACCCAATTTTCCGTCGTGTACTAATTTTGCGGCGAGTTGAAAGTTACCGATATTTCGGCGTTGCGTTCCGGCTTGAAAAATACGACCGTATCTATTGACGGCTTTTTCAACCGAGCGACTTTCTTGAATAGTAAGCGAAAGCGGCTTCTCACAATAAACGTCTTTACCATATTTAGCGGCAACTATTGTTGCCATCGTGTGCCAACGGTCGCCGGTCGCAATTAACACGGCGTCCATCTGCGGATTAGCTTCGTAAAATTCAAACATATCACGAAACATTGTACAATCTGAATTGCCGTATTTTTGGTCTGCCTGCCTTTTAACGGCTTCGCGACGGTCTTTTCGAATATCGCAAATTGAAATAAATCTAACGTCGCTATTCTTCATAAACACACTCAAATCATGACCGCCTCTTGAATTAATACCAAGACCGCCAAGCAGAATTAATTCACTCGGCGGAACGGCGCCATCTTTACCTAGTACTTTACCGCTAACATAAAACGGCGCCGCAACAGCAGCCGAAACAACAACGCTACGACGCAAAAATTGACGTCTGTTAACGGAATCATTCATTTTTCTATTCATCTTTCCTCCTAAATTAAAAGTTAAAGTTTTAAACTGTTCGCACTTGAATTTACAATTACCGCCGCCCGCACGCCTAACGAAAGGCAAACTTTGACGATTTATATTGCTAAATTTCAAATACGATCTGATAGTTAAATATTCGCATACAGAATCAAAAAATCCTAAACGCAAATACTAAAAAAGAGTCGCACAAACTCTAAAAACAAAGTTCAACACGAACAATGCCCCAATCGTTTCAAATTGTTCCCAAGTAAATTTCGGTTTAACGCCGCCGTCTTTTAAACTGTTCGTACTGTAATTTGCGTTTACCTTCGCCTGCCTAGCTTTCGGACGGTAGGCTTTGACGCTTTTAAATCGATGAAATTCAAGGACGATCTGTATATACAATCAATGTTACCGAATTTCTAATATGATTTATAATAAAATAACGATCTTAACGTCAATTCAATCTGTTAATTTCATCTACTGATAGACCGGTTATTTCTGATATTTGAGCTAATGACATTCCAACTAATCTTAATTTTTTGGCTGTTTCAATATTGTGAGCCTTCCACCGAGATTCAACTTCTGCTTTTCCAATTTCGATTCCTTCTGCTTTTCCAATTTCTTTTCCTATATTTATGCCTTCGTTCATTTTTATTTCTACGTCTGTTGCGTAGTCGTGTAGGAATTTTTGGTGTGCTTCGTCTAATAAGCGTAATTCT
>JAISLW010000248.1 GCA_031277105.1 Planctomycetaceae bacterium | reverse complement strand
GCCGAAACGCCGCATTACGGTTTATACCATCAATAATTTTTTATATTTTACACATCTAAAATAAACATATTTTAGGCTTTATGAATTATTAAATTTATTGGTATCATAAACTCCATTGCGGCTCAAAAAGTAAACGCAGCGGCGAAACACCGCCTACCTTTTTACAAAAAATGAATTTTTAGAAACGCCCAAATATTTATTGTTACAATACAACTACACCCTACACCCTATTCCCTACACCCTATTCACTAAAATCTATTGCTTAAATTTTCTTGAATGGTTACGATTATTTTAAATTTGAAATTAAGATTTTCATTCTACATTTCGTAATTTTCTAAATTAATTATTTTTTTCCCCCCGTCTTGACGTATGTTTGAATTTGGATATACTTTTTTCTTTTGTAGGGTAGGTAGCTCAGTTGGTAGAGCAACGGACTGAAAATCCGTGTGTCGGCGGTTCGATCCCGCCCCTGCCCAATTTTTTTCCGGTTCGGTATTTTGAGAGTAACATTTGAAGTAATATTCATCGAACCGATTTTTTGCTTCTGAATTTTACACAAAAAAATTATCTGTCATTTAGGGAACTTCTAAAAACCACAAATTTATTTTTATTAAAGCCGAAAAGAACACAGAGATCACAGAGAAAATTTTTAATTGAAATCGAAACATTATTTTTCAACGTTCACGGAAATTTGTTTATTAAATTACACATTGGCAATTTTGGCGGGACAAGTGGAACAGGAAGGACAAATGAGACAATTTTTTTATAACAAAAAATTGTTATCTAGTTTTCTAAAAAACTACTCCCTATCCCCTAAAACCTAAAACCCAAACGCTTAAATTTTCGTGAACGCTTACATTTAATAATTTAACAAAATAACACAAAATGCGTCAGACATTATTTTATATTCCATCTGAAATATTTGGTATTCCGGTATTTGGATTTGGTTTAGTATTAGGATTATTTTTATTTTTTATATTGGCGTCAATGATATGGCGGTTTGCGATTACGCGTAAACTTGATAGCGAGTTGTTTAGTTATTTAATATTAGGCGTCGTTATAAGTTTCGTTATCGCCGGCGTAATTCCCAATATACTCGAACCTCAAGGCTTCCCAATACGCGGTTACGGCGTTTGTCTGCTTTGCGCAATATTATCTGCAATAGGTTTGGCGGTATGGCTTGGTATTCGTCGCGGTCTTAGCGGCGATACGGTGATTTCACTCGGTTTTTGGGTAGTAATTTGCGGCATACTCGGCACGCGTATATTTTACGTTATAGAATATTACCCGATACTCGAAGTACGCGACAAAATGACTAACGAATTACAACTTATCCCGACTCTGTTCAATATTGTCAATATAGCCAACGGCGGCTTGGTTGTTATCGGCGGCATCATCGGCGGCGCAACCGGCGGAATAATTTTTGCAATACGAAATAAATTAAACGTCCTTTTCATACTCGACATAATCGTTCCTACAGTAATGCTCGGAATATCAATCGGTCGTATCGGTTGTTTTTTGAATGGCTGCTGTTTTGGCGCCGTGTGCGATCTGCCTTGGGCAGTAACCTTTCCCGAATTAAGTCCCGCTCATTGCTGTCAAATTGAACGCGGCGATACGACTTATTGCGGATTAAAATTTAGACAAATTACAGATAGAAATAAAAATACTCAATTAGCCATCGACAAAATTTTACCTACTTACGACGGCGCCGCCGACGAACTAAAATCAGGTTTGCGACTCAGATGTATTCGCGGCTATAACGCAAAAAACGAAATCGAAACCTACTCGTCGCCAACACTATTCGACCTGTTCAAAACCATCGCACACTTTCAACACGAAACCCCAAACCGCAAAATACAATTTGAATTTTACGACGAAAATAATCCGCAAACTAAATCGACCTACTCGACCTTGCCGCAAAAATCCGGCGTACTGCCCGTACACCCGACTCAAATTTATAGTTCAATTATCGCATTAACACTATGCGGCATACTACTAATATTAGGAAAAATAAACTGGTTCAAAATAAGAAACGGCGCCGTCTCGGCAGCATTCCTAATTTTATACGGAACCGCAAGATTCTGCATCGAAATCGTAAGAACAGACGAAGAACCTTTTTTCAACACCGGACTAACTATCGCCCAAAATCTCAGCATAATTTTAGTCGCCATCGGATTAATTTTACTAATTTACGTAACAATAAAAAAAATTGACCAAAATAAGATTTGATAAAATTCGGAACTCCGAATTCCGAATTTAAACAACAATCCTTTTTTTCTTAAAATAATCCTATGCCGTTAAATTTAATTCTTTCACCGCCTAGTTCTCAAAGTATAGCCAAACGTGCTTTGATTTGTGCTGCGCTTGCTGATGGCGTTACGATACTTGAGGGTTCGTTTTTGTCGCAGGACTTGCAAGTGATGGTTGATTCGCTTCGTCGTCTTGGCATGAAGATAAATCAGGATTCCAAACACGGTCGCATAGAGATAATAGGTCAAAACGGTATTTTTCCGGTTGACGAAGAATATATCGACGTTGACAACAGCATTTTGACGGCGAATTTTTTGACGGCGACGCTTGCGTTTTCGCGTGGTATTTATCGTATTAACGGCGACAAGCGGGTTCAACAATATCCGATGGGCGATTTAATATTTGCGTTGAATCAACTTGGCGCCGATGTTCGTAGCGAGAGTTCTTATGATACGTTGCCTCTTTTGGTTGAGGGAATAGTTGGTCGCGACGGCGTGAGTCCGTCGTCGCAACGCTACGGCATTAACGCAATGATGCACAATACCGGCGCTCGTTATGCGGCGTTGACGGGGACGGCGACGTATCTTTATGCGAGTGCGATATTGCTTGCGTCGCCGCTTGCGGCTACGGATGCGCAGGTCGAGTTGCATTTTGTCAATCAGCTTTGTTGTAATCCGTATGTAATGATGACGTTGGACGTGATGCGTGAGTTTGGCGTAGATGTTCCGATTAAATCGCATCCTGATGACGCGTTGCTTTTTTCCAAAGGCACGACTTATATTATTCCGCGCGGTATTAAGTACAAGCCGCATGAATTTAGGATAGAGTCGGATGCGTCGTTGGCGAATTATGCGTTTGCGGCGGCGGCGATTGCCGGAGGCAGCGTAACGGTGCGAAATTTAAGCGACAATAGCATACAAAAAGAACTAGAATTCGTGTACTGTATGCAACGAATGGGATGCAGAATTGAGTACGTTGACCAATCAGTACGCGTAACGCGTCAAGAGCCAGGGTTGCTTCGCGGGATTTCTGTCGATATGGAAGATTTGACTGATTCAATACAGACCTTTGCGGCGTGCGCATTGTTTGCAACGTCGCCGTCCCGCGTTACAAATATCGCACACATCAGACATTGCGAACCCGGTAGAATTGAAAAACTTTGCGCCGAATTACGTAAATTCGGCGCAAAAATAAACGAATTTGAAGACGGATTTTTAATTATACCGCCCGAAGAACTAACGCCCGCAACAATAGAAGCGGACGGCGATCCGCGTCTGGTAATGTCGTTAGGTTTGATTGGGTTGCGGATTGACGGCGTAAAAATAGACAGCGCCGATTGCGTCAGAAGATCATGGTCAGATTTCTTTCACGAAATAGGATTGGATTATTAAGAGAAATGCGGAATGCGGAATGCGGAATTAGTTTTTAAAAATAATCTTTGTAATCTTTGTAATCTGTGGATCGTTTTTAAAACAATACGTAGATTATGCAGATTAGAAAGATTTTTTTAATCTGAAATAAAAATCTTTAATTCCGAATTCCGAATTCCGCATTAAAAAAACTAGCCTCTAATTTTTAGATGAAAACATGGACTCAAATGGCGAGCGTAATTTTTATCGGACGTTGGGCGCGGCGATGCGGCGCGAGTTTGGTTGTAATGTTTGGAAGGTTAGTGTTGATGCGGGATTTTCTTGTCCTAATGTTTATGTCGATGGCGGGGGTAAAATTTGCGGCGGTTGTATTTTTTGCAATATAGATAGTTTTTCACCGAGTCGGCGGCTTGTTGCGGGCGAGCCGGTTCTTGCACAAATTGACGCGGGTATAATTCAACTCAAACGACGTTATCCAAAAGCGCAAAAATTTATCGCATATTTTCAACCATCGACAAACACTAATGCGCCGCCGGAACGTCTTAAAACAATCTATAATGAGGCGTTGCAACATCCTGAAGTTGTTGGTTTATCGATAGGCACGCGTCCTGATGTTTTGCCGGAGGCGGCGCTTGACGTTCTGACAAAAATATCTGCCGAAAAATATCTACAACTTGAAATCGGTCTGCAATCGATACATCAAAAGAGTCTTGATTTTTTGAATCGCGGTCATGATTATGCGGTTTTTGTCGATGCTTTTGAGCGGGTTCGGCGGCGTAATATTAGGATAGGCGTTCATTTGATACTTGGTATTCCTAATGAGAGTCGCGATGATATTATTGCGACGGCTGCGGAGATGGCGCGGTTGCAGCCGGACAGTATAAAATTGCATAATCTTTGTGTAGTAAGGGGAACGCGTTTAGCGGATTATTGGCAAAATGATAAAGTGCAATTGTTGACTTTAGAAGAGTATGCGGAAGTTGCGGTTGATTTTCTTGAACGGATCCCGCAAAACGTCGTAATTGAGAGAATTGCAAGCGAAGCCGCCGAAGATTACATAATCGCGCCAACATGGTCAAAAATAAAACATGCCGCAAGAAACAAAATAAATAATATCTTCATAAACCGAAAGTCTTGTCAAGGAAAATTCGTATCAGATCGTAATTGAAATTCTTTGGACGTCTCGCCTGCATTCCAGAATCGCGGGCGTCTCGCCTGCACGCGGTTGTACTCAACCGCTAATGAGCGAGGTTTTGATCGCAACCGCTTTATCGGTTGCCTATCGGCAACATGCAGGCGGGACGCCCGCGATCCGTTGGTCTCGCCTGCTTTTCAAGATCGCAGACGCAACGCCTGCGAGCCTGCTCAATTTTTTGTTACAAAAAAATTGTCTCATTTGTCCCTCATGTTCCACTTGTCCCTAAAAAATCGCCAATACGTAATTTACTAAAAAAATTTTGTGAACGGTGAAAATTAAAACACGAACAGTTTAAATATCCGTCAAAATTAAAACAATAACTTAACCTAAAAAATAAATATTCCAAAAAATCTATTAAACATTAAACTTGACGAATGTTTAGGTTCGATACATTTAGAGTAAATAAATAAGATTTAATTACGTAAATATGAAAATAAGATTTCCCGCTAAAATCGATAAATTCTTCGCAAACAAACCGTACTTTGATTCCGGCGCAATAACGCCAACTTAATCGTCAAAATATACTGCCCGTACTTAAAATTTGTTGATTTAAAAGCGTAAAAAACTGCCGTCCGAAAAAACTAGCCAAACGACGATAAACGAAAATTAAAGTAAGAACAGTTCAAAAACATCGTAAAACGCAAAAAAATTCACAAATTCTAAAATACGATACTACAATTATGTAAAATTAAAATGAAAACAAAAATCACAAAAAAATTTATCCCGCTAATAAAAAATTGCCTGACTATCATCATCGTATTCGCCACCGCCGCCTTCGCACAAAACCAAATCATAAACGCACAAACTACGCCTGCTAACCGCGACGCATTGCAAGCCGCAATCAACTCGGCAATAACAAGCGTCTCTTCGCCCAATGCCATCACTATCGGAAATATTACAATAGGCAATACCGAACATGCAATCATCATCGGCGCATCGGGCGCTAAACCCAATCTAACAATTCAAGGCTCAACCGGAAGTAATTTTTACAACAATATCGATCAAATTGTTAATAAAATCTTGTCAAACGGCGCTACAAATGTTATTAGCGACTTCACACAATTTGCGCCAAATTTTAACACGTCAAGTTTGACATTCATTTCAGGCAATGGTACGCATAAGCCGACTTTGAATCCAGGCGCTTTTTTCACACAATATAAATGGTTTTCAACGTCAGATTTGGATCCAAGTTATGGTAACGGTTTAGGATTTAAGAATATTTTATTTAAGGATGTAACTATTTCGTATGATAGCACGCCAACCGGCGGCGAGCGAAAATTTGTTAATGGTCTCATCGGGAATAGTTACAAAGCAGGTAGTTTAAACGCTAACCAATTGATTCCAGGTTCGCCAGGAGTTTATGGAACATCACTAGGTAAAATAACGGGGAATGAATTTTTAAATATTGATATTATTCTCAAAGGTGATAAAGATACAAATTATTTAGCGGGAGGTGGAATTATCGGCGTGCGTGATACTGGAGAATTGGCATTAGGAAGTAAAACGCCTGGTCAACATCCGCTTTCTGCCGAAATGGACATCGTCTCCGGTAATTATTTCAATAAAATTAACGTTACAACAACAGAAGGCAATAATACAACATTGCAATCTAATTTAACAAAGAGCGCATATATTGAGGGTGGCGGTATTATTGGCGTTAATGGGGTTTCGTCGCCGGATACTTCTATTGGTCATGCGTTGCTTAAGGGGCTAACGAATAATGCTTTCACGGATATTCATGTTCTTTCAAACGACGTTCTTCTTGGAGGCGGTATCGTAGGCGTGAATAATAATAGCAAAGACGAGTCAGGTTCCGCATGGAACATTGAAACCTATGCCCAAATGGATAATGTTACAGGAAATATTTTTGGCAATGGAACGGATGGCGATATTAAGGTTGACGTTGGTTATTCGCTTCGTGGCGGTGGTGTGATTGGTTTGAACGGTTTGAGTTCGGCTGGAGTTGAGTTGTCGAAATTGGATAGGAATGTTTTTGCCGGAATTAGAGTTACGGCAGGTACATATATCAAGGGCGGAGGTATTGTTGGACTTCAGAATAATGATAATGATTATAAAAAAGAAGGAATAGATACATCTGTTAGTGGTTTTAATTTTACATCTGCTCCAGTTACAGCTAAAACTATTTCTAATAATGCCTTTGTTAATTTGGAAGTATTGATTGATAAAGATAGCAACGTTACTAATGGTAGTCAATATTTACAGGGCGGCGGTATTATTGGGTTACGTTCAAATATGGGGGCAGTGTCTTTGAACAACTTGAATAATAACATTTTTAAAGACATTGAAATCAAAATCAACAACGCAACGAGTACAAATGAAGGTTTATTTGGCGGCGGCATTGTTGGCGTTAATTCGCAAGGCGGATATGCGTCAATTGAATCTGCTAGCGGAAATTATTTTGACGACGTAGATGTTATAGTTGATGGAACGATTTTAGGTTCAGGCGTAATTGGCGCGGCAAATATGGGAACTTCATACGCCAAGATCGGCAATGTTACAAAGAATATTTTTAGTAACATAAATGTTAAAACAACCAATATAGCTAATGTTATAAATAGCGGTAATCTTGACGGCGGCGGCGTAATCGGTATTTATAGCCAATCTGGAGAAAACATGCTAAATAATGTTACAGAAAATAAATTTTATGGAACAAATAACAAAGATATTGAAATATTCGGCGCTATTAACGGCGGAGGCGTAATCGGAGTTAATGTAGAAGGAACAGGTTCTGCAAGTTTTTTACCAAATGTATCTGGTAATCTTATTCAAGATTTTGACGTTAAAGGTAACGCAATTATTGGCGGCGGTATTATTGGCGTTTCGGCAAAATCTATTACAACCAATATTGGAAGTTTTGCAAAAAATACGTTGACAGGTAATACAGTAACATCAACAACAGATATTACCGGAGGCGGAATCATCGGCGTATATGTACAAACCGGAGCGGCAAGCATCAGCTCATTAACCGAAAATAATTTTACAAACAGTAACGTAACAACAGGTACTACAAACTCAATTACCGGCGGCGGAATTATCGGCGTCAAAACGAATGCAGGTCTGGCGAGCATTATCTCATTAACCGGAAATAATTTTACAAACAGTAATGTTACCACGCAAACATTAAAGGGCGGCGGGATTATTGGAGTAGAGGCTACTGATGGATACGCTTTAATTGGCGAATTGACAAATAACGTATTTGTAAGCGGGACAATTAAAGTCAATGAAAATCTTGAAGGCGGCGGTATCATCGGAGTTCGTGCAAATACCAACGATTACGCAAGTATTGCGTCAATTACTAATACTCAATTTAGTTCAGTAAACGTAACTGTTGCAGGCGATTTACAAGGCGGCGGTATCATCGGAGTTCGCGCTAATACCGGCGCCGCAAGTATTGATAAAATTTCAGGACTAAAAGCCGCTGGAACATTTTTACAAAATACAGTAAAAGCAGAAACTCTTGAAGGCGGCGGTATCATCGGAGTACGTTCCGATAACGGAAACGCAACAATCGGATCAATAACCGACGCTAATTTTAATTTACATGAAATTTCAACTACGACTAATCATATTCAAGGCGGCGGAATTATCGGCGTTAGAAGCGATAGTCTTGCAAAAATTAACAGCATTGCAAATACCATTTTTGAATTTAATACTGTAACTTCCGCTAAATGGATAGACGGCGGCGGAATCATTGGCGCATCGGGTTCGGCAAAATCAGATACTGTTACTCCGCATGGAGGAATTGGGTTGATTGACGGCGTTGTTATTTTGGGTAATAACATCACAGCAACTGACGGTCAAATTATGGGCGGTTTAATTTACAGTTACGGCGCCGCCGGAGGAATGACAATTAAAGATAGTTTTATTGGCGCAAATAAATTTTATTCGACGGTTTCTTCTCCTGGATACACAATTGATTCATCTTACACTAACGGTCAATATGCAGCGAAAGTTTACGGCGCAATTACGATAGATACCGGCGCAACTTTATACAACAGCGACAAAGAACATGTTGTTACTGTAACGTCAACCGCTAAAAAACAACAAGATGCAACTATATTTTACCAAAATGCTATCCATGAAAATGGTCAATCTGATCGTTACAATTCATTTTATTTTGGAACAATGCCGTATGTTGATGTAACTGATAGTAATAAAGTCAAGGCTGATTATGCGGCGGCTGATGCGAGGTTGGTAGTTGCGTCGTCGGCGAGTGGGATTGTTTTATTGCTTGATCCGATTGTTGTTTCGCAACAAAACGCTACCGGTAATAATTACACGTTTAATATGGACGTTGGACGACAAGACGGCGCTACATCAGGATTGCTAATTTGGGCTGGCGAAAATAAATTCGACTTACTCAAACAAGACGGAAGTTCTGACGACGCTAATTCCGGTTCAATAACAATGCTCGCCGGAAGTACAACAACGCTCGTTGACAAAAATAGCAGTACAACTTTGATAAACTACGGCGAAGAATGGTCGGAAGGCGAATACTCCGAAGTATCCACAATGCAACTTATCGCTCCAAATTATTCGGTTAAGTTGAACAAAGGCGCATGGTTAAACGTCGAAGGTCATAATTACTGGGATTTGTCCAAGTCCAATGATAATTCAACCGTAAACTTTAACGGCGACCTACACTTCAACTTGAATAACACAAATTATTACGATAATAAAACAACGCCTGATAGTTATACTTCTGATCCAAACAGTAGTAAAATTCCGCTACTAACTATCAAAACTCCCGATAAAGACAACGTAATCGATCTCAGCGGCGCAACAGTACATTTGCAGAATTTTCTTGGCGATAAAGAACTTGTAGGCGGCGACAGGTTTTATTTGATCGACGCAATTGATAGTGATGCTAACAATCAGACAAAATTTGCCAATGCCGATAAATTAGCCAATGAAAAAGACGCCGATGGTAATTTTATTGCTTATGCTCGTCAGGGATTATTGCGAGGTTATAATTTTATAATTGACTTGAACGGCGAACATGATGATGCGAGTTTAATAAATAGTCATTATCTTACGGCTCGTTTGCCTTTGTCGAAGGGAGTTCCTGTTACGCCTACTCCTGCGAAGGAGCTTGTTCCTCCTGCGGAGGGGCGTGTAACCGGCGTATCATTTTTGGGTCATTTATCATTGCCTAATCTTTATGAGATTGATCCTCAATGCGATCCTTGCGGCGATTGCGATAGCGTTTGCAATTGGACAACGACTCCTTTTGCGAGTATCAGAGGCGATTGGTATAGCGTTGATACCGGCGGCGGTTCAAATTTTGACGTGCGCGGTTCTGTATTTCAGGTTGGTCTTGCGTTTCAGCGGAAGTCGAGTTGTAGCAGGTTATTTTGGGGCGTATTTTTTGATTCTGGTTGTGCGGATTATGATACTTACAATTATATACCGGAGGTTGTTCGTAGTCCTGATTTTCGCGGCGACGGCGAGCTTACGGCGACGGGCGGCGGTATTTTTGTCAAACGTTATATCAAAGGCGGCTGGCGATTTGACGGTATTGTACGCGGCGGTAATTTGCGCAACGAATATTACAATCCCGACGTAAATATTCACGATACGAATTTTGAGATGCGTTATGATATAGATTCTGCGTATGTGGGAGTTGACTTGGGTTTAATGCGGCAATGGAAAATAGGCAAGAGGCGATTATTTGATTTATATGGTCGATATGGTTGGACGTATATGGCAGGCGATACTATAACATGGAATTACGAAACTGACGACAATAAATCAAAATATTCGGAAACGGTTCGTTTTGATGAAATCAATTCGCATCGTATTAGGTTGGGGGCGCGATTTACGCAACGGCGCGATGTAAAATTATCGTGGTATTGGGGCGGCGGCTATGAGTATGAGTTTGACGGCAAGGCTAAAGGTTATGCGATTGGGGTTGGAAGTTTTGACGGTACTGCTTTACGCGGCGGTTATGGAATCGGCGAAATAGGACTAATCTACAAAAAGGGAGACAAATTCCAATTAAACGCAGGATTAACCGGATACGCCGGAAATCAAAAAGGCGGAAATATAGACTTTGCCGCAACATGGAAATGGTAAAAAAATAACCTTCACCAAATCGAAAAAATAAAGAACAATTTTTTAATTCGTAATTCGGAATTAAGGGAATAAATTTTTTGTTACAAAAAATCATCTGAAGGAACGCAGGCGTCTCGCCTGCAATTTGCCGCAAGGCAAACAAAAAGACGGTTGAGATGTAACCTTGCTCGTTGGCGGTTGAGTACAATCGCATGCAGGCGGACGCCTGCGATCCTTCTAAATTGTCCCATTTGTCCCTTCCCTCCTGTCCCACTTGTCCCTAAAAAAATCTTTCTAATCTGTGTAATCTGTGGATCGTTTAAAAAGCGATCTACAGATTACGCAGATTAAAAAGATTTTTTTGTGGGCAATATTGACAGACGTTTACGTCAGACTATACTGTTCACGTTTGAAATTCAATGATTTTCAAGTACGGGCGGTATATTTGATTTCGCTAGTTCAAACAAAGTCGTTTAATCTTTTTGATTATATTATTGGGCATCTCTAAAAATTCATTTGTCCAGGTAAGCGGCTAAAAAAATTAAACACTGTGCCGAAACGCCGCCTACCTGGACAAATGATTTTTAGAGATGCCCTTTAATAAATTAGTAATCGTTCACGTAAATTTAAACAAAAGATTTTAGTGGACAGTGTGTAAACCGTATCGGGACAATTTTTGTAACAATAAATATTTGTCCCGTTAGGGACAACATGTTGGTAGAAAAAAATGATACAAATTTTTAGCGTCCCGTTAAGGACGCAATAAAGGTTAAGGTTGTATTTACATGTTGTCCCTAGCGGGACAGATGAGACAAATATT
>JAISLW010000238.1 GCA_031277105.1 Planctomycetaceae bacterium | reverse complement strand
TACGCAACAAGCGGTAACTTGTGCCTCGTTGAAGGAGTTTAGCGAAATAATTTAAATGAGTGATTTTAATACTGCACGTACTGGAAATTCATTGATGTAAAAGCGTAAAAAGATTGCCGTCCGAAAACTAGGCAGACAACGATAAACGCAAATTAAAGTACTAACAATTTAAAAACTTAAAATTAAAAAATTAAAAAAAATGAAAGAGACTGATATTCAGATTGTTGAAGTTTCGAGTTCGACGCAGAGGTTCGATTATCGTAGTCCGATGAAATTTGGCGGTCGCGTGGTTAACGATGTTGTTTTGCTTGATGTTTCGGTCAAGGTAGCAACAAAATCCGGCAAAACAGCTACGGGTTTCGGCTCAATGACGATGGGTAACATTTGGGCTTGGCCAGGCGGTAAAACTGAGCCTGAAACTGCACTCGAAGTTATGATTGAATTTGGTAAAAAAGTTGTAGCAGAGGCAAATAATTTCAAGCAATTTGGGCATCCGCTTGAATTGACTTACGATTATGCAAAATCTTACAATAAAATCGCCGAAAATATTTTGCATAACTCAACGCCTAAACTCGCCGAACCAATTCCGAAATTAGCCCAACTTGTAGCCGCTAGTCCGTTTGAAGCCGCCGTATTCGACGCTTATGGTCGTTTGCTAAATCTTAATTCTTATAACGTATTGTCTGCGGAATTTTGTAATCGCGATCTTTCGTATTATTTAGGCGATGATTTCAAAGGCGAATTTTTGGATCAATATACATTGCGCGACCCTAAAGATAATATGCCCTTGTATCATCTTGTTGGGGCGCTTGATCCGCTTACTTCCGCCGACGTCAAATTGCCGCTTAACGACGGTTTGCCCGAACATTTCGCCGACTGGATAAACTACAACGGCTTAACTCATATCAAAATAAAATTAAACGGCGACGATCTGGACTGGGATGTTGATCGCGTAGTCGCTATTGATAAAATTTGCGAAAACGTGCAAGCAAAACGCGGATGCAAAGAATGGTTTTACTCGTCTGATTTCAATGAACGTTGCGATAATGTTGAGTATGTGCTTAATTTTCTTGACAAAATTAAATTGAAAGCGCCAAATGCAATTCAACGTTTGCAATACATCGAACAGCCGACAAACCGCAATTTAAGAGCATTCCCCGAAAACAAAATGCACAAAGCCGCAAAAATTAAACCGGTCGTAATCGACGAATCGCTTGTTGACTTAGAGGCGTTGCATGATAGCCGCAAGATGGGATATTCCGGCGTTGCTCTGAAAGCATGCAAAGGGCAAGCGGAAGCGCTACTAATAGGCGCAGCGGCGCAAAAATATAATATGTTTCTTTGCGTGCAAGATTTAACTTGCGTCGGCGCTTCCTTCTTACATTCGGCAACTTTGTCAGCCAGATTTCCTGCCGTTGCCGCTATTGAAGGTAATGGAAGACAATATTGTCCAGCCGCAAATAAAAAATGGGAATCAAAATATCCGTCAATGTTCATAATAAAAAACGGACGACTCGGAAGCGGAAAACTAAACGAAATCGGACTAGGTTTTTCACACGTAGATTAATTTTCACGAATCCATAAAAAGTAATCGTAACAGTTCACGGAAATTTAAACGATAAGTTTTAGAATCTAGGAAGTAGAAGGTAGAGAGTAAGTTTTTTAGAAAACTAGAGAACAGATTTTTTGTTACAAAAATTGTCCCGATTGTCCCTAAAAAAATTGTCAATATGTATTTTGCTAAACGGATCTTCGTGAACGGTTACAAATAATCTGGTCTAATCTGCCTAACCGGCGAATCGATTTTAAGCGTTCCGCAGATTACGCAGAATAGATTAGATTTTTTTAATTCTGAACTACGAATTTAGAAAACCTCCTATTGACAGTTTACAAACTCTTTGTATCATAACTAGACTTTTAAACTGTTCACACTTGAATTTTTGTTTACGGGCGTTTTCCTATAAATTTTAAGTGCGGCTTTTACGTTTTTACATTGCGACTTTCAAGACGATACGTATAAATTTGATCCGTTTATGGAGATTTATTTGTTTGTAGTTTAATTGTGTGAGTTTTTAAGCGAATTTGAAAATAATTTAGATAAGGTGTTTTAATGGCAGTTCCAAAAAGAAAACATAGCAATGCCCGCACGGGTTCACGCCGGTCGCACGATCATAAGGCGCTAATACAAACTACACTTTGCAAAGAGTGTTCTACGGCAATTGTTTCACATGTAATTTGCCCCAAATGCGGCACATACATGGATCGAAAAGTACTTGAACCAAAAGTAAAAAAGAATAAACGTAAATCATAAACCCTCAATAAACAAAATGTCGATTCGTGTTTGACCGAATTCTAAAATCCAGCAATTAAGTCAAGATGAAAGTCGCTTTATTATTCCCAGGTCAAGGGGCGCAAACTGTCGGTATGGGACGGTCGTTGTACGATGACTTTCCGCTTGCACGCGAAATATTTGAACGCGCAAGTTCTGTACTCGGTTATGATTTAGCGAAATTATGTTTTACCGGTTCCGAAGAAGAACTTGGCTCGACGGTAATAAGTCAACCCGCAATATTTACGGTTAGTTTTGCGGCGCTTGAGTTTTTGCGTAAAGAGTCGCCGGAGGCGATTGCGGCTTGCGGCGCTACTGCCGGATTAAGTCTTGGCGAATATACGGCGTTGGCATTTGCGGGCGCTTTTAGTTTTGAAGACGGACTTCGGCTTGTGCAACGTCGCGGCGAAGCAATGCAAGACGCTTCGGATGCGGTTGCCGGCGGTATGGTAAGTATAATAAGTCAGAAGTTAGAGGATGTTGAAATATTGTGTAATGAGAATCGCGGCAACGGCGTTTTACAAGTTTCAAATATTCTTTGCCCAGGCAATATTGTCGTTTCGGGAACGCTTGACGCTTGCGAGCGAATTGCGGAACTTTCAACCTTGAAAAAATTCCATGCGATCCCGCTTGCGGTTGCAGGCGCTTTTCACACGCATTTGATGCAACCGGCTGTCGCAAAATTAGAAGAAGCGTTAGCAAAAATAAAAATTGCTAAACCAACAATTTCTGTAATAAGCAACGTCGATGCTAAACCGCATTTTGAACCCGATGAGATTAGACAAATACTTACACAACAAATTTTAAGTCCCGTTCTATGGGAAGATTCAATGCGTTATCTTTTGAGTCTGGGATTTGATACATTTTATGAAGTCGGTCCCGGCCGTGTTTTGCGGAGTTTATTAAAAAGAATTGATCGCAAAGTAAATTGCATAGGAATACCTGATTAAAAATAATATAACCCGTTCACGAAATTTTAAGCGACAAGTTTTAAGGAGTAGGGATTAAGGAGTAGTTTTTTAGAAAACGAGAGAACGGATTTTTTGTTACAAAAATTTTCCCTCATGTCTTACTCGTCCCTAAAAAATTGCCAAAACGTAATTTGCTAAACAAATTTCCGCGAAAGGTTACAAAAATTTTAATTTTTAGAGACGCCCTATCGTTGTTGGCTTTTTGTCAGTAATTGCCGAGTTTACAAGTAAAATCAGTATTATTACAAATTAACTGTCGTGTCAAAAAAAGTAAATTTTGATAATAATTCATCATTCGACGGATTCTCTCAATCCGGTATTAAATTTTTTCATGATCTGCATCGCAACAATAATCGCGATTGGTTTCATGCAAATCGCGAGAGATATATTCGTTTTATTTCTGATCCGATGAAGCGACTTGTCAATTCAATTTCGCCGATGATGTCGGAGCTTGATCCGTTGGTGATAACGGTTCCGAATCGTGTAGTTTCACGGATATATCGGGACACGCGTTTTTCGGCGGACAAGTTGCCTTATCGTCCGCGAGTCTGGTTTGCTTTTAAGCGTAATGTTGAATGTTGGACGGAAACGCCTACATATTTTTTTCAATTTGAAGAAACTGGATACATGTTTGGAATGGGCATGTATTCAGCGCCGGCGGCAACAATGCGAAAATTCCGAACTATGATCGATGATAAACCGGAACATTTTCGTAAAATTATTGAACCGATACAAAAGAGTAGAAATCTTAAATTAGATTCAGATTGTTATAAACGCCGGATTAAATCTGATTATCCGGCGATAATTGATAAATGGTATCAAAGTAAATCTATTGCGGTTCTTGGTCAACGCGATCCTGACAAAATTCTTTTTTCATCTAAACTTGTTGATTTTTTGTTAGATCGTTTTATTCTGTTGAAACCGCTTTATGATTTTTTATGGCAGGCAGCTACATATTAAGAAAATACACCGATTTCATTCAAGCATGTAAAGGTTTTTGCAAAAACATAAAAAATACAAAACGTCGCCGCACACATTACTCGCTGAAATTTTTCAGATTTCTTTTTTGGCGATTGGTGATTTCTATTTTATCAATTGGTCGTTGGTCAAAATAATCTGATTAAACTTTGTTGTCATGCTTAAAAAACTTTTGTGTGTTTTTTTGTTACAAAAAATCGTCTGACGGATCGCAACCGTCTCGGCTGCATTCGGAATGTTTGTGTTTCGTGTTCAGCCGAGACGGTTACGTTCCTCAATTTTTGTTACAAAAAATCAAATTTACGATCAGTCTATGTTCCTGCAATGTTCCTGTATTATCGCAATTTTAAGTATGATCCGTATATTTTGCCTAAAATCTTTATTTTTGCGATTGACTGGTTTCTGTAAAATTATTAAACTACGCAATCCGAAATTATCTTTTGAATTAAGGTGTTCTTGATTAAATTCGATAAGATTTGATAACGTACCTACAAACCAAAATATTAAACGAACAGTTTAACAAGTTTTCCCAATCGATAATTTTTAATAATTACCCCAAAAATTATTTTAATTCACCGATACTAGACAATATGCGACAATAGATATTTTTTGTAGTTGTTTGAAAATAATTGCCCAAAATTATATCAACAGATTATGCGGATTTTATTGACATACATCCAACGATGATAAAAATATAATACCAAACTTAATCAAATCAAATATCAAAAAATACGGCTGAATAATTATCAAATAGTTTAAACTGTTCGTACTTGAATTTGCGTTTACCTTCGTCTGCCTAGATTTTGGACGGCAGGCTTTGACGCTTTTAAATCATTGATTTTCAAGTACGAGCGGTATATTTAGAGGATTGTAATCATGAGCGAAGATGGAGTATTAGACCAAAGCGATATAGAACGTCTGCTTAAAGGCGGCGGAAATACCGAAAATAAAAACGACGCCAATACGGATCAAACAAGTCCGGCGGCTGACGGCACAATTAGCCAAAGCGATCTCGACGCTCTATTTAATAACAGCGGAAAAAATAACACAAATCAACCCGCGCCCGAAAATTCCACGCAAACAAATAGCGCTCTCAGCCAAAGCGATCTCGACATTTTACTAGGCGGCGTGACAGGCAATACGCAAAACGCAACGCCGCAACAAAACAAACCTTCCGCAAGCGGTCCGCTAGATCAAAACGATCTCGACGCCCTGTTTCAAAATTCAAATATAGACGGCAAAGAACCATCAAAATCTGTCGGTCCTATCGATCAAGCGGCGTTAGATGTTCTTTTTGGCAGTAATTCATCATCTAAATCTACCGTATCATCCGAACCAACTTTTGTTCCGTCAACCCCTTACGACCCAACACAACCAACAACCCCAATCTCGTCTGGTACAGGCGGTTATAGCAGTATCAGCGGCGACGGCGGCGGACTTGGCGGCGGTTTTGGAACGTCAATGCCAGACATGGGCGATGACGACGAAGAAGGTTTGCCGCATGGAGATTTGAATTATTTGCTTGAACGGGCTGAAAAATCTATTCAGTCAATTGCGAATGAGCGTTTGATTCCAACAGAAGTAATTGAATTTCAATTTCCTGAATTTGGCGGTACAGTTCCGAGCGCCGAACATGCAACGCTTGATCAAATTAGCGAAGTTGAGTTGAATGTCAAGATCGAACTTGGGCGTACTGACATGTATCTTGAGGATGTGTTGAAGTTACGGAAGGGGTCGGTTGTTCCGCTTGACAAAACGGCTGGCGATCCGGTTGATATTTACGTCAACGGACGTCTGCTTGCAAGGGGCGAGGTGCTGGTAATGAATGAAAATTTTTGCGTGCGAGTTGCCGAACTACTCGCAGGCGCTATTCCAATGGAATAAATTATTCACGCATAACTCTAAACTGCTCGTACTTGAAGTTCAGCAATTTAACAACATAAAAAACTGCCGCCCGAAATTTAGACAGGCGAAGTTAAATTGTAAATTAAAGTGAGAACATTTTAAAAATCACAATAGGGTATCTCTAAAAATTCATTTGTCCAGGTAGGCGGCTAAAAAAATTAAACACTGTGCCGAAACGCCGCATTACGATTTATACCATCAATAATTTTTTATATTTTACACATCTAAAATAAACATATTTTAGGCTTTATGAATTATTAAATTTATTGGTATCATAAACTCCATTGCGGCCCAAAAAATAAACACAGTGGCGAAACATCGCCTACCTTTTTGTAAAAAATAAATTTTTAGAGATGCCCCGTTTTTTGTTTTCGACGTGATTACCTACAGATCGTACTTGAAATTCAGCGATTTAAAAGCGTCAAAGCCTGCCGTCCGAAAGCTAGGCTGGCGAAGGTAAACGAAAGATCAAGTGCGAACAGTTTAAAATATGCTTGTTTTTTAAGGACAAACACGTTTCGCATATTTTCAAAAAAACGTAATTTCAAGCGTGAAAAATATCAATTAACCAAATTTAATTTACGATGAAATATCTTATTACCGGCGGCGCTGGATTTATTGGGTCGAATCTTGCGCGGTATATTTTGGGCAAGGGTCATGAGGTTGTCGTGTTGGACAATTTTTCGACGGGCAAGCGTGAAAATATTGCGGAGATAATAGACAAGATAAATCTTATTGAGGGCGATATTCGGGACGAGGCTGTTGTTGAAGCGGCGATTTCGGGGTGTGCGGCGATTTTCCATCAAGGCGCTTTGGGGTCGGTGCCGCGTAGTGTTGCGGATCCGGTTGCGTCGCATGATGCGAATGTCAATGGCACGCTTACGGTTTTGCAAGCCGCTAAGAAAGCCGGAGTGAAACGTGTTGTGTTTGCGGCGTCGAGTTCGGCTTATGGCGAGCAACTGGAATCGCCGAAAGTTGAGACGATGCCGGCGTTGCCGATTAGTCCGTATGCGGCAAGCAAAACGGCATGTGAAGCGTACATGCAAGCGTATGCGGCGGCATATAAAATGGAAACGGTATCATTGAGATATTTCAATGTTTTTGGTCCCCGGCAAGACCCGTATGGCGCTTATGCGGCTGTGATTCCGGCGTTTGTTAGTAAAATATTACGGAACGAGTCGCCGGAAGTTTATGGCGACGGCGAGCAGACGCGGGACTTCTGTTATATCGAGAACGTGTGTTATGCGAATTGGTTGGCGGCGAATGCGAAGGCGGAAAATTGCGACGGGCGACCGATGAATATTGCCTGTAATGCCGCTGTTTCGCTAAATCAAATTCTAAATAAACTACAGCAACTAATGCAAAAAAATGTAAAACCAATTTACAAACCTGTAAGAGCAGGCGACGTAAAACATTCGTTAGCGGATATTGCGTTGGCGGAAAAAAAAATAGGATACAAACCGCTAGTCTATTTCGACGAAGGTTTAGAAAAAGCAATAAATTGGTACGCAAAAAATTACGCATAAAAAAATTGTAACCGTTCACGAAAATTTAAACGATAGATTTTAAGGGGATAGGGTGTAGGAGATAGGGTGTAGATTTATTGTTACAAAAATTGTTCCCCTAACCCCTAACCCCTAACCCCTATTTATTTTGCTGCGATCATTATTTCTTGTTTATTGAAGACGAGTTGTTTTGTTTTGATATTTTTGAATCCCCATTTTTTTATTTGTTTTATGAAATTTGGGATTTGTTTTATTAAATTTAGTTGTGGTAATTTTAGAGTGAACAGCATACCGTTTATATTTTGATTATATTTTGCAATATCATCTAGTACGTCTAGCGTATATTTTGGCGCCGCATTTATGTCTGCGATTATCCATTGTGCATTTTTGTATAACGAGCGTTTGGTCTGATTTATTCTTCCGCGAATATGTTTAAAGTTTGGGTGTGCGAGTACGTTTTCGGCAATTTTTGCGGGATCGATTCCGATTACATTTGCGCCGCGTGATAATAGGACTTGCGACCCGCCGCCTGGCGCGGCGCCTATATCAAGGCAACATGAATTTTTGCCGATTTGAAATTTTGACCACCATAAACCTTCTTCAAATTTTAACCATGCTCGCGAAGCCGCATTTGCCGGAAGTTGAATTGGAACTATGCCGCCGGAATAACAAACATGCACCGGCGCATCGTCCGTAACAAAATGCACGCCCGCAAAATATAAATCGTCTTCAATACGAACCACGTCTAAAACAGTTTCGCCGCAAATTGCAGGTTGATTAAATTGACCGGCGTCCGAACTTAAAAATTTAGGGAATGGAGAACTTGCCGTCAAACAACCATGCAACTCCTTCAACTCAACCGGAACACAAGGTTCAAAACCATGTTGACCTGGAACGAAACGATCTCGACAAAAAACATGAATCCGGTTGATAAAATATTGAGATTGAGAAACAAGCCGCCAAACCGACTTGACCAAATCATCAGAACTTAACTTGCCAAGTGAAATTGAAACCGTGCGAGCAAAAATTGAACGGTTTGCAATATCTGATATTATTTTGCGGATAGACTCGTGTGATTTTAAGTCGTCCGGCGTTTTGAAGGTAACAAAACCAGGAAGAGAAAAAGCGCCGTTAAATTGATAAAGTTCGCCAACCTCCTCGCGCAATATACGCTCAAAACCAACTTGACAAGAAATAAATATAAACATTGAATATTTGGAATAAGCGCTAATGAATAGGTGATAGAAATAAGGATCGCAATCGACGCGGAGACCGGATTTTAATCCTGCGAATTTTTGTAACGATAATTATTTGATCAAGTTTTTTGTTATAAAAAGTTGTCCTACTTGTCCCGCAAAAAATTGTCAAAATATAATTTAATAAACAAATTTTCATTAATGGTTACCAATAATAATATTCGACAATAATAATCAAACAACCAGATCAAACGAGCGTAACATTCTATAATCCGCAAAAATAATTACAAGACTATTCCAATTCGTTCTAATTCTACGGGGCGTCTATAAAAATTCATTTGTCCAGGTAGGCGGCTACCTAAACAAATGAATTTTTAGAGACGCCATTTAGAATAATCTTTGTAATTTTCTGATCAAATTTTTTTGTCCATAGATTATGCAGGTTAAAATTTTTAATTCTGTATTCAGTATTTTTCCGTGATATTTGACGGTTTTTTTTGCCGTGAAATATCATGGTTTTTTTTGTGATATTTTAATTTGTATAAGATTTTATTTGGGAATTTAAATTAATTTTTTTGTTGTAAAATATTCTATTGTTTGTATTTATTTTTCTAATTTTTTTATTTCTTATTTGTGTGTATTTTTTTGGCATTTGATTTGCAACTATATTAAATTGTATCACGAAGTAGCGGTTTAATTCATGGTTTGCCGCTATGATTGGGCGTTTTTTTGTGTGATACTTACTGGATTGGGTTGAGACCGGCGTAGGTTTTTTCGATTTGATCTAGTGTTAAGTCAAAGCTGCGATCATGCGAACTATTGGCTGCGTTGGCTGATGTTCGGTCCACCGTCATGGTTGCGGCTTTGATTTTTTTCATTTTTTAAAATATTAAGAACAACCAGAACACACAAAATAAAATTACTAATTGAGAGACAATTACAAGCTGGTTTTTTATTACAAAAAATTGATCAGAAACGCAACCGTTTCGGCTACATGTAGTCAACGGCTACCGATAAAACGGTTGAGATAAAAACCTCCATCACTAGCGGTTTAGTACAACCGCATGCAGACAAGACGCCTGCGTTCCAGCTAACGATTTTTTGTAACAAAAAATCTATCTAATTATTTGAATTGCAGTCGTCCCGACCGCCGGCAACCAAAACGGTTGCGATTCTTTTGACGAATTTTTGTAACATAAATATATTTTTCCATATCCCTAATTTCAAATGACGGATCGATGATCAATTATTCGACATGCCGAAGTAAACTTCTAAAAACCACAAATTTTTTTTTATTAACCACAGAATTTTTATTAACCACAGAGAACACAGAGAACACAGAGGAAATTTTTATTTGGAATCGAAATATCATTTAATATTATAATTGACGTTGGATATAAAATAAATTGTAAAAATTTTCTTCTCTGTAAATTTCGTGTTTTCGGCGATTAAATAAAAACAGGTTATTAGAAGTTGCCTTAATATTGATCGTTCACGAAAATTTGTTTAGCAAATTATGTATCATCAATTTTGAGGAACAAGAAAGATATTGAGGCGGCGATAAATCACAAATTCAAGTATGAATAGTTTAAAAAAGTCTGTACTTATTATTCCTAGCCCCCTTGTACGATGTGAGGAATTGTGTACAATTTTGGGCTGTTTTCGTATTTGTTGTGTTTCTTACTGTTTGTAAGATTTTAAACTGTTCACACTTGAATTGCGTTTACTTTCGCCTGCATCGTTTTCGGACGGCAGGCTTTTACGCTTTAAAGCAATGAATTTCAAGTATAAAGCAGTATAGACTGTTTCCAGCCGAACTTGAATTTACAATAACCGCAAATTTAATCGTGAACAGTTTAAAATTTTTATCTGGCATATCTTTTAAACTTTCTGTACTTTTAATTTGTACGGAGTTTTTTTGTAACGAAAAATAACATTGCCGGATAATAGTATAGCTCTTAACATAAATTTAACGTGAATAGTTTAAGATATACGTATGTAAAAAATTTTCATAAAATTTCGGCGTTAATTTTTTAATGCTTTATTTTGAAAAACGGACGGCGGTAACCGGAATTAACGCTAACAGTTTGACAATACGATTGTAAAAATTGTAATAGATCGGAAGAATAAAACGGAATAAATCAATAATGATTAATATAAAGAATCTCAGAAATATCGGCATATCGGCTCATATCGATTCGGGCAAGACTACGCTTAGCGAGCGTATTCTTTTTTACACGGGCAAGTCATACAAGATCGGCGAAGTACACGACGGCAGCGCTACAATGGATCACATGGAACTTGAACAAGAACGCGGCATAACAATTACTAGCGCCGCGACAACAGTCGAATGGAACGGTAATTTTATAAATTTAATCGACACGCCTGGGCATGTTGATTTTACGGTTGAGGTAGAGCGTAGTTTGCGGGTGCTTGACGGCGCCGTGCTTGTGCTATGTTCTGTCGGCGGCGTGCAAGCACAATCAATCACAATCGACCGCCAAATGAAACGTTACGAAGTGCCGCGTCTCGCATTAGTTAATAAGATGGACCGCGTTGGCGCCGATCCTTTTCGCGTCGTCGGTCAACTTAATGAAAAACTTGCATGCGGCGCAGTTTTGATGCAACTTCCAATAGGTAAAGAAGCGGATTTTTGCGGAGTGATCGATTTAGTCGAATGGCGAGCGATTTATTTCGACGGCGAACAAGGCGAGAAATTACGTATTGAATCGATACCGCCGGAGTTGCTCAAAGACGCCGAAGTTGCGCGGCATAACTTGCTGGAAACATTGGCGATGTTCAGCGATGAGATGATGGAATTGCTTCTTGAGGAGCAATTGCCGCCTGTAGAATTGATCCGCGATGTTATTCGTTTGGCAGTTTGGTCGCGTCAACTTACGCCTGTTTTTCTTGCGACGGCTTACAAAAATAAAGGCGTTCAACCGTTGATTGACGCGATTATATCTTATTTACCGTCGCCGCTAGACTGTGATAATTTTGCGTGGCACAGCGGACATGAAAAATCCGGCGACGTTAAAGACGACGGCAATAAATTACTTCTTAAACCTGATCCGGATAGCGTGGCGGTTGCGATGGCGTTTAAAATCGTAGAAGACCCGTATGGGACGTTGACGTTTATCCGAATATATCAAGGCACCTTCAAAAAAGGCGAATCGTATTACAATCAACGCACCGGAAACAAAGAACGGATTAGCAGAATTTTCAGAATGCACGCAAACAGCCGCGAAGAAGTAGAGTCTGCGAGCGCCGGCGATATTGTTGCGGTGATAGGGATAGATTGTTCGAGCGGCGATACGTTTGCGTCGGAGAAAGGGTATTGCACGCTTGAGTCGATGTATGTACCGGAGCCGGTAATTCGGATTGCAATTAAGTCGAAGGCGACGAAGGATGCGGATAGATTAAGTAAGGCGTTGTATCGTTTTCGCAAGGAAGACCCGACGTTGTCTATTTCGACTGATCCGGAGAGCGGAGAAACGCTTATGGCTGGGATGGGCGAGTTGCATTTGGACGTTTATGTTGAGCGGATAAAGCGGGAGTATAAGGTCGATGTTGAAACGTCGCCGCCGAAAGTAAATTATCGTGAAGCGCCAACGGCGCCGGCGGAGTTCGATATAAAACATAAAAAACAATCCGGCGGAAGCGGACAATATGCGCATATCGTCGGAAAAATGACGCCGATACCAGAAGACGCTGAAACGCCGGAAACGTTCATTTTTGAAGAAAAAATTGTCGGCGGTACGATTCCGTCGAATTATATTCCGGCGATAGAGAAGGGTTTTCGTAGTTCGTTGGAGAAGGGACCTGTTGCGGGATTTCCGGTAGTTGGTTTGAGTGTGCTTGTTGACGATGGTTCTTTTCATACGGTTGACAGTTCGGATTTAGCGTTCAGAATTTGTGCGCAAACGGCGCTGAGAGAAACGTTTCCTAGAATGAAGCCTACGTTATTAGAGCCGGTTATGAAAATGGAAATCGAGTGTCCGAGTCAATTTCAGGGCAATGTTGTAGGCGATTTAAATTCAAGACGCGGAATTATAAATGTTACGGAAACCGTAGGCGCTATTACAAGAATCGAAGGTGAAATCCCATTAGCGGAAACTTTCGGATATTCAACAACATTGAGAAGCATGACGCAAGGTCAAGGCGTGTTCTCAATGGAATTTCTAAAATATAAAAAAGTACCAAATTCAATACAAGAAATAATCATAAAAGAAAGAAAAGAAGCAGCAGGAAAATAAAGAAGTCGTTAAAATTTTCGCAATTCAAAATTAGAAGAATCACAGGCATCTCGCCCGCGATCCTGAAATACAGGCGAGACCACCGGATCGCGGGCGTCCCGCCTGCACTTTGCCGAAAGGCAAACAAAAAGGCGCTTGAGATCAAAACGTCTCTCATTAGCGGTTGAGTACAACCGCATGCAGGCGAGACGCCCGCGATCCTGAGATGCAGGCGTTCCGCCTGCGAATCTGTAGAAACACCAGGCGAAATGTTTGCGATCCTGAAGCGCCTGCGATCCTAAAATGCAGACGAGACCAACGGATCGCGGGCGTCCCGCCTGCACTTTGCCGAAAGGCAAACAAAAAGGCTGTTGAGATCTAAACGTCTCTCATTAGCGGTTGAGTACAACCGCATGCAGGCGAGACGCCCGCGATCCTTTGATGC
>JAISLW010000231.1 GCA_031277105.1 Planctomycetaceae bacterium | reverse complement strand
GCAATTGAATTAGTTTGGAATCAAACGCAAGGTCAACCTTGGCTAGTCAACGCAATTGCTCGCGAAGTGATTGTAAAAATATTGCAATCGGATCAAACGCAACCAATAACATTAGAGTTGGTCAATCGTGCAATTCAAAATATTATTCTCAATCGTCCTACTCATATTGATAGTTTACTTGAGCGGTTGAAAGAGTCGCGAGTTCGGCGTGTAATTGAGCCTATGATTTTGGGCGACGAATATATTGATATTGAGTCGGAAGATTTTTTTTATACTCGTGATTTGGGTCTTATTCGTATAGTCAATTCGATAATCGAACCTGCCAATCCGATTTACGCTGAAGTTATTATCCGTAAATTATCCGCAACAACGCAAGCCGTTTTATCGAAACCGCAATATAATTCGTATCAATTGAGTCGTTATTTTGCGGACGGTCGTATTGATATGATTAAGTTGTTGGAAGATTTTCAACAATTTTGGCGTGAGAACAGCGAAATCTGGACGAAACATAACAACTATAAAGAGGCGATGTCTCATCTTGTTTTGATGGCGTTCCTTCAACGTATATTCAACGGCGGCGGACAAATTATTCGTGATATGGCTGTTGGAACTGGGCGGCTAGATATTTGTTTGATATACGATGGAAAGAAATATCCTATCGAATTAAAAATAAGGCATAGCAAAAAATACGTTGAGGCTGGTTTTGAGCAGATCGTTAATTACATGGATATTTTGAATTGCGATGAAGGTTGTTTAATCGTTTTTGACAAACGCAAAAAAATCGCATGGAATGAAAAAATTTACAGAAAAACAGAAAATATAAACGGGAAAAAAATAAACATATTCGGAGGATAGACAACAATACGACTCTAAAATTTATTTTAGAGTCGTATTATTATTTGTTTGTGTTATGTTATTTTTTTGTGTTTAGATCATTGTTTCGTCTAGCGGATTGAATACGAAGCCTGCGATTAGTTTTGGATAAAAATAAGTGCTTTTTGCGGGCATTCGGTCGTTTAGCAAGCAGAGATTTTTGATTTGGTTTATATTGGCTGGTTGCACTAAAGCGACTAGCGGATAAGCGCCGTTGGGTTTTGATTTAAATTCGCTAACTGTTTCCTCAATAAGATGAACATAACTTGGTTTCGGCGGCTCCGGTATTCCCAGCAACGTCTCAACAATTAACCTGTGCAATAAACTAACGCCGAGTTCGCGCCATTCCGCATAATGTTCCGCTGCGACTTTGTCCATTAGTTCTATTCCGTTTGACGTAATTTTAGTAAGATGCCATTTGTTATCTTTTGCCGTAAATAATCCCATTACGTCTTGGCTATCGGCAAGTTTAACTTTATCCCAAACGGCAGCAGCCGCATCAATTCCATTGCCGCATTCTTCCAGTACAAAATTACCTGACAATTTTGATTTTAGTTCTTCGCTTGTCATTTGCGGGATTCCGGTAAATAGTCTGTGCGTAGGCATTACGATAAGTCCCGCATCTTCCATCGCAATACAAACCATCAAAACATAATTAGCCGGATGCCCGCTATGCAACAAACCCATTTCGTCAACTTGCCGTCTGTAATTACAAGCAGTTTCGTAACGATGATGACCGTCCGCAATAAAAATCGGTTTCGGCGACATGCCTTTAACTGCCGCTTCTATTGCCGCGTCGTCGTCGATTACCCACATTTTGTGTTGTACGCCTAGATGGTCGGTTGCGGAAATTGGAGAGATATTGTTACGAATAATCGCCTCGTCAAGTCCGCGTTGAATTTCGTTATGTTCGTCTGGATAAATTCCGAATATCTGGCTAAAATTCATCTTGCACGCCGTCGTCAACATAAGACGGTCAAGTTTAGGACCGCTCATAGTTATCTCATGCGGATAAACCATGCCGTAACCAAACGGCGTCGCAAGACAACGACACATAAAACCTTTACGCACTATCGATTGTCCGGCAAATTCAAACGTCTGATGGTAAACGTAAATTGACGGACGAACTTCCTTGACTAAAATTTTATTATCAATCCAATCGGACAACGTATTCGCCGCTCGAACATAACGGTTATCATCGGCGCCGTCGGTCGGAGTAATACGGTTAAGAATAAGACGGACAACATTATTAGGATGTCGCGAATAAAGTTCATCTTGAAGTTTATCGTCAATTACGTCGTAAGGCGGCGCAATTACGTCGTCAAGGTTATTAATTTTGTCCAGATTATAACGATAGCCGGTAAAAGGTTGAATTTCCATATACTTTTCGTATGATATTAAAGATTGGTAACCGTTCACGAAAATGTAAACGCTAGGTTTTAGGAATTTACGCGTAAGGGTTAAGGAGTAGTTTTGGGTAATTATATTTTTCGCACTTTAAATTGCGGTTTTTTACAAAATACGTATAACTATTCGTTAGAGTATTTTTTTGATCAAAAAATTACGTTAGGGTATCTAAAAATTCGCCAATACGCAATTGGTTAAAAAAATTTCCGTGAACGTTTACAAAAAGGTCAAGTATTGTACCTGACGCAATAAATCATTCAAGACGTGAGATTTTAAAAAGAGGACACAGAAGAAATTTTTAATTGGAGGTGAAACCTGAAATTTTTTGCGGGGTTTAATTGGGTTTGCAAATTGTAATTTCATTTTGCTCGTACTTGAATTTCAACTACGAGCAGTTTTATACTATTCGTACTTGAGTTTGCGTTTACCTTCGCCTGCCTAGCTTTCGGACGGCAGGCTTTGACGCTTTTAAATCGCTGAATTTCAAGTACGAGCAGTTTACAGTCAAATTTCAAACAAGATCAAGGATCAAAACAATGAGAACTATAATCATTAAAAAACAACTTCATAAAAACGTAAAAACAAATTTTACGTCAAACTTAATTGGCTGCTTAATTGACGGCAATTCTGTTGCAAGCGGATTGAATCAATTACGACTAATTTTATTTTTGTCGTTTATTGTAATATTATCATCTGCGGTTTTTTCGCAGGATTTTCCGCGTTTTGGCGGCGGCGGTAATTGGGGCGGCGGTCGTACGCCGCGTGGAGAACGTGGAGAACGTGGAGAACGCGGAGAACGCGGAGAACGCGGCGGTTGGGGCAATAGACCGCCGGAAGGCGCGCCGAGACCGCAATTTCCACGCGGTAACTTTGGAGGCGGAACGCCAGCCAGAACCGGCAACAGCGGCGGCGGAATTGAAATCGACGTGCAAGCAAGAACCGCTGAACGAAACGAAAGAAATATTCAACGCCTCCGCGAATTTGATACAAATAAAAACGGGATTATTGAACAAAACGAAATGTCTGACCCGCAACGACGCGAAAGTATTAACAGATTAGTTCAAAGATTAGGCGGTAATCCGAATCAAAATTCGATTAACATTAACGAACTTGCGAAACTGGTTGCGGCATTGAATAAGGGAGTCACGCCGCCGCTTGCTAATTTGCCGTCGGATCCGCTTGTGCCGTATTTTGGCGAAAGCGAAACTCAGCGAGATGCGATTTTACAATTTGGCGAACGCGATAAAACGCAAACTAGCGTCGCAAACGCAAATGCTACGGCGCAAACAAACCCGAATGACGATAAACTTGCTCAGGCGCGGAATATCATGAATCAGTTTGATTTAAATCATAACGGCACGCTTGACAAGGACAAAGGCGAATGGAGTAATTTATCGATTGACGCTAATGGGGCGGATCAAAATAAGGACGGGCGTATTTCGATGAACGAGTTAGTTGTGGGTTTAGGCGGTTCGTCTTCGGTCAGTAGTATTCCGGCGTTAGTTAAGGTCAAGCCGTCTATTCCGTATGAGCGTTTACCGGCGGGCGTGCCGTCTTGGTTTTTTGAACGCGACGCCAATCAAGACGCTCAATTGACGATGTTAGAGTATGCTAGCGGCGACAACGAAGAATTAAATGATAGAATCGCTGCGGAGTTCATGTTTTTGGATAAAAATAACGACGGACTGGCAACAGTTGCGGAGATTTTTTTAACATTAAAGCAAGTTGATGATGAGAAACAACGAAAGGCGGATCAAGAACGCCGTGAAAAAGAACTTAAACTTGGCAACGTGAGCAACAAAGTACTCGCAACTAAAATTGTAAACGACAATAAATCTAATACAACTTCAACGCCTATTCTTGATCCGCCGGCGCAAAATCCGGCTCCGGTTGCAAATTTTAATCCAGGTCAAACGCCGCCGAATGCGGGCGGAGGCGTTTTTAATCCGCCAGGTCAAATGCCGCCAATGCCGCCAACGCCGCCAGGTACAACGCCGCCAACGCCGTTGCCAAATCCCGAATCTGATGTTAAGCCAATGACCGGATGGAAACCAGGTTCGCCAACAATTGCCCCAAAAGAAACGCCAAAATCTGCTCCTTACGCATCCGGCACAAAAGGAAACAACAGTACAAAAAGCAATTCAAAAAGCAACAATTCCAACAGCAATAATCGAAGCCGAACAATAAGAGACCGCATCATCGAAAAACGACGAATCAAGTAAAAACCTGCAACAAACGTTCAAGGAAAATTCGGAATTAGGAATTAGAAATTAGAAATCTGTTTAGTTTGACGGATCTAAGGATCGTTTTTTAGCGATCCGCAGATTACGCAGATTAAACAGATTTTTTTATTTTTGGAGTTTTTGTTTTTTGATTTTTGATTTTGGAATTTTTATTTTTTGGAAATTGGCGGTCTGTTTTTTTGTTAGAATCGTTATAATTGTTTTAATCGGTTGATTTGATTTAATCTGACGGCAAAAAAGAGATTTTAATTTAAGCGTTTTTTTTTTTACGCCGAAAATTATCGAAAGCGTATGGTATAATTTGAACTATTAGCAATTGAATCTGCGTTTGTCGCGACTGCCGGTCGCATGCAAAATTACTATTAGACTCGATGTTGCCAAATTGAGTCGCAACATACGCGCCGCCAACGCCGCCGCTAGACTTCGGCAATTTAACCAAAAATTTAACGGAGATTACCAAATGAAAACTATTACAGAAATTTTGAAACCTTTTACCGTAATCAGTAACATAATCAGTTTACTGATTTTTCTTACGTCCGCAGCAATAATATTTAACTTGCCGTTAATTACTTTTGCGGACGCCGCCAAAGTCGAAAATTTGACCGCCGAATATGAATTTTACACCGCGCCGGATAAAACAAGCTACGTAGCGCTCGGATTACGCACTACTCCTATTCCAAATAACGCAACTAACGAAGTCGTTTTTCTCATCGATACTTCCGCAAGCCAATCAGGACAAACGCGAACCGATACAGTTGAAACATTGAAAGCGACAATAGATAACTTGCCCGAAAATTCACGCGTCCAAATTCTAGCAATGGATGTCGATACGATAGCGCTAACGCCGGAATTCGTAAATAAAAATTCAACAGAACTAAATAATGCGTTAAAGAAATTACAACGCCGCATCCCGCTCGGCGCAACTGATTTATCCAAAGGCGTCGAAAAAGCGCGAAATACATTCGACCCAAATAATAACGCAACCAAAAAAGACGTCGTTTATATCGGCGACGGTCGAAGCATGGCAAAAAGCGTCAGTATTCCTTTCTTGGCTAACGAAAGCAAAAATTATATTGACCAAAATATCCCTTTCACCGCTTGCATAATCAGCCCCGCTTCAGATACAAGTTTCGTCGCCGCATTCGCCAACCACACCGGCGGCAATCTCGTCAACTTCTCCGCAGACGTTAAAAACGCTATCGATAAAGCGCGACAGAAGGCTAACGATGAAAAACTTGAAAGCGTTGAATTGCCGAATATCAGCGCAATTGCCGGTAAAAAATTATCAGGCGCCGTTACCGCAACCGTCGTATGGATCGATCAGGCTTCATTATCTTTTCCCGACAACTGGGACGTATTTCCAATAAACTTGCAACCTATCCGCAGCGACCGCGAAACAATCATACTCGCAAAATCCGAAGTTGCTAACTTGAAACCGTTCAACCTAAAATTAAACGGTAAAACCGCCGGCAAAGACGTAAATTTGTCATGGCAAATTAACCCAAATAAAAAACAAATTTTACCCGATGGAAAAATAATCAAAAACGGTAAACAATTTATTGCAGGATTAGTTGAAAATGCAGCCCGCGACGGAGGTTTGACATTGCCTATCGTTGACCGCGACGCATTTAACATAATGCAAGACGTATTCATCGAAAATATATACAACCAACTCGAAAAAGCAAAAGTCTCGCTCGAAACAGGAAACCCAAAACAAGCAATGCCAATACTAGAAAATATACTTAAAATCGATCCAGGAAATAAAACAGCCGTAAAATACCTCGAAGTCGCACGACACGACGACGCAACTAATACCGTAACTTACGCCGGAGACTCCGACCCCGTCGCCATGCTAAATAATAAAGACGATAACGAAAACAACAACGCAAAAAAAACAGAAAAATTACCGACTATGGTCGATACCTCAATCATCGAAAGATCAATCTCCGCACAAAAAATACAAAACGAAGTAAACGTTACAATAAATAAAGCCGCAAAAACAATGAATATCGACCCGATTGGAACAGAACAAAATCTACAATTAATGATGACGTCAGTCCGTGAAAACTCAACCCTAGAACCAAATCACCGAAATATGTTGCTCGACCGGCTCGGAAACGTACTAAAACAAACGCAAAACGAAAAATTCCACAACGACATGAGAAACACGCAAATACAAACAAACGAATACGTCGAACAACTAAAAATTGAAAATCTTGCAGCAATAGCAGAATCGGACGCAAGAGCAATTCAGATTTTTAATCGTTTTAATGCGTTGATGGAAGCCGACGAGTACAGGACGGCGACTTCGGTAGCGGAGACGGCAATGGATATGTTGCCGGACGCAACGGCGCCGACTACCGCTCACAGACTCGCAATGATGACTTCGTATATCGACGAATATAATACGTTACGTCATAAACGTCATGTAGGTTTTATTGAGTCGTACATGGTTTTAGAGCGGTCTTTTGTCCCGATTCCAGAAGAACCGCCAATTACATATATCGATCCCGAACAATGGCTAATACTAAAAGAACGACGCCAAAAAAGATACGAAGTAACTGACTTGAAAGAAATCTCGCCGGCAGAACAACGTTTAAGAGACGCTTTGGATAAATCAATCGACATAACTGTCGGAACAAGCGATTCAGATAATACGATTGCGGCGCTGATTGAGCAGATCAAAAAACAAACTGATGAAAAGTTAAATATAAGAATTGATCCAAAGATGGTAGAGAGAGGCGTAACAAGCAGTAACATTATCGCTACCGAACCGGTAAGTTATCAAGGCGTAAAATGTCGAAATATACTAAAATCATTGCTCGGCGGTATCAGCGGCGAAGACGTATCATTTTGTATCGACAACGAAGTATTGTTAATAACTTTCGCCGAAACCGCAAAAAAAAGAATGTCGTCTAAAGTTTACCCAATAGGCGACCTCGCTGTAAGCCCGCAACCTATCGGCGGAATGGGAATGGGAATGATGGGAGGAATGGGCGGAATGATGGGAGGAATGATGGGCGGCATGGGAGGTTACGGCGGAGGAATGGGAGGTTACGGCGGAGGAATGGGAATGATGGGCGGAGGAATGGGAGGTTACGGCGGAGGAATGGGAATGATGGGCGGCGGAATGGGAGGTTACGGCGGAGGAATGGGCGGCTACGGCGGAGGTGCGTATAGTTTGCCGCCGGAAAAAATTAAACGGACGACTAAAACCAATTCAACTAAAATTAACGCAACTCAAACCGGAACAGTTGCTCCAGATCAAATTTCAGTTAAAAAAAAACAAACTGATTTGACCGCTAATAAAAACGCCGTTGACGAAAATCTTGACAAAAATGCTGACAAAAAAGTTAATCATAAAACCGGCGCCGCTAAAAATTCAACCTTGTCCGTTCAATCGAAATCGAATACGTCGAAACAGCCGCATATTGTTACGGAGAAGGGTTGGAGTAATGCTAACGTAGGCGTGGCTGTTGTTTCGGCGTCGCAGCGGGGGATGGAAGTTGTCAAGAAGGCGAAGGCGGCTAGTGATATTGACGTATTTTGGGAAAAATTTTTTTCGAGTAACGATGTTGACGAAAATTATATTCGTGAAATTGTAAATATTTTCAAGGACGAATTGAGTCCGTCTAATGCGAAAGAGAAACGTATTAAAGCGGCGTCGCAACTTGCAAGTCTAGTTAGCGAGGCGATACTTGCGGACAAGGTCAGCGCTTGGATGTATGAGGTGTTGGCGTTATCGCTTTATATTACGGGAGCGCCGAAGGCGGAACTTGAGCGGGCCGTGTTATCGGCGGCGGATTTTTGCGTCGATGTTGAGGATTTGATGAATGTTGCGATGTTTATGCAGACGATTGGGTTGCAAGAGAGAGCGTTTATATTGTTCTGGCAAGCGCTAGATTCTGCTACGCCGCAATTTGAATATTACGCAGTTGCGTTCAGGATGGCGGAAAATCTGTATTTGCGAGATAAAAAATATTTGTCAAAAGAAGAAATCAAAGCAGGAGAAAATGCGTTGTGTATGGCGGCGTTGGCGATCATATCAAGGGAATGGGACAGCGTAAACGGCGAAAAATTAATTCAGCGTGCAAACGACGCAATGGATACTTTGAAGGCGAAGATGGAAAAGGAGGAGCGTTTTACGGAAGCGAGTATGTTGGCGAATAGTATTCGCGAGGCGAGGTTGCGGGACTGTGTGGTTACGGTAGAGTGGACGGGCAATGCGGGAGTGAGTATTTCGGTTATTGAGCCGACGGGAAGTTGTTGTTGGTTTTTGAATCCGCGTACTTTGGCGGGCGGGATGTTGAAGTCGAATCCGTTTCGCAATGTAGGAACGTTGACGGAGAAATCGGGTAAAAAACAGGTCTCGTATATTTGCCCGCGAGGTTTTAATGGAACGTATCAAGTTGTAATTCACAAGGATTGGGGCAAGTTGACGAATGGAATGGTTAATGTCAAGGTTGACACGGGCGTTATTGCGGGACGATCTTTAGCGGACGAAAATAACGCCAATAAAAATAATAACGGCGATCAAATTGACGATGTAGCGGTTGATTCTATTGGCGTTGACGGCGGCGTTAATAAGGGCGAGTTCAGGGCTTATCCGGTAAGGGATGGCGGTGTAATTGTAGCGTTTGATTTGAATGACGGGCGGAGGTTGGAGAGTATTGAGCAGGCAAAATTTGATATTGCGGAAATCCGTGCAAATGTTGCGCGAAAGGCGTTATCGCAATTTAATGTCTTGCGAAGATTCAAAAACGACGCCGTGTTAGCTCAAGTTACGGAGAACACGGGGAGTTATTCGGCAGGCGCTAATAATTCTGATACGGCGCCGGTAAGTTTGATAGGTAGAGGCGGCGCTAGTGGAGGTAATTCTGGCGGTCAAATTTTAGGAGGCGCTCGTCAATATATTCCGGTTTTTGGTCAGAGTGTGATTGGTTATCAGCCGACGATTACTACGATTCAGGAGGGGACGCAATTGATGTCGAATGCTGTTATTTCGGCGGATCGATGTTATGTGCGTTTATCTCCTTCGCCGTATTTTTCTGATATTCGTGAAGTTTTCAAATATAACATGGCGGACGGCGGCAACGGTAGCTCAGGTAATACGAATTTGAATACAGGAGGAAACAACAACAATTACGGCGGCGGAGGTTATGGCGGCGGAGGTTACGGCGGCGGAGGCTATGGCGGCGGAGGCTATGGCGGAGGAGGTTATGGCGGCGGAGGTTATGGCGGAGGAATGGGCGGGTATGGCGGCGGCGGTTGGTAATTTTGGAAAATAGTTAGCAGATTATTTGCAAAGATTTTTTATTGCAAAAATTGTCAGAAGGAATGCAGCCGTCTCGGCAGCAAACGGTTGAAACAACTGCAAGAAGGAACGTAATTGTTTCGGTTTGTACTTTTTTGTTTCAACTGTTTTATTGGTAGCCGTTGGTTACTTGCAACCGAGACGGTTGTGTTCCTTTTAAAAAACATCTTTAGGTAACTTCTAAAAACTCCTTAATGTTGTGTTATTATTTTTACAAATTTATGAGAAATCATGCTTGGGTATCTCTAAAAATTCATTTTTTTGCAAAAAGGTAGGCGGTGTTTCGCCACTGTGTTTATTTTTTGGGCCGCAATGGAGTTTATGCTATCAATAAATTTTAATATTTCACAACGTTTAAAATACATATATTTTACGTTATGAATTATTAAAATTTAATAATTATTTTGTACGCATTGCGGCGTTTCGGCGAAACGCCGCCTACCTG
>JAISLW010000229.1 GCA_031277105.1 Planctomycetaceae bacterium | reverse complement strand
TAATTATATTTTAGACCTTGCGAATTATTAAAGTTTAATAATCGTTTCACACGTATTGCGGCGTTTCGGCGAAACACCGCCTACCTTTTTACAAAAAATAAGTTTTTAGAAGTTCCCTAAAGATTCATTTGTCCAAGTAGGCGGCTAAAAAAATTAAACGTTGTGTCGAAACGCCATCTACCTTTTTTGCAAAAAAATGAATTTTTAGAAATGATACCCAATTTCAATAAATTTTGCGAAAATGGAGAAAATTTGCGGATAATAACGATTTTGCGGTCGATATTATTTTGCGAACGATTTATAGTCGCTTAAAATTTCGATTTTCTTTAATACGGATCGTTCTTTAACCTTTTAAATTATTAGCGCATTAATTTGTGTTTGTAAGTTTTTGGTCGTATGTTTTTTGTATCGTGTGTTTGTTGTAGTTTAATTAGCGGGCAATATATAAATAATTATGAGACGTTTAATAGTAGTATTTTTATTGTTTAATTTAGTTTTTCCTATTGGTTGCCGGATGTGTGGTTCGGAGTATGACTATTGTATGCCGGCGGCGATAATTGACGGTAATGTACAAAATGCCGGACCGCTTTATAGAGCCGGTTCTATTTTGAATGGCAAGACGAATTATTATGATAAATATTTTATTGATTCAGATTGTATTGATTGTAATTCGGGTAGTTCGTTCAATTATCTTGACGGCGATGAAATGAATAATTCAAATACAATACCAAATAACTCATCACTCACAAATAACGGATGGCAAGAGAAAAAAACAGATATAGGAATACCAACAACAGCGCCGCAAAATAACGGAAATAATAATAACAATCAAATCCAAAATCAAAATCAAAATGATATTGATATCGATCCAAGATTCCAAACGCCATCGCTTGAAGAATTGATGAAACCTACGCCGCCAAAACCAATGACTTTGCCAAAAAATATAAATCAAAAAAAAGAATTGCCAGACTCAAATAATTTCACATTAGAAAATTTAAGACAACTTGACCCAACAATAAACGACCCAAATATAAAAGAAGTAAAAATCATAAGAATTGAAGACAAAATCTGGTAATTGACAATTCATCGTAACAAAAATTTGAAAAGGAACACAGCCGCCCAGCCTGCGAATCTGAAGGAACCCAGGCAAAATGCCTGCGATCCGGTATTTTTTGTAACAATAAATATTTGTCCGATCTGTCCCGCTAGGGACAACATGTTGGTAGAAAAAAATGATACAAATTTTTAGCGTCCCGTTAAGGACGCAATAAATGTTAAGGTAGTATTTACATGTTGTCCCTAGCGGGACAAATATATTTTTGACCTTGTTTTTCTACCAACATGTTGTCCCTAACGGGACAGAAATGAATTTTTAGAGACGCCAAGATATTAAACCTCGCTCATTAGCGGTTGAGTACAACCGCGTGCGATCTTGAAAAGCAGGCGAGACACCGGATCGCGGGCGTCCCGCCTGCACTTTGCCGATAGGCAAACAAAAAGGCGGTTGAGATGTTAAACCTCGCTCATTAGCGGTTGAGTACAACCGCTTGCAGGCGAGACGCCCGCGATCCTGAAATGCAGGCGAGGCGCCCGCGATCCTGAGAAGCAGGCGTTTCGCCTGCGAATCTGAAGGAACCCAGGCGTCTCGCCTGTTTTCCTTCAGCGAGATGGTTACTTGTCTCGTTGATTTTATTCTATATTCTGAATTTTAAAAATTGGCGTATCTTTTAAGATTTGTTACAAACATGCACGTTATTTTGTGAATAACAGGATTAATAGTTGCGCCGTCATTATTCGTAAGAACATTGTCAACGGATAAACAGTCGCATAACCTACCGACGGCTTGTCATTGCCTACCGCCCCCACCGAATACGATAACGCCGGAGGATCAGTCGTACTCCCCGCCATCATTCCCATTAACGTAAAATAATCTACCTTAAACACCGCATACGCTAACACCCCCACAACCAATAACGGCGTCAACGTAATTATCACCCCAAGCCCAACCCACAATAAACCGCCACCCATAATCGTCTCAACAAATTTCTCACCCGCAATCAAACCCACACAAGCTAAAAATAAACATATCCCCACCTCCCGCAACATCAAAACAGCGCTCCGCGTAATATGCGTCGGAAACCTAAAAGACTTCCCAAACGCCCCCATCAAAATCGCTACCACCAACGGACCACCCGCCAGACCTAACTTAGCCGGCTGCTGAACACCCGGAATATAAACCGGAATACTCCCCAAAATCACGCCCAACAAAATCCCGACAAATATCGGAATTAAATGAGGCTCGTCGCTAACTTGTTTCTCATTTTTTTTATTCGTTTCAAATTGCTCGCTCTTTTGCCCGCTTCGTAAGAGTTCATTCTCCTTGTCAATATCTATCCTAAAAATTATCCGAATCGCAATAATCGATAAAATAATACCAATTACGCCCAACGGATACGTCATTGCATAAGCGGTTCCAAGAATGCTCGCATCCTGCCCCATACTCGCATAAGCGTTTTGCGCCGCCCCCAGACCTGGCGTATTCGTAATCGCCCCCGAAAGAATCCCAACCATCACCGGCATCGGAATCCCACTAACAAAATGTATCACAATCGTAATCAATACCGCCGATAAAATTATCGCAACCGCCAACAAATTAAGTTTCAAACCGCCCGTCCGAAACGTTGTAAAAAAACCAGGCCCAACTTGCAACCCTACCGCATAAACAAAAAGTATCAAACCAAACTCACGAACAAAATGCAAAACCTCCGGATCAACAAAATGCCTATGACCCTTCCCATCAAGATACAACGATTCAGGAAATTGCATCCCAAAATGACTCGCCGCTATCCCAACAAATAACACAAAAGTCATACCCAACGAAATGCCAAATATCTTTATACGCCCCAACGCCACTCCCAAAGATATGACAAACGAAAATACCAACACAATATGACCAACATTACTACCAACCAAAAGATTATTTATCCAATCCATATTTTTAATTCAATATTTTTTTAAATTTTTATTTTTAATAATTTGAGGGACAAGTGGGACATGAGGGACAATTTTTTTATAACAAAAAACTGTTATCTGTTTTCTAAAAAACTACTCCCTATTATCTATTCCCTATTCCCTATTTCCTAACCCCTATTCCCTAATCTCTAAACTTTATCGCTTAATTTTTCGTGATCGGTTACAAGAATTTTAATCTTTTAATTTTGCGCATAGAAATTCTCTGTTTAATCTTGCGATGTGTGCGATTGATATACCTTTTGGGCATTCAGCTTGGCAAGCTTGCGTGTTTGTACAGCTTCCGAAACCTAGTTCGTCCATTTTTGCGACCATAGCTTTTGCGCGTTGTTGCGCTTCAACTTTTCCCTGCGGTAATTTTGCCAGCGCAGAAACTCTCGCCGCTACAAATAGCATAGCGGAGCCGTTTTTACACGTTGCGACGCATGCGCCGCAACCGATACACGCGGACGCATCCATTGCTTCGTCTGCGTCTAATTTTGAGATTGGTATTGTGTTGCCGTCTGGTACGCCGCCTGTATTGACGGAGACGAAACCGCCCGCTTGCAATATTTGATCAAACGCATTGCGATTAACAACCAAATCCTTGACCACAGGAAACGCCGCCGAACGCCACGGCTCGACTGTTATTAAATCGCCGTCCTTAAATTTACGCATGTGCAATTGGCACGTCGTTATATCTTCGTCCGGTCCATGCGCCCTGCCGTTGATATACAACGAACACATACCGCAAATTCCTTCACGGCAATCATGGTCAAACGCTACCGGTTCCTTGCCCGCGCTGATTAAGTTGTTATTCAAAATATCCAACATCTCAAGGAACGACGTATCCGGCGAAATATTATCAACGTCAAAATCTTCAAAATAGCCTTTTGCTTTTGCGTTTTTTTGCCGCCATATTTTAAGTTTAAATTTCATTTTTGTTAAAAAATTTAGTTATGAATTTTTGTATTTTGAATTTCGTTTTTTTGTTATTAACTGCTTGTACTTGAAAATCAGCGGGCAATAATCGAAATTTAAAATACAACGGTTATAAACTGTTCGCACTTGAGTTTTCGTTTACCTTCGCCTGCCTAGCTTTCGGACGGCAGGCTTTGACGCTTTTAAATCAATGAAATTCAAGTACGATCTGTATAAATTAGTCTTTATAGTTTCTGGTTGAGACGTGTACGGTTTCGTAAGTTAGCGGTTCTTTGTGTAGTATAGGCGTTTTATTTTCGCCTTGATATTCCCATGCTGCGACGTGCATATAATTTTCATCGTCTCTTTTTGTTTCGCCGTCTTCGGTTTGCATTTCTTCTCGGAAGTGTCCTCCGCATGATTCTTTTCTGTTTAGAGCGTCGAGTGCGATTAGTTTTCCTATTTCGAGAAAATCTACTAATCGCATTGCTTTTTCTAGTTCTTGGTTAAATTCTGTATTTGTTCCCGGCACCAAAACGTCCGTCCAAAATTCGTTTCGTACTTCTTCAATTAGTTCTAGGGCTTTTTTTAATCCGTTTTCGTTTCTTGCCATTCCGACGTATTCCCACATTATGCGTCCTAATTTTTTGTGTATAACATCGACTGGTTGTTTTCCTTTTATGTTTAGTATTTTGTTTATTTTTTCTTTAATTTGTTTTTCTGTTTCGTTGAATGCTTCGTGGTTAATATTTGTTTTTGGCGTTTGTATTTCTTTTGCCAAGTAATCTCCGATGGTGTACGGTAGTACAAAATATCCGTCCGCTAAACCTTGCATTAGCGCTGAAGCGCCTAATCTATTTCCGCCGTGATCGCTAAAATTTGCTTCTCCGATTGCGTATAGTCCTGGTATAGTTGTCATTAAATTGTAATCTACCCAAATGCCTCCCATTGTGTAATGTATAGCCGGATAAATTTGCATTGGTTCTTTGTACGGGTTTACGTCTGTAATTTTTTCGTACATTTGAAATAAATTACCGTAACGTTCCGCGATAACTTTTTGTCCAAGTCGTTCTATTGCAGTTGAGAAGTCAAGGAACACGGCTAGCCCTGTTTCATTTACGCCGAATCCGGCGTCGCAACGTTCCTTTGCCGCCCGCGAAGCGACGTCGCGCGGCACAAGATTACCAAATGCCGGATAGCGGCGTTCTAAATAATAATCGCGATCCGCTTCGGCAATTTGCGACGGTTTTATCTGTTTCTTTCGCAATTTTTCAACGTCTTCTAGTTTCTTTGGCACCCAGATTCTGCCGTCGTTTCGTAATGATTCTGACATCAACGTAAGTTTTGACTGCTGTTCTCCGTGAACGGGAATACAAGTCGGATGAATTTGTGCGTAACATGGATTAGCGAAAAAAGCGCCGCGTTTATAACATTGGATCATTGCCGAGCCGTTGCTATTCATTGCGTTTGTTGACAAGAAAAAAGCGTTGCCGTAGCCGCCTGTTGCAATAACGACTGCGTGAGCGCCGTAACGTTCAATTTCGCCCGTTTCAAGATTACGCGCAATAATACCTTTGGCTTGACCGTCGATAATAACCAAGTCTAACATTTCGCGCCGGTTATATGACTTGACGTTGCCGCTTGCAATTTGCCGATTAAGCGCTGCGTAAGCGCCGAGTAATAATTGTTGACCTGTTTGACCGCGTGCATAAAATGTACGTGAAACTTGTGCGCCGCCGAAAGAACGGTTCGCCAACATGCCGCCGTACTCGCGGGCAAAAGGAACGCCTTGAGCAACGCATTGGTCTATTATTAGCGGACTAACTTCCGCCAAACGATAAACATTCGCTTCACGCGACCGATAATCGCCGCCTTTGATCGTATCGTAAAATAGACGATATATTGAGTCGTTATCGTTCTGGTAATTTTTTGCGGCGTTAATGCCGCCTTGTGCCGCGATAGAGTGTGCGCGTCGCGGGCTGTCCGATATGCAAAATACCTTCACGTTATAACCCAACTCGCCAAGCGAAGCCGCCGCCGAAGCGCCGCCTAAACCCGTGCCAACGACTATTATTTCTAATTTACGTTTGTTAGCGGGGCTAACTACTTTTATATTCGATTTATGATTCGTCCATTTCTCATGCAACGGACCATCGGGAACTTTCGATTGTAATTGAGTATTTATCATTTTTTTAATTAGGAATATGTTCTTCTAAAAATGGATAATAATTTAGGGATAATGTTTAATTTTTTTAGTAACCGTTCACGGAAATTTGTAGCGAATTATGTTTGGTTGTTTTAAGAGCCAAGTTGGACATGATAGATAATAAGTTTTTGCAAACCAAAAAAGTGTATGCCAAAGAAGAAGTAAATTGGAATTGAAATGAATGCTAATGTTACGACGATTGCGTATATTTTTGCGATAATTTGAAGTCTAGGCAACCATTTTGAGTTGTTTATGCCGATAGATTGGAAGGCGCTCCAGAAACCATGCGAAATATGAAAATATAACGCAATTACCCAAACAATATATAAAACGCAATAATACCACTTGCTGAATAACTCAATCAATAAATTATAAGCGTTAGCGCCTTCTTGACCGAGTATGTGTTGTAATTGCATTTTTGCCCAAAAATGAAAAAAATGTAAACCAAGAAAACCCAAAACTATCACGCCCAAAACAAACATGTTCTTAGAAGCCCAAGATGAAGCCGCCGCCTTATTGACGACAAGATACTTGACTGGACGAGCGGTCTGATTCCTTAACGTAACGATAATTGAACAAATTATATGAACAATAAATCCTAACGCTAACACTGGAACCATTACTTGAACTAATAAATTAGTATCCATAAATTCACAAGCCGCCAAATAAGCCTTACTCGAAAATAAAGCCGTCAAATTTAACGAAACATGAACCACAAGAAATATCATCAAAAATAAACCGCTCAGGCTCATTATTAACTTTTTTCCTATCGAGGAACAAAAAAAGCTTATCAAACAATTCATAATAACTAAAAATATTTGTAATAATCCGGCTCATTGAATAAGTAAACCGGATTATGATTTTTTTAACGTAATTTTTATAACTTTATAAAAATTTATACAATATTATATTTGCCATTTGGGATTAAATTCAACTCGTCCGCCGTCGTCGGCGGTATGCTCTTGAAGCGAATTTGCTTTGGATTGAATGCAGATGTAAACCATTTCTACGTCTGACGTATTACACAATCCTCTTTTACCTTGCGGCGCAACTCTTATTACGCTGCCTTCGGAAATCGGAAAACAATCATCATCGACTTGATAATAACCTGTTCCTTTCAAAATTAAGTATGTTTCTTCATCTTTATTATGAAAATGAAAATAGGGCAATTCGCTTTTTGGCGGTAGCGCCGTAAATGAAATTTCCGTCCCTGTTGCTTTTGTCGCTTCTTTTACAAAAACTTTACCTTTAACTTCCTGCTTTGTTTTGGCATGAATAAAAGAATAATTTGTCGTCAAACTATCCAAACTGCCAATATTGACCGCCGTATAATTCGTGTTCTCCGAAATCTTTTTCATCTGATGCACCGTCATTTTTTACATTCCTTCAATAAATTATTTTTCAAACACTCATTTCAGCAGTTTTTGGTTTTCATTTTGTCTGAACTATGATTTGTGTGATTGATTTGATTTTTATGATTTATATTTTCGATTAGTCAGTCTTTTAACGGTCAAACTTGTTTCGCCAAAATTGATTAACAGTCCAATTTCCAGATTATAAGCTTCTAAATAATTTATTGCTTGTACAAAGTGAACATTTTCTAGTTTTTCAATTGCTTTTAACTCTACCGATATTGCCTTCTCCACAAAAAAATCAACTCTTCGCATACCAATTTGTTCATTCTTATAAAATATTGGCATTTCAAATTCTCGATGAAAATGAATTTTTGCTAAACTCATTTCTATTGCCAACGCCAGTTGATAAATAACTTCCTGAAAGCCGTTTCCCAACGTATTGTGAACTGTCATTGCACATCCGATTATTTTGGACGTCAATTCCGAATATTTATACTGCTCATTAATCATACTCAATCATTGAAATCATAAAAATCATAGTTCAGACAACAACGACAACAAAGTAAAAATCTATTGAGTCCGGCTTGATTTTTAATTATGGGCATCTCTAAAAATTCATTTTTTTGCAAAAAGGTAGGCGATGTTTCGCCGCTGTGTTTATTTTTTGGGTCGCAATACGTATAAAACGATTATTAAATTTTAGTAATTCATAACGTATAAAATAGATATATTTTAAACATCGTGAAGTAACAAAATTTATTAGCATCGTAA
>JAISLW010000185.1 GCA_031277105.1 Planctomycetaceae bacterium | reverse complement strand
TGAAAACCTTTGTCGCGCAAGTATTGATGAATACGTTTATCGATATGCGAGCGGTCGGTAAGAATAGCGTCTTGCCAGACTTTGACGATTTTTGTATTTAACGTATGCCCTTGTTCTTTGATTCGTTTGTCAACGTTGTCGTTAGTTTCGCCGATTTTGAGATAGCCGTTGTTTTCAGGAATACCTGGCGTAATGAATGCGTAAAGTTTCATTTTATGTTTTGTAAAAAAATTATTGTCATTAAAGTAATCCACAGATTAACCAGAATTATCTTTTGTCCCTTTTAAACTGTTCACACTTGAGCTTGCGTTTACCTTCGCCTGCCTTGCCTTCGGGCGGCAGGCTTTGACGCTTTTAAATCGCTGAATTTCAAGTACGAACAGTATATCCCTAATGGGCATCTCTAAAAATTCATTTGTCCAGGTAGGCGGCGTTTCGCCCAGTGTTTAATTTTGGGCCGCATTACGGTTTACGTTATCAATAAATTTTAATATTTTGCACGTCTAAAATAAACATATTTTAGGCTTTACGAATTATTAAAATTTATTGGTATCATAAACTCCATTGCGGAGTTTCGGCGAAACCCCACCTACCTTTTTGCAAAAAAAATGAATTTTTAGAGATACCCTAATGTTATTCTATATTTTTTGCGGTTACAAGAAAGAATTATCAGAGATTTCTATTTTTTATCAACCGTAGAGTTATCGGATCAAGAAAAATTTTTACGAATGAGACGTATATCTATTGACGGGTTTGTCATGTTATATTAGGATTATTACGCAATTTGACGTTTGTTGAACAACAGACTTTAAACTGTTCGTACTTTAATTCATTTTGATTTTAAAGCGTCAAGGTTTGCCGTTAGAAAGCTAGGCATGCGGCGGTAAACGTAAATTTTAAAACCTTCATTTTTTATTTTTTCTTCAATATGGCACAACACAGAGTTTGTCAATGCGGTAATTTTATGACGATAGGCGAATCCCAAGTCGGTACGGTTGTCCGTTGCGATCGCTGCGGTCGTATTATAGAAACAATATCGGGCGCGCAATTCGCCAATCGACCGGACGGTTCATACTTGCCGCAACATGCGCCCTCTGACGCACACTCTTCATTGCCCGATCAACAACATTCCAATCAATCGTCGGTTTACCAAACTCCGATAATCACAGCGCAAAATTCGGAAAATTCACAAACCGGACAGTCCGAATTAGAAACGGAAAAATTACAAATCGAAAAAATTATCACAAATAACTCAAACCCAACTATCGCAATAAACGATACCCCAACCCAAGTCGCAACTAAAACCGCAGACGATAACTTGATCAATAACGATAACTTGATCAATAATGACAACTTGATCAATAATACAAAAAACCAAAATAATGCAGAAAATATTGCGCCAAAATTACCAAGCGAATCTTACGATTTTATTATTAACCTGAATCCAAATCTGAGCCCGAAAAAATCGACAAATACTAATAACGACAATCTTGACCTTAACGGCGTAAAAGCAAGTAATAAATTGCCCGAACAACCTGAAGTCGCCAATGCTAGTTTTGCGACGCCTCAAGTTACGCCCCCTAAAAACGCCGCAGTTGTTACCGACGACCAAGAGACTCTAATTGCGACGCTCGGCTCAAATAATTTGACCAACAAGTCGCCGGCAATAAACAACGGAAGCAATAACTCAAATAAAAGCGATCCGTTTTCATCAGACGGTATCCGTTTCGGCTCGACGATAAATCTCGATTTGACCAAACGCGTCATGGGAACAATAAACCAAGCCGGCGTCGGAGGTCAAGATAACGTCGGTGTAAACGTCGGCGGCTACGGCGTGCATCGTATTTTGCGTCAACATCAACGCGGCGGCATGGGACGAATTATGATCGCATACGATCAACACCTCAAACGCGACGTCGCTTTGAAAGAATTGCATAAAGAAGTAATCGACGATATTTCGATAGTGCGAAGGTTCGTCGGCGAAGCGGAGATTACCGCGCAATTGGAACATCCCGGCATCGTGCCGATACATTGGTTAGGGCTTGACAAAGACGGTTTGCCTTATTACACGATGAAGTTGATTAAGGGCAAAACATATCAAGACGCAATCAAAGAATATCATCGTAATCCTTCAAAACAAGAGTTGAAGAGTCTGGTGCGGCGTCTGGTTTCGATTTGCAAGACGATAGGTTTCGCACACGAGCGCGGCGTAATTCATCGCGATTTGAAGCCTGCGAATATTATGCTTGGCGAACATGGCGAAACGCTTGTAATGGATTGGGGGTTGGCGAAACCGTTGCATCAGCAGCAAGATGAAGAAGACGAGTACAATACCGCAATAACAAAATTATCTGATCCGCGTTCGGAGTTGACGATGGTTGGCGCTATCGTTGGCACGCCCGCGTTTATGTCGCCGGAACAAGCGTCGCCGGAAGACAACATCGTAGGGACGCATTCTGATATTTATAGTTTAGGTACGATACTTTATTATTTGCTTGCGGGTCAAACTGCGTTTTCTGGACGTTCGACGCGTGAAGTATTGGCAAAAGTAAGAGCGGCGTCGCCAATTAAACCGTCCGAAATCAAAATGAATATTCCGGCGGCATTAGAAGCAATCTGCATGAAAGCAATGGCAAAAGACCCAAAAAACCGTTATCAGACGGCAAAAGAATTAGATGAAGACTTGTGCCGATGGCTTGACGACGTGCCGGTGAAAGCAATGAAAACAACGCCGGTGCATAAATTTATACGTTGGTTAAGCAGACATTGGGTAACGGCGATTAGTATTCCGTTGGTGATTATTTCGATAATTATGTTGACGGCGTTCATTATAAAATTTGACCGTAGCAACAACGCAAACGCTTCAAACGAAGCAAGAAGAATAGCGCTAGAAGACGAAGTAGATTTGACAGAACAAAGTTGCGTAGCATTCAGAGGCGGACACAACGTAAACGTAGAAAAACAAGATAGATTTATAGGCGGCAAAATGGTCGTTTGCACATTAAAACGGGGAAGTACAGTTCACTCCGGCGTATTAGAAATATTAGCGCCGTCAAATTCAACATGGAATTTGACAAAAAGACGAATGTTGCAATTCTCCGTATTCGAATATTATTCGGGTGCAATGTTGCCGTTGGATAATTTGAAAATCAGACTAGGACGAGGCTCGGCATACTTCGAATATCAACCAGAAAAAGAAAAATGGTCAAAAAGAAATTGCGGAAATTGGATGCCGTACCGCGTACCGCTAGAAGGTTCAGAAGATTGGATCAGAACTATATCTGATAATCCACAATTTGAAACCATCGACTGGATAGAGTTCCACTTCGAATCAAAACCAGACGAAAAATTCCAAATCGACGCCATCATGTTCCTAAAATAATCCGCATAATCTATCAATTTTTTTAAATCAAAAAAATTCTGAAAATATTTGCATACTGGTATTGTGTTATTTTACAGAATGATTTATACTACCGCCCTCGTGTTACAAAAATTGAGATCAAAAGAGATCAATTTTTTTGTCCACAGATTAGAAAGATTTTTAAAAATAATCTTTTTAATCTGGTAATCTGTGGATCGAATTTTTTGTAACGAAAAATGTGTTTGGTTTAATTGCGGCGAATTTAATTTTTTAATTTTATGCAAAAAAGTTTTTTGCGAAATTAGATTTGGTTGCGAATAAAAATTTTTTACCATTTGTTTAACCCTTTACAGTAAAGGAGAATAACATGAAAAAGACAAATTGTTTGTCAGAACTCAACGCCGAAGTCAATTTGAATATTGACGTTACAGCCAATGTTAATTTGGGTGTTAATTTAGGCAAGGGGGGGGGGGGGGGG
>JAISLW010000156.1 GCA_031277105.1 Planctomycetaceae bacterium | reverse complement strand
TAATAAATTTTATTATTTCACAACGTATAAAATACATCTATTTTACACGTTATGAATTATTAAAATTTAATAATTGTTTTATACGTGTTGCGGCCCAAAAATAAACACAACGGCGAAACACCGCCTACCTTTTTGCACAAAATGAATTTTTAGAGAATGCCCAATTGAGTATAAGATTGCAATTTATCCGGTAATGGTTTGGCATTATTTTTGATATTGTCTGCTAATTTGTCAACATCTGTGTAAATATTAACGTTATGAGTTCGCATCATCGGACGAAAAGCCTCTATTTGTTTTTTGATTTCAACATCGTCGTCAATATCCGCAAGAATAAGTAAACTTTGTTTTCCCCATATTTCATTTTCTTTATTGTAGAGAAATTGACCAATTACCGTATCGCAACTCATTTTTCTGAATGAATCTTCCAGAGTGAGACGTTCATTAAGAATAAGATTAAACGAATCATTTATGAATCCGGCACAAGGACGTATTGTCCGATGGACGCCAGGTACCGGTATCTCAATTTCTGGAAGATATCGAGCAACCAGATTATTCAAATTATCTCCGATTTTTTTTTGCAGAACATTAAAGAGTTCATATTTTATTGATGGACGTTTTTCTTTTTTGGCAACCGGTACCTTACCGAATATTTCGGTGAATAGTTCGCTCAATTCATCTTGAGGCGTTGTAACCATAATACTACGCGGTTCGGTAATCAAAAAACTATTTGCCCGACAAGCAATAAATTTTTTGAAATCGTCCAATACAGTAATATTTTTCCGTTCCGCATAAATACGCTTTGCAAAACTATTCTTGAATGTTGCGATGTGTTCCAAACTGTGATTTTTACCCAAAATAGCATGAATTTTTTTCTCACATTGTTGAACCATCTCCACCTCAAGATATTTATGTTCAGGACAAAATAACAGCACGCCAAGATTACAGACCTCCAATCGAGTCCAATCCGGACAATATTGTATAAGACTATAATAACCTTGCATAATTTTTACTCCTATTCAAAATTAAATTTTAATTGTTTGTCTTTAATTTCTAAATTGATTATCGTTACAAAAAATAATTACGACAGATGACTACTTACAAAAAACTACTCCCTACGCCTTAATCCCTAACCTTAAAACCTAGCGCTTAAATTTTCGTGAACGGTTACAAAAATTTCCTCTGCGTTCTCTGTGGTTAATAAAAAATAAATTTGTGATTTTAGAAATTCTCTTTTGTTAAATTTAAGGTACTGGAATTACATCTAGGATTTTTTCGATGATTTTTTCTGATGTTGTTTCTTCTGCTTCCGCTTCGTATGTTAGAATAATTCGGTGTCTTAATACGTTATACGCAATATCTTTGACATCTTGCGGCGTAACATAACCTCTTCCCGCCAGAAACGCAACCGCCCGCGACCCCTTGCCTAAAAAAATCGTTGCCCGCGGCGACGCCCCAAACTCGATCAAATGCTTAATCGAACTTAACCCCATCGCTTCCGGAAAACGCGTCGCCCTGATAATCGATAAAATATAATCCTTCACACTCTCATCAATATAAATCTGTTCCGTTATCTGTTGCATCCTGACAATATCGTCAGCCGTTACAACCGGTTTTACTAACGCCCGCTCATTCGTCAACGCCCGATCAAGTATCAACCGCTCGTCCTCCTTCGACGGATACGTAACCCGCAACTTCAACATAAATCGATCAACCTGCGCTTCCGGCAACGGATACGTTCCCTCCTGCTCAATTGGATTCTGCGTCGCCATAACCAGAAATAATCCGCCTAATTGATAAGTCTCATCGCCTATCGTAACTTGCCGCTCTTGCATCGCCTCCAACAACGCCGATTGTACCTTCGACGGCGCACGATTAATTTCATCCGCAAGAACAAAATTAGCAAATATCGGACCTTTACGCGTCTTAAAAGAACCCTCGCCAGGTAAATAAATCATCGTCCCAACCAAATCAGCCGGCAAAAGATCCGGCGTAAATTGTATCCGTTGAAACTTCGTCGCAATAACGTCTGACAACGATTTGATCGCCGTCGTCTTCGCCAGCCCCGGCACGCCCTCAAGCAAAATATGACCATGCGTCAATAACCCAATCAAAAGACCATTGATCATCGCCTCCTGACCAACAATAGTTCGCGCAACTTCTTGACGAATTAAATTTATCTTGTCCATTTGACTCGCGACAAGATTACGGATTTGTTGTATATCGCTACTCATAATTTTTACGTGTTGTTTTGTTAGTAACCGTTCACGGAAATTCGTTTAATAAGTCATCATAACGAAATTTTTAGGGACAAGTGGGACAGGAGAGACATGTGAGACAATTTTTTTGTAACAAAAAACTATTTTTCTAAATTCATAACTCTTAATTAAAAACTCATTCCTACACCCTAACCCCTAAAATCTTGCGATTAAAATTTTCGTGAACGATTAAAAAATTTATTTAATTTTATTGATATTAACTTATGACAATTGAACCGCTAGCAATTCAATCACAGGCGAAAAATTATATCCTGCATAAGATAATGTTCAATACGCAAATCACACATTCGACATGAGGTAATTGAGGTTATTGTTTGACGGATCGTTGGGCTACTGATGTTGTTTTGAGAGATAAGTGAGACCATTTTTTATAACAAGAAATTGAAAATGATCACAGGCGTCTCGCCTGCACTTTGCCGATAGGCAAACAAAAAATCTGGGGCATCTCTAAAAATTCAATTTT